>NZ_JAUSXL010000002.1:5016842-5319885 GCF_030815975.1 Variovorax paradoxus
GGGCGCGGCCGTCTTCATCAGCGTGTTCGTCTCGCTGATGGGCGTGCTGCAGGCGCTGCTGCCGGTCTGGGCCGAGCTGCACGGCGCGGACCGACGAAGCGAGGTCGGCCGCTCGGTACGGCAGTCGCTTTACCTGAGTGCCATCACCATCGCCATCGGCATGGCCGTGCTGCTGTTGCCGGGCGCGGTGCTGCGCTGGACCCAGGTGCCGCCCGCAATGCGCGGCGAAGTGGAAACCTACCTGGCGGTGCTCGCCTTCGCACTGCCGCCGGCCCTGTTGTTCCGCCTGTTCAGTACCCTGAACCAGAGCCTGGGCAAGCCGCAGGTCGTGACCTGGCTCCAGCTGGGCTCGCTGTGCGTGAAGCTGCCGCTGTCGGTCTGGTTCGCCTTTGGCGGCGCCGGCCTGCCGGCCATGGGCCTGGTGGGCTGCGCCTGGGCCACGCTGTGCGTGAACTGGGCCATGCTGGCCTGTGCCGTGTGGCTGCTGCGCGGCAGCGCCTTCTACCGCGACTACCGCCTCTGGGAGCGCATCGAGGCGCCCGACTGGCGCCAGATCCGCCAGTTCGCGAGCCTGGGCATCCCCGGCGGCCTGGCCGTGCTGGTGGAAGTGACTTCGTTCACCTTGATGGCACTGTTCATTGCGCGCCTGGGCACGGCTGCGGCCGCCGCGCACCAGATTGCCTCGAACCTGCTGGCGGTGGCCTACATGGTGCCGCTTTCGCTGGCCATTGCCACCAGCGCGCGCGTGAGCTTCTGGCTCGGCGCCGGCAATGCGGCCAAGGCCCGCCGCGCCTGCCGCATGGGCTTCGAACTCACCGCCCTTTGCGCACTGTTCTTCGCAGGCGCCATGGTGGCGCTGCGCTTCAAGCTGGCCCATGTGTATTCCGACAACCCGTCAGTCATCGCGCTCGCCGCGGCGCTGCTGCTGGTGGTGGCGGCCTATCACTTTGCCGACGCGCTGCAGACGCTGTGCGTGTTCGTGCTGCGCAGCTACCGCGTCACGTTGCTGCCGCTGCTCGCCTATTGCACGCTGCTGTGGGGTTTTGGCCTCGGCGGCAGCTACCTGCTGGCCTATCGCGGCCTGGGGCCATGGCCCGCGATGCAGTCGCCCCTGGCGTTCTGGCTCATGAGCGCGGGAGCGCTCGCGGTCACGGCCTTGCTGTTCGGCGCGCTGCTGCGCTGGACGATGCGCCGCTCACTTCGCTAGAAGCCGCGCTTCCCGCACGCGGGTCGCCGGGAACACCAAGGTGAAGCGCGAGCCCTTCCCCACCGTGCTCTCGATGCGCAGTTCGGCGCCGTGCCGCTGCGCGATGTGCTTCACGATGGCCAGGCCCAGGCCGGTGCCGCCGGTTTCGCGCGAGCGGCTGCGATCGATGCGATAGAAGCGCTCGGTCAATCGCGGAATGTGCTCGGCGGCAATGCCGGGGCCGGTATCGCGCACCGCGTATTCGCCGCGCCCGTCGGGCAGCAGCCGCCAGATCACCGCCACTTCGCCGCCGCCGGGCGTGTAGCGGATGGCGTTGCTCAGCAGGTTCGACATGGCGCTTTGCAGTTCGGTCGGCGCGCCCGAAATTTCGGATTCGGCCTCGATGCTGAACGAAAGGCGGTGGCCCTGCGGCGCGAGCCGGCCCGACAGCCCCCGCCCCTCGTCTTCGCACTGGGCAAGCAGCGCACGGATGCGGATCCACTGGTTGCCCGATGGCGCCGCGCTGCCTTCGAGCCGCGAGAGCGTCAGCAGGTCGTTGACCAGCGTTTCCATGCGGTGCGACTGCTGGCTCATGAGCGAGAGATAGCGCGCGCGCTCGTCCGCATCGAGGGGCAGGTTCTGCAGAGTTTCGACGAAGCCCGCCAGCACGGTGAGCGGCGTGCGGATCTCGTGCGACACGTTGGCGACAAAGTCGCGCCGCATGGCTTCCGCCTGTTCGACCGCGGTGATGTCGCGCGTCAGCAGCATGCGGCGATTGCCCGCATAGGGATGCACTTGCACCGACAGGCGCGCCGGATGGCTGCGCTGGTGGCCCTGCCCAAGGCCGGAGGCATCGATGACCACGTCGCGGCTGTAGTTCCACGAGGCCAGGTAGGCCACGAAGGCAGGGTCGCGGACGAGGTTCGCGAGATGCTGCAGCAGATCCCTCTCGGCATCGATGCCGAACTGGCTGGCCGCCGTCTGGTTGCACCACTCGATGCGGCCCTGCTCGTCGAGCAGGATCACGCCGTTGGGAGACGCCTGGATGGCGGCGAGGAATTCCTGCAGGCGGTCCTCGGCCTGCCGGGTCTGCTGCTCGCGGTCGCGCAGCAGCTTGCGGATGCGCTCGGAGAGTTCGCCCCACACGCCGGCGCCGCGGGTCGGCAGGCCCGCCGCGTTGTTGCGCAGCACCTTGAGCAGGCGCTCGGCACGCCACGCATCGAGCGCGAGCCACAGCGCCGCGCCCAGCCAGGCGCCCAGCCACCCGAATCTCCAGCCAAAGATGGCTGCAGCGCCCGCTCCCATTGCCAGGGACGCTATTAGAAACGTAGCAATACGGAAAGGCATGGCGGGCGATTATCCGCGCCCGCGGCCCGTGGACGCGGCGCAGGTCAAACCGTGACTTGGGCCGTCAGGCGATAGCCGGCGCCGCGCACCGTCTCGACCATGGGCGAGGCGGCGCCCAGCGATTCGCGCAGGCGCTTGACGTGCACGTCGACCGTGCGCTCCTCGATGTAGACGTGGTCGCCCCAGACCTTGTCGAGCAACTGCGCCCGGCTGTGCACGCGCTCGGCGTGCTGCATCAGGTAGGCCAGCAGCTTGAATTCGGTCGGCCCGACCTTGAGCGCGCTGCCCTGCCAGGTGACGCGGTGCGTGGCGGTGTCGAGCGCGAGCTCGCCGATCTCCACGCGCTCGGCCACCACCTCGGGCGCGCGGCGGCGCAGCACGGCGCGGATGCGCGCGAGCATTTCCTGCGTGGAAAACGGCTTGGTGATGTAGTCGTCGGCGCCCGCGTCGAGGCCGGCCACCTTGTCGGGCTCGTCGCCGCGCGCCGTGAGCATCAGGATGGGGATGGCCTTGGTGCGCGGGTCCTTGCGCCACTGGCGCGCAAGCTGCAGGCCGCTCTGGCCCGGCAGCATCCAGTCGAGCAGGATCAGGTCCGGCAGGAAGGCATCGATCTCGCGTTGCGCCGCCGCGCCGTCTTCCGACCAGATCGGCTCGAAGCCGTTGTGGCGCAGGTTGACGGCGATCAGTTCGGCGATCGAGGACTCGTCTTCGACGATCAGGACTCGGGGTTTCTTCATGCTTTCTTTGGAATCTTGCCGCTGTTCTTACTTCAGCGCCGACTCGATTTCCTGCATCGAAGTGTGCCGCACATCGGCGCCCTTGACGATGTAGATGATGAATTCGGCGATGTTCTTGGCGTGGTCGCCGATGCGTTCGATGGCCTTGGCCAGGAACAGCAGGTCGAGGCTGGCGGAGATCGTGCGCGGGTCTTCCATCATGTAGGTGACCAGCTTGCGCACGAAGCCGTCGAACTCCTTGTCGATCAGGTCGTCGTCCTTCAGGATCGACAGCGCCGCGGCCGTGTCCAGCCGCGCGAACGCATCGAGCGCGGTGCGCAGCAGGCCCGACGCCAGGTCGGCCGCAATGCGCAGTTCGCTCGAAGGCAGCGCGCGGGCCGAGCCGCTCTCGATGATCGACTTGACCATGCGCGCGATCTTGTTGGCCTCGTCGCCCACGCGCTCGAGGTTGGCCGTGGTCTTGGAGATGGCGATCAGTAGGCGCAGGTCGCGCGCCGTCGGCTGGCGCCGCGCGATGATCGACGACAGCTCGCGGTCGATCTCGATCTCCATGGCGTTGACGCGCGTCTCGGTTTCCATCACGCGGTCGGCGGCCTCGGGGTCGAACTGCAGCAGCGCGTAGATCGCCTGGTGGATCTGCGCCTCGACCATGCCGCCGAGCTCCATCACGCGCGACGAAACGCCGTTGAGTTCGCTGTCGAACTGGCTGGAGAGATGTTTTTCAGTCATGTGTGCTCCTTGGCATCAGCCGAAACGGCCGGTGATGTAGTCCTCGGTCTCCTTGCGCTGCGGCTTGAAGAACATCTGTTCCGTCGCGCCGAACTCGATCAGGTCGCCCAGGTACATGTACGCGGTGTAGTCGCTGCACCGTGCAGCCTGCTGCATGTTGTGCGTCACGATGACCACGGTGTACTCGTTTTTCAGCTCGGCAATCAACTCTTCGATCTTCGCGGTCGAGATCGGGTCGAGCGCGGAGCACGGCTCGTCGAGCAGCAGCACCTCGGGCTTGATCGCAATGCCGCGTGCAATGCACAGGCGCTGCTGCTGGCCGCCGGAGAGGCCCGAGCCGCTTTGCTGCAGCTTGTCGCGCACTTCGGTCCAGAGCGCTGCCTTCTTGAGCGCCCATTCGACGCGGTCGTCCATTTCGCTGGCGCTCAGGTTCTCGAACAGCTTCACGCCGAAGGCGATGTTGTCGTAGATCGACATCGGGAACGGCGTGGGCTTCTGGAACACCATGCCGATCTTGGCGCGGATCAGCGCCACGTCCTGCTTGGACGTGAGCAGGTTCTCGCCGTCCAGCGCGATGGTGCCCTCGGCGCGCTGCTCGGGGTAGAGCTCGAACATGCGGTTGAAGGTGCGCAGCAGGGTCGACTTGCCGCAGCCCGACGGGCCGATGAAGGCCGTCACCTTGTTCTCGGGAATCTCGAGGTTGATGCCCTTGAGCGCATGGAACTTGCCGTAGTAGAAGTTCAGGTCCTTGACCGAGATCTTCGAGCGCGACGGTTGTGCGGCGGTAATTGGCATGGTTGCTACTTCTTCTTGAATCAGAGTTTGTTGCGCGTGAGGACCCGCGCCAGGATGTTGAGGGCGAGCACGGCGACGGTGATCAGGAACACGCCGGCCCAGGCCAGCTGTTGCCAGTTTTCGTACGGGCTCATCGCGAACTTGAAGATGGTCACCGGCAGGCTGGCCATGGGCTGGCTCACGTCGGCGGTCCAGAACTGGTTGTTCAGCGCGGTGAAGAGCAGCGGCGCGGTTTCGCCCGCGATGCGCGCCACCGCCAGCAGCACGCCCGTGACCACACCGGCGCGTGCCGCACGCAGCGTGATGCTCAGGATGACCTTCCACTTCGGTGCGCCCAATGCATAGGCTGCTTCACGCAAACCGGGAGGCACCAGCTGCAGCATGTTCTCGGTGGTGCGGATCACCACCGGAATCACGATCAGCGCGAGCGACAGCGCACCGGCCAGGCCCGAGAAGGTCTTGAAGTACGCCACCACCACGGCATAGACGAACAAGCCGATCACGATCGACGGCGCCGACAGCAGGATGTCGTTGACGAAGCGAGTCACCGACGACAGCCAGCCCTTGGGGTTGTACTCGGCCAGGTAGATGCCGGCCATGATGCCGATCGGCGTGCCCACGAAGGTGGCCAGCGCCACCATCACGAACGAGCCGAAGATCGCGTTGGCGATGCCGCCCGCTTCGTTGGGCGGCGGCGTCATTTCGGTGAAGGTGGCGAGCGCCAGGCCGCCAAGGCCCAGGCGCAGCGTCTCCCACAGGATCCAGACGAGCCAGAACACGCCGAACACCATCGCCGCGAGCGACAGCGTGAGCGCGATCTTGTTGACGCGATTGCGCGCGGCAAACTTGGCCTGGCGCGTTTCGGCGAGCGCCTTGGCGTTCAGGAGACTTTGGGCAGTGCTCACGATTTCGTCCCTTCGCTCTTCTTCATCTGGGCCAGCAGCACCTTCGAGAGCGTCAGCACGACGAAGGTGATGAAGAACAGCACCAGCCCCAGGTACATCAGCGCAGCCTGGTGCAGGCCCGCGCCGGCTTCTGCGAATTCGTTGGCAAGTGCCGAAGTGATGCTGTTGGCCGCCTCGAACACGGAAAGCGAGTTGAGCTGGTTCATGTTGCCGATCACGAAAGTGACCGCCATCGTCTCGCCCAGCGCCCGGCCGAGGCCGAGCATGATGCCGCCGACCACGCCGGCCTTGGTATAGGGCAGCACGACCTTCGAGACCACTTCCCAGGTCGTGGAGCCGAGGCCGTAGGCCGACTCCTTGAGCAGCGGCGGCGTCACTTCGAACACGTCGCGCATCACCGAGGCGATGAACGGAATGATCATGATCGCGAGGATGATGCCGGCCGAGAGAATGCCGATGCCCACGGGCGGGCCGGACACCAGCGCGCCAAGGTACGGCACGCCGGCGAGCAGCTTCTGCAGCGGCTGCTGCACCCAGGTGGAAAGAATCGGGCCGAACACCAGCAGGCCCCACATGCCGTACACGATCGACGGCACGGCGGCGAGCAGTTCGATGGCCGTGCCCAGCGGGCGCTTGAGCCAGTTGGGGGAGAGTTCGGTCAGGAACAGCGCAATGCCGAAGCTCACCGGCACCGCGATCACCAGCGCGATGATCGAGGTGGCCAGCGTGCCGTAGATCATGACCAGGCCGCCGTACTCGTTCTGCACCGGATCCCAGACGCTGCTGGTCAGAAAGCCGAGGCCGTACTTCGAGATGGCGGGCCATGCGCCGGCAATCAGCGACACCAGGATGCCGATCAGCATCGCGAGCGTCAGCAGCGCGGCGCCCTTGGCGGCCCAGCCGAACAGCCGGTCGGCCATGGGGCCCGAACGCGGTGCCTTGGCGGGCGGCGGTGCGGCGGCGCGGCCGCGTTCGGACGCGAGGTCGAGCGTGGATGCGGAAGCAGGATAAGTGGATGACACGGGTCGCTCCGGCAATGACGAAAGCGGCGCATCCTCGAGCGAAGTGCTGCTCATGGGCGCCGTCCTGGGCTTGATGGGGGTGGCTTACTTGAACGCGACCGGCTTGCCCGATGCGTCCTTCACTTCACCCCATGCCTTGGCGATGGTGGCCTTCACGCCATCGGGCATCGGCACGTAGTCGAGATCGTCGGCGGTCTTGTCGCCACCCTTGTAGGCCCAGTCGAAGAACTTGAGCACGGTGGTCGCGTTGGCGGGCTTGTCCTGCACCTTGTGCAACAGGATGAAAGTGGCGCCGGTGATGGGCCATGCGTCCTTGCCGGCCTGGTTGGTCAGCACCTGGTAGAAGCTCTTGTTCCAGTCGGCGCCGGCGGCGGCGGCCTTGAAGGCCGTGTCCTCGGGCGAGACGAAGTTGCCGGCCGCGTTCTGCAGCTGGGCGTAGGTCATCTTGTTCTGCTTGACGTAGGCGTATTCCACATAGCCGATCGAATTGGGCAGGCGGTTCACGAACGCGGCCACGCCTTCGTTGCCCTTGCCGCCCGCGCCGGTCGGCCAGTTCACGGCCGTGCCCTCGCCCACCTTGGTCTTCCACTCGGCGTTGACCTTGCTCAGGTAGTTGGTGAACAGGAAGCTGGTGCCCGAGCCGTCGGCGCGGCGGACCGGCGCAATGGCGGCGTCCGGCAGCGCCAGCGAGCCGTTCAGCGCCTTGATGGCGGGGTCGTTCCACTTGGTGATCTTGCCCAGGTAGATGTCGCCCAGCACCTGGCCGTTGAGCTTCAGCTCGCCCGGCTTGATGCCGGGAATGTTCACCACCGGAATCACGCCGCCGATGACGGTGGGGAACTGCATCAGGCCCTTGGCCTGGAGTTCGTCGTCCTTCAGGGGTGCGTCGGAAGCACCGAAATCGACCGTCTTGGCTTCGATCTGCTTCAGGCCGGCGCCCGAGCCGACCGACTGGTAGTTGATCTTGACGCCGGTGGCCTTGTTGAAATCGGAGGCCCACTTGGCGTACAGCGGCGCCGGGAAGCTGGCGCCAGCGCCGGTCACGTCTTGCGCAAAAGCGGGCACCTGGGCGAAGACCGCGGCCACGAGGCCGGCGGCTGCAAACTTGAAAGTCGTTTTCATGGAGGCTTCCTTGAGAAGTAAGAAGTAGTCCCTTTCGGGCTTGGAACGGACTCTAGAAAGCTTGTGTGACATCGGTGTGACACCCCGCTGTCGAGGGAAAATGCCGCTCTTTCCCTGCGGCTTGTGTGACGCTGTCACACAACCGTCATTCGCCGCGCCTAGCCTTGCGAGCCTCGCCACCGGCGATTCGGGAGGCCGCGCGCCCGCCACGGCGCTACGATCGAAGCCACCCGCCTTCTTCACGACAACTACATGCAAAACGGCACCCGCCTCGCCGCCGTCGATCTCGGCTCGAACAGCTTCAGGCTCGAAATCGGACAGGTCGACCACGGCCAGATCCACCGCACCGAGTACCTGAAGGAAACGGTGCGCCAGGGCAACGGCCTCGATAGCGCCCGCAATCTCACGGCCGAGGCCATGCAGCGGGGTTGGGACGCGCTCGCGCGTTTCGGCGAACGGCTGGCCGGCTTCAAGCGCTCGCAGGTGCGCGCCGTCGCCACCCAGACGCTGCGCGAGGCACGCAACCGCGAAGAATTCCTGCTGCGCGCGCGCACCATCCTGGGTTTCGGCATCGACGTGATCCCGGGCCGGGAAGAAGCGCGCCTCATCTACCAAGGCGTGGCGCACATGCTGCCGCACACCGATGCCTCGGACCGCGAACGCCGGCTGGTCGTGGACATCGGCGGGCGCTCCACCGAAATGATCATCGGCCGCGCGCTCGACGCCGAGCTGATGGAGTCGTACCGCGTGGGCAGCGTCGCCTGGTCGATGAAGCACTTCGGGGAAGGCCTCTTTACCCAAAGCGCGTTCCGCGCCGCCGAGGTGGCCGCCAAGGCGGTGCTCGACGACGCGCTGTCGAGCTATACCCGCGACCAGTGGGACGTGGCCTATGGCGCCTCCGGCACCATCGGCGCCGTCGGCGACGTGCTGGCCGCGGCGGGCGGCGAGCCCGGGCTCATCACCCGCGACGGCCTCGACTGGCTGGTCGACCGCCTCCTGAAGGCCGGCAGCACCGACAAGCTGCGCATGGACGGCATGCGCGACGACCGCAAGCCCGTCATCGGCGGCGGCGTGAGCGTGCTGCGCGCGGTGTTCGACCTGCTCGGCATCGACGAAATGAAAGTGGCCCAGGGCGCGCTGCGCCACGGCGTGCTCTATGAGCTGCTGGAGCGCGACGAGAGCGTGGCCGACATGCGCACGGCCACCGTGGCGCGGCTGGCGAGCCGGTTCTCGGTCGATACCGCCCAGGCAAGACGGGTCGGCGAAACAGCGGCGGCCCTGTTCGTGCAGCTCACCCCCGCGGCGCGCGGCGGCAGCCCGGGCAGCCGCGCCGGCCGTGCGCTGCGCAAGCTCGGCTGGGCGGCGCAGCTGCACGAGATCGGCACGCTGGTCTCGCACAGCGACTATCACAAGCACGGCGCCTACATCCTCGACAACACCGACGCCCCCGGCTTCGCGGTCAACGAGCTGCATGCGCTCGGCCAGCTGGTGCTGGGCCAGCGCGGGAAGCTGCGCAAGCTCGACGCCGCACTGGAGGACGAGACCTTCGTGATGCAGCTGCTCTCACTGCGCCTGGCGGTGATCCTGTGCCATGCGCGCCGGGATCCCGATCCGCGGGCGCTGCATCTTGCGGCACTGGGCGCCAGGGCCTTCACGATCGCCTGCGCGCCCGACTGGACCGAGGCCTATCCGCAGTCCGCGCACCTGCTGCGCGAGGAAGTGCTGGCGTGGCAGAAGACCAGCAGCTGGCGCGTGGAGCTCAGCGGGGCCTGAACCGCCTCACCTTGCGTCGAGGCCAGCGGTGCGGGTGGTTTCCGCCGGCACGGCGCGCGGCTGGTCGCCCCCGAACATGCCGGCGTAGGCAGGCTGCACGATCCGGTCCAGCCCCTGCTTCAGTCCCTCGTGGGCCACCGCAGTGTCCTTGAGCAGGCCCTCGTAGCTGAAATAGGTGGGCTCGATCACGTCGGCGGTATGGGCCGTCTGGTGCACGACGGACTGCCGCTCGTCCCTGAGCAGCTGCTCCACCGAGATGAAGGGCTTGAAGCTCGAGGTCGCATCGGCCGCGCCGTAGGCCGTGGTGATCCGCAGGATCAAGGTGCTGTAGCCGGGCATGGGCTGGAGCTCCGGCACCTTCATCTCGGCGGCCTGTCCGGTGGCGCGCATGAAGGGCGTCAGCTTCACTTCGCGGCCGCTCTCGCGCAGGCGCGCCGCCAGCTGCTGCGCGAACTGCCTGTTGAGCGTCATGGCCGCGCCGCTGTCCTTGACCGCCGCCGTGAACTCCTTGCTGCGCTGGTCGGTCCGGGCGGCCATCGTCATGCGGCTGTTGGTGTCGATGCTCAGGGCCAGCAGCGCGCCGATGGGCCCCAGAAGCAGCCCGGCAAAGCCCGTGAGCCCCGAACCGCCGCCATCGGTGACGATCAGCTGGTCTTCCTCGTTGTAGACGAGCTCGACCTTCGCGGCCGACCGGGTGGCATCCTGGCGCGCCTGCAGCTTGGGCCTGGCCGCGTCGGCCGCACACCCCACCAGCAGGGCGGTGGCGACAAGCAGGAAGCCAGCTTCTGCAACGACATGCCCGCGTCCAGGCGCAGCAGATCCATGAAGCTTCTTGGGAGCGGGTTGAGCAGTTTCATGCGTGTTCCCCAGTGATGTGGCCGAGGTGGCCGAGGTGGAGTCACTGTAGGAATCACGCTGCCCGCGCACATGAGCGGTGCGCACTTTTTGCCGGGAGACAAGCGCCCCGCCACCCCCGCCCGCGGCCACGACAAAGCGCCTGCCGCACGCGCGGGACGCGCAGCTATCCGCGCTGCGTCACTTCGGTTCGAGTCCGGCGGTCCGCGTGCTTTCCGGGCCGGCGAGGCGCGGCCGCTCGTCTTCCCCGAACATGCCGGCATAGGCGGGCTGGACGATCCCGGCCAGCCCTTGCCGCAGCCCTTCCTGGGCCTTGGCCGTGTCCTGCAGCAGACCGTCGTACGCCAAGTAGGCCGGCTCCTCCAGGTCTGAGGTATGGGTGGTCTGGTGAAGAACGGCCTGCTGCTCGTCCTGGAGCGACTGCTCGATCGCCACGAAGGGCTTGAAGCTCGATGTCATGTCGGGCGCCCCGTAGGTCGTGGTGACGCGCACGAGCAGTGTGCTGTAGCCCGGAGTGGGCTCGAATCCAGGCGCCTGCATGCGGGCGAGCTCGCCGTCCACGCGCGCGGCGGGTGTCAGCTTCACTTCGCGTCCGCCGGCCCGCAGCCGCGCCGCCAGCTGCTCGGCAAACTGCCGATTGAGCGGCATCGCTCCGCTGTTTTTCACGGCCGCCGTGAACTCCTTGCTGCGCCGCTCGATGCGGCTGGCCATCGTCACCCGGGTGCCGACCTCGACGCCAAGGGCCACCAACGTGCCGACCGGCCCGAAAACCCCGGCCCAGCCCATGATCGCGGAGCCGCCGCCATCCATCACGGACAGCTGGTCCTGCTCGTTGTAGACGAGTTCGATCCTGGTGATCGAGCGAGTGGCGTCGTGGCCGACCTCCGGCGCAGGCTCGGGCGTGCTCGTGGCGCAGCCGGCCAGGAGAGCTGCAGAAAACAGCAGCGAAACAAGCGTCTTCATGGGTCACGGTTGTAAGTTGCAGATGCAATTTGTGTCTAAATGCATCTGACACAGCCATTGTGCCTACCTAGCACTGCCGCGGCCCACCGAATTTCGTCAATTAGTTTGCAGATTCGGGCAAATTTTCAGCCCGCGGATCGCCCCTCAGAGAAGCTCGGGCGACTGCACCGTCACCACCACGGTCTGCACGTCGCCATCGCGTTCGCGCGTGCGGATCCACCAGAGCGAACCCTTGCGCACCGGACAGCTGTCCTGCTTCAACCCGAGAAGAAGCGAAATCGCCTGCCCCACCGAAGGCTGGTGTCCGACCATCAGCACCACCGACTTGCCATTGGGCCAGCCGGCGGCGGCCAGCATCGCCTCGGGTGTGGTGTCGGGTGCGAGTTCGGCGCGCAGCTTGTACTTGCGGCCGAGCGCGAGCGCGGTTTGCTCGCAGCGCCGCGCGGGGCTGCAGATGATGCGCGTGCCGTCGGGCAGTTGCCGGTCGAGCCAGCTTGCCATGCGCTTGGCCTGCTTCTCGCCGCGCGCGGTCAGGGAACGCTGCAGGTCGTCGCAGCCCTCGGTCCAGTCCTCGGCTTCGGCATGGCGCCAGAAGATCAAGTCCATGGTTATCGTCTTTCGATCGTCAGTTGCTGGACGCATCGGGTGCATCGAGGTGATGGCCTCGCGATGCATACCGGTTCATGAGTGCGGCCTGCGCGCCGTGCGCCTCGATGGCGCGCGATGCGCCGGCCTCGCCGGAGTGGGTGTCGTGGTCGACGCGCGTGTAGATGCCGTCGCCTCCCAGGTCCCAGGCGTCGCGGCCGTCGTGCAGATAGGCGACCAGGCATTCGTCGATCAGGCGCTGGCGCAGGCTGGGGTCGGTCACCGGCCACGCCAGCTCGATGCGCCGCATCATGTTGCGGTTCATCCAGTCGGCGCTCGACAGGTAGAGCGATTCTTCTTCTCCGTTGCGAAAGTAGAAGACACGCGAGTGCTCGAGAAAACGCCCGATCACCGAACGCACGCGGATGTTGTCCGTCAGGCCCGGCACCTGCGCGGGCAGCGTGCACGCGCCGCGCACGATGAGGTCGATCTTCACGCCGTTCTGGCCCGCGCGCATCAGCGCGGCCACCAGTTGTTCGTCGGTCAGCGCATTCATCTTGGCGACGATGCGCGTGGGCTCGCCGGTGGCGGCGGTCAGGCCCAGCGCGTCGATCTGCAGGATGAGGTTCTTGTGCAGGTCGAACGGCGCGAGCCACATGCGGTTGAGCTTGGGCAGCCGGCTCTGGCTTGCCAGGTGCACGAACACGGCTTCCATGTCGGCCGTGAGCAGCGGGTCGGCCGTCAGGTGGCTGATGTCGGTGTAGAGCCTGGCCGTGCGCGGGTTGTAGTTGCCGGTGGAAAGATGGCCGTAGCGGCGCATCTGCTTGCCCTCGCGGCGCGTCACCAGCAGCATCTTGGCGTGCGTCTTCAGGCCCACCACGCCATACACCACCTGCGCGCCGATCGACTCGAGCATTTCGGCCCAGTTGATGTTCGCCTCTTCGTCGAAGCGGGCCTTGAGCTCCACCACCACCGTCACCTCCTTGCCGCGGCGCACAGCCTCGCGCAGCAGGTCCATCAGCTCCGAGTCGGTGCCGGTGCGGTAGATGGTCTGCTTGATGGCCAGCACCTGCGGGTCCAGCACGGCTTCGCGCAGGAACGCGAGCACGCCGTCGAAACTCTCGAAGGGCTGGTGGATCAGCACGTCGCCGCGCTGCAGCCGCTCGAAGAACGACTGCGCCGGCGACAGCGTGACAGGGTAGGAGGCCGAGTACGGTGGAAAGAGCAACTGCGGCTCCTCCAGCAGATCGATCAGCTGGGTCAGCCGGGCCAGGTTGACGGGGCCGTGCACGCGGTAGAGCGCCTGCGGCGGCAGGTTGAATTGCGCCAGCAGGAAGCTCGCGAGCGACTCCGCGCAACTGGCTGACACCTCGAGCCGCACCGCCTGCCCGTAGTGCCTGTGCTGCAGCCCCTGGCGCAATGCGGTGCGCAGGTTCTTGACGTCTTCCTCGTCGACCGCCAGGTCGGAATGCCGCGTGACGCGGAACTGCGAGAAGTCGCCGACCTCGCGCCCCGGGAACATGCTCGACAAGTGCGCCCGCACCACGCTCGAAAGCGCCACGAACAGCGTCTTGCCGTCCGACACCTTGGCCGGCATGCGGATCACGCGCGGCAGCACGCGCGGCACCTTGACGATCTGGATCGGGTTCTCGCGGCCGAAGGCGTCCTTGCCGCCGAGCCGCACGATGAAGTTGAGCGACTTGTTGGCCACCTGCGGAAACGGGTGCGCCGGGTCCAGCCCGACCGGGATCAGCAGCGGGCGCACTTCGCGCTCGAAATACTCGCTGACCCATTTGCGCTGCGCCGGATTGCGTTCGCCGTGCGAAATGATGTGGATGCCGTGCTTTGCGAACGTTGGCATCAGCTCGTCGTTGTAGAGCGCGTACTGGCGTGCCACCAGCTTGTGGGCAGCCTCGGCCAGGTGCTCGAACGACTCGATCGTGTAGGCGCCCTTCTGGTCGCCGGCGCTGCTGGCAATCAGGTGCGGCGCGGCACGGACTTCGAAGAATTCGTCGAGGTTCGATGAAACGATGCAAAGGTAGCGAAGGCGCTCGATCAGCGGCACTTCGGGCCTGCGGGCCCAGTCGAGCACACGCTCGTTGAAGGACAGGATGCTGTGGTCGCGGTCGAGCAGCGCGAGCGCCGATGCCGCGACCGCGGGCGTCCGGTCAGCGGGAGCAAGTTGCATGGGCACTGATTCTGGGGCAAGCGGCACGGGAGCACATGTAGGCTGAAATATGACAGTGTCATCCTCGTTTGTGACGCTTTCGTGACGGCCATGTGACGCCTGCGGGCCGCCTTGTGGCAGCCCCGTGCCGGGCGATGAGGCGGATGCCCCGGCACCGGACCGGGCGGCCGCTGGTTTCATGCGCCCAGGAAGTGCTTGCGGTAGCGCGCCGGCAGGTCGTCGATGCGCATCAGCATCGGCAGGTCTGCCGTGTTGAAGTCCGGGTCCCAGGCCGGGGCGCCCAGCACCTTGGCACCCAGACGCAGGTAGCCCTTGATGAGCGCGGGCGGTTCGACGTCGAGCGCGCCGTCGAGCCGCTCGACCGGCAGCGGCAGGCGCGGCTGCACTTGGTACTGGATCGGCGCCATGTGGCTGGCCGACAGCTGCCGCCAGATGCTGGCCGCCGCATCGCCGCTGGTCACGCCGTTGTGCGACATCGGAATGCTCGCGCAGCCGATCATGGTGTCGAGCTTGTTGCGGTGCATGAAGCCCGCCAGCGCGCCCCACAGCGCAAGGATCACGCCGCCCTGCCGGTGGTCGGGATGCACGCAGCTGCGGCCCAGCTCGACCATGCGCTCGCGCAGGTCGCGCAGCCGGGTCAGGTCGAACTCGGTGTCGCTGTAGGTGCTGCCCACGCGCCGGGCCTGGGCCGGCGTGAGCACGCGGTAGGTGCCGATCACCTGCTGGGTCCGTTCCTCGCGCACCAGCAGGTGCTCGCAGAAGTCGTCGAACAGGTCGATGTCGTGGCCGGCCAGCGGCGTGCTCACGCGGGCGCCCATTTCGCCGACGAACACCTCGTGGCGCAGGCGCTGCGCCGCGCGCACGTCGTCCAAGTGGCGGGCCCAGCTCACGGTGATGCCTTGCCTGGTGGCATCGACGACCGGCGGCACGAGCGCTGCGGTGGCCGCCTCGGGCATTGGCGTGCGCGCGGCGGCAGGAGTGGGCCACAGGGCGGCGCGCAGTCCGATCTGCGACAGCGGAAACGTCGGGTTGGGCAGTTCTTTCATGGGGACCCTTTCTGCTGAGGGAGTCTCGGCACCTGCGGTGAAACGGGTATGTCAGCGGCATTGCATTTGCATGACGGTGTTACCGCTTGTTTTGGGGCCGCTTGGTTGTCTAATGCGATGGGTCCGCGACATGGAGTTTTCTCAAATGGCCACAGCCGCAAGCAGCAATTTCGACAACCGCCTTCACCAGACCTTTCCCGTCCTGAGCGATACGGAAATCGCGCGCATCGCGCACTTCGGAACGGTGCAGCGCTTCGCGCGCGGGGAGCGGCTGTTCACCGCCGGCGAAACAAGCCCCGGCATGTTCGTTCTGCTCAAGGGCGTGGTGGCGGTCACGCAGCGCGACGGCCTCGGGCACGTGGTGCCGATCGTGCGCCAGGGGCCCGGCGAGTTCCTTGCCGAAGTGGGCCAGCTGAGCGGCCGCCCTGCCCTGGTCGACGGCCATGCCGAGGAAGAAGTGGAAGCGCTCATCGTGCCGCCCGCGCAATTGCGCGCGCTGCTGGTGGCGGAAGCCGACCTTGGCGAGCGCATCACCCGCGCGCTGATCCTGCGGCGCGTGGCGCTGATCGAATCCGGTGCCAGCGGGCCGGTGCTGATCGGCAAGCCCGAGTCGCCCGACATGGCGCGGCTGGAGAACTTCCTGCGCCGCAACGGGCATCCCTACCACCTGGTCGATGCGGCCGAAGACCCCGGCGCCGCCGCGTTGCTGGAGCAGTACGGCACCTGCAAGCTGCTTGCCGTCTGCCCCGACGGCTCGGTGCTGGTCAACCCGGCCGAGGATGCCCTGGCCCGCTGCCTGGGCATGGTCGACACCGCGGAGCACAACGAGCTGTTCGACGTGGCGGTGGTCGGCGCCGGCCCCGCCGGCCTCGCGACCGCGGTGTATGCGGCCTCCGAGGGCCTGCGCGTGATCGTGCTCGACTGCCGCGCGTTTGGCGGCCAGGCCGGCGCGAGCGCGCGCATCGAGAACTACCTGGGCTTTCCCACCGGCATCTCGGGCCAGGCGCTCGCGGGCCGGGCCTTCGTGCAGGCCCAGAAGTTCGGCGTGGAGATGCTGATTCCGGCCAAGGTCACGTCGCTGGACTGCTCGCGCGACAACCCCATGGGCAGCCTGCGCATCGCCCTTGCCGACGGACGCGCCATCAACGCGCGCACGGTGGTGATTGCAAGCGGCGCACGCTACCGGCGCCCCGACGTGCCGAGGCTGTCCGAGTTCGAAGGCCGCGGCATCTGGTACTGGGCCTCGGCCATCGAGGCCAAGCTCTGCGCACAGCAGGAGGTTGCACTGGTCGGCGGCGGCAACTCGGCGGGCCAAGCCGCGGTGTTCCTGTCGCGCCATGCGGCCAAGGTCAATGTGCTGGTGCGCGGCCCCTCGCTCGCGGCCAGCATGTCGCGCTACCTGGTCGATCGGATCGAGGCCACGCCCAACATCGAACTGCATCCCCACACCCAGCTCGTGAAGCTCAACGGCGATTCCGGCGAAGGACTGACAGGCGCGACCTGGCGCTGCCAGACCACGGGCAACGAACACGACTGCGACGCGCGCAACATCTTCCTCTTCGTGGGCGCGGAGCCCGAGACCAGTTGGCTCGACGGCTGCGGCGTCTCGGTCGACAAGCACGGCTTCGTGCGGACGGGCGATGCGGCCAGCAGCGGCTTTCCGGCGCGGGCCGCCAGTGCACTGGAATCCAGCGTGCAGGGCGTCTTTGCCGTGGGCGACGTGCGCTCGGGTTCGGTCAAGCGCGTGGGCGGCGCCATCGGCGAAGGCGCTGCCGTGGTCGCGCTGATCCACCAGCACCTGTCGTCCAACTCGGCCGTTGCCTGACGGTAGGGCCGGAAGGCGCGGAGCGGGCGTAATTCCCGGCGCTGCACGCGTGCGGATGGCCGCGTATATGCTGCCTGCCTCGCATCACACCCAACCCAACACCGGAGCCCGCGACATGCCTGCATCGCCCATCGAGGTCTATTCCTGGCCCACGCCCAACGGCCACAAGATTCACATCATGCTGGAGGAGTGCGGCCTGCCGTACAACGCCCGCCCGATCAACATCGGCAAGGGCGACCAGTTCGCTCCCGAGTTTTTGCAGATCAGCCCCAACAACAAGATCCCCGCCATCACCGACCCCGACGGTCCGGACGGCAAGCCGATTTCGCTCTTCGAATCGGGCGCCATCCTCGTCTACCTGGCCGGCAAGACCGGCCAGCTGCTGCCCAAAACCGACCGCGAGCGCTACGACGTTCTGCAGTGGCTCATGTTCCAGATGGGCGGCGTCGGCCCCATGCTCGGCCAGGCGCATCACTTCCGCATGTATGCCCCTGAAAAGATCGGCTACGCCATCGAGCGCTACAGCAACGAAGCCAAGCGCCTCTATGGCGTGATCGACAAGCAGTTGTCGAAGAACAGGTTCATTGCCGGCAAGACCTATTCGATTGCCGACATCGCGATCTTCCCGTGGCTGCGCAGCTGGGAAAACCAGGGCATCACGCTCACCGACTACCCGCACCTGAAGGCCTGGTTCGACGGCATTGCCGCTCGCCCCGCCGTGCAGCGCGGCGTGAAAGTACTGGCCGACCTGCGCCAGCCGATCACCGGCGACAAGGAGCGCGAGATCCTTTTCGGCAAGACGCAGTACGAGAAGCGCTGAGGGCGCAGTTATTCGGGCTAGAATAGAAGGCTTGTCGGGGTGTAGCGCAGCCTGGTAGCGCATCTGGTTTGGGACCAGAGGGTCGAAGGTTCGAATCCTTTCGCCCCGACCAAAAAAAGTGAATGCCTGCAATGACTTACGTTGTTGCAGGCATTTTGCTTTTGGCCCCACGGACGCCCTGCGCGCCAAGCGCCTTGCAGCCTCGAACGGTGGCAACTTACACGTGCAATACACGCGCCGGCAACGGTGCAGGCATAGTGAATTCACGCCGTTGCTGGCGTCTCGGCAACCTGCTTCCGGCGCCTGACCCACGTCACTCTTCGGACACTCGCCGAGTGAGGCCACCGGAGCACACACCATGTCGTTTTATATTTCGAGGCCATTGGCGTTGCAGAAACTGCTTTCCGTCCGCCGGGCCAGAAAGAAATTTTCGGCACATAAAAGTAGTGCTTTTTTGTTGGTTTCACGTAACGACGGCGAATGCCGCACGTGGCACGTGAACAGCGACCTTCCGGCGACCTCATGAACAGGCCCTGCCATGTTTGCTCGCCATGTCATCCTCATGTGGTGGTGCATCGCAGCCCTACCTGCCATTGCCGACGAGCCGGTGCCAATCCATGATCGTGTGTTTCTCAGCAAGGCCGATATCGAGAGAACCTTGATCGGCAGGGCCATCATTTCGAACAATCTTGCGAGTGGAATGGTCTCGCGCTGGCAATTCCATTCGGACGGCCACGTGGATTTTGTCAACCGAAGCGGCCCCGGCAGAGCGTCCGGCACATGGATCCTCGACGCCGATGGCTTGATGTGCGTGACGATGGTCTTGAGGACCGGCTGCCGCTACTGGTTCAGAAAAGAGGGCGCTCTCGCGAATACGAATAGCAAGGAGCCGGACGCCCCGACGGTGGCCGAAATACGCTTCGAATAGCACCGCGGGTCTCGCGCATCGGCATTCGGCCGCGCTGCCGAAAACAATCCCCGGGGGAGCGAATTCATCGCGTACAGTCGAATTCAACTTTCACTGACGCAGGCTTGGCCGTGCCCTACTACGAACTGAAGATTGGCAAGCAGACGGGCCTCGTTCAGGTCACGCAGGATCTCGTCTCCTACACCGCCACCCTGTACTGGATGCCCAATCGCCGGGCCCCGCGTGCCACGGACGAGGTCAATTCCACGCCACTGGCGCAGCACCAGACCTTCGGCCAATCGGAAGCCGAGACGCTCGGCTTGCTTCGCGCCTGGGCCGTCGAGAATTTCGAGCCGGTCAGCAATTTCGTCCAGATCTGATCGCCTTCCGGCGCCGAGGGCCCAGGCTTGGATGTAGGTAGAATTCGGCCTTCCCGGATCCTTTCGCACCGACCAGCTTTTGTTCTGTCCGGCCCGGAATCTGCCCGTAGCTCAGTTGGATAGAGCACCTGCCTTCTAAGCAGGTTGTCGGGGGTTCGATCCCCTCCGGGCAGGCCATGAGTTACCGAGGAAAGCTAGGCTTTATGCGGGTTACAGCCCGATTTGCGTAGCACTTGACCTGTGCACTTGGTGAAGTTCAACCTTCACGAAAGCACGTCATGAAAGCCTCAGACTCGAAGCCCCCGGCGCCCTTGTGCGCCCCTGTTCAGACCTCCCCTAGATTCCAAGAAGTGACCCGAGAGCGCGTCGAAAATGCGAACAGCGTGGCCGCGCCAACTACGCAGGGAGCCTGACCATGGCGAAGGTCCAAAACATCCCCGGCCTATACCCCCGCAACCGCACATACTGGCTGCGGATAGTGTGCCCGCTTGAACTGCAGCCGCTGAACGGCGGCAAGCGCCTGAGCTTTCATGCCTCCCTAGGCACGACAGATCCCGGCGAGGCCCGGGTACGGGCGATAGCAAAGCGCTCCGAGTTCGAACGCCTATGGCATACCCAGCGTCACCAGCTGGCGCCGCCGAAGCTCGCCACGATCCCGGCAGCCCTTCGGGAAGTCATCGCGCAAGCGGTCTACGCCTCAGAGATGGCAGCTGATCAAGCCGAGCGCCTGGAGAAGTCGCGGGCGGTCCGTATGACGTATGGCGTCCGTGTGGGCTACGTCGAGGAGGACGATCTGAACCCCGAGGGCTTCGCTGCGCATGCCATCGAACAATTGCACGGCCAAGACGAGATTCCCGCCCCGGTTTCCAAGCTCGCCCCTCTGTCTCCGGTGGTCCGTGCTGCTCGCGATGCGCTCAACAAGCGCCGAGTCGAGTTCGTAGCGGGCGCCATAGCCTCCGGGGACCTCCTGGCGGTCCTACCAATCGCAGAGGCGGCCGCTAGGCACCTCGGGCTGTCGATCGACTGGGAAAGCGATGACGGCGTGGCAACGCTGCACGCGGCTCTCAACGGCTACGCCCGCGCCCGGACCGGGGCCGTCCAGAAGGACGCAGGGGCCGTCGTCGAGACCCCGGCGATGCCGACGCCTGTGGCGGTGCCCCAGGAGACCCCTAGGACCCCGCAGGCTGTGAAGATGCTCCGGGACGTAGTGCCCCTGTGGATGCAACGTGCCCGGCCCGGTAGGGACGGGCAAGAGCGCACCGAACGCGCCTTAAGACTTCTGGAGAAGTCGGGGCAGAACTACCCGCTGAAGTCGATGACCAAGGCGCACGGGTTCGCATTGCAGGCATGGCTTCTCGACAACGATGCAAGGGGCTTCGGTGATAAGACCGCCCACAACTACGCAGGGTGTCTCCTAGCGCTGCTGAACATCGCTGTGCGTGCGGACTTGATCGATAAGAATCCATGGCCCGATCTGGCCGACTTTGAGGTGAAGGGCAGCAAAAAGCGCGAAGACTTCACTGACGAAGAGCTTAAGAAGCTGTTCGGGTCCAAGCTGTTCACCGAGGGGCAATGGCCTGTCGTCCAGGGGATCGACCCCCAAGACGCTTACTACGCACTGCTGCTGTCGCTGTGGTGCGGAGCCCGCATCAGTGAGATTGCACAGCTTGAAACTGCGGACGTGATGGTCGAGAACGGCATTGACCTATTCCGCATCCACGCTGAGGCAGAAGGCTCAAAGGTCAAGACCGAGGAAAGCCGGCGCAAGGTGCCTATAAGCGCCGAGTGCATCCGCCTCGGCTTCTTGGAGTTCGTGCAAGCACGCCAAGACGCCGGGGACACAAAGCTGTTCCCAACATTCCACAAGGGGGGCAAGGTAGCCTCCGGAGACGTGTTCGGCGAGTGGATGAGGGTCTACCGTGAGGCGGTTGGCACACCTCCTGGAGTATTGAACGGGCACCATAAATTCCGCCACACCATCCGCAGCCGGCTCGCTGCGTTTGACGTGGGTGTGGAGAAGGGTGACGCGCTTACAGGCCATGCGGCGCGGGGAAGTTCAGGCCGCACGGCCTACACGCACGTCAAGCCCGAAGAAGTGCGTGTTTCATTGAACCGGGTGACTTTCCCGTTCGAACTACACCGCGTCTACCAACGACGTCAAGCATAAGCCCCTGGTGTTGCGCGAAGGTCGTGAAGCGTTCTACTGAGCGCAGTTCGCTCGACGACAAGAGGTTGGAAAGCCCCTAAATTCGCGGCCTCAACACCGCCAAACCGAAAACCAACCAATGACCACGCAAATGCACAACCCCGCCGACTTCACTGCAGACCAACGCAACCGCATCGAGGCCCTGCGCCGTGATCTGGTCCAGCGCACACACCGCACCATCACTACCGAGTACGGCGCCACCGACTGCGGGCAACTGTGGGCCGCGCTGTGCGTCGAGTCGCTGCCAGAGGGCGCCCCAGGAACCCCAGGACCCCTGGTGTCCATCTTGGTGGGCTCAGGCATTCCCGTAGGCGCTGCGGTCATGGGGGCCGATGGATCGTCAGTGGAACCCAGCGCCGAATTCGCAGAGGCGATCAAGGCTGCGAGATTCGCGGGCATGCGGGAATGGCGTGCGATGACCTCGCCGCACATCACGCGGGTCCACTGAGGGCCAGACACCCGAAACACGTTGAAGCCCCGGGGCCCGCTGGTCCCGAGTTTCCTGAGAACCAAGTGAGCCTCACGACCCGCAAGACTGCGAAAACTTCGACGCGCGACACGTCGCCACGAGGTAAGGAGGAACACGCCTACAAGCTCAGAGAGCGCGTGGCTGCCCGCCAGACCGCCAAGGCCATCCGTGAGGGTCTGCCGGTCCCCATGCTGTACCCGCTGCGCCCGTCGTCCTTCCTGCAGGCCGACATAGACCGGGAGGCCACGAAAGCCGCAGAGTCCGAGGCGTTCCGATACCGGCACACCTTGACCCGCAGCAAGCCCGCCGTGATCCCCGAGGGCATGCGCTGGTGCCGGTGCCACTGGGGCAACGGCAAGGGCGAGGTCTTGCCGTCCAATCTGTTCGGCGCCCAGGTCAGTAACAACATCTGTGCTGCGTGTGATCGGGAAGCGCAACGAGCCCAGCGAAACCGCCGGAATGGTTTCGTGCGGCCGACGCGCACGGTGCTGGAATTCCCCGACGACGCCTACAACGTCAAGTCCGCGTTCCAGCCTCTGGACTTCGGCCCACCGACCGCCCAGGTTGCGGCCGAGATCGTCGAGCGCATCGCGTCGTACGAAGAATACCGAATCGCTGTCGAGCGCTATGGTCGACCGTGGACCCCGATATCGTCATGGATGTCCACCTGCAATGAGGCGTAAGCCATTGTCCTCATTCATTTTTTTATAGGAACGCACAAGGTAGACCCATAAGCGATTCGGATCACCGAGAAGGCTATGGCTTGACGCCAAGATCGAAAGCCAAGAGCGCAATGGTTATGTGCCGGTCCTTGTCCTGAGGCAGCGAGAACGTATAGCTATCGCTCGTCTCGTCGAGCCGTACCGGCCCGTTAACGTAGTTGACGTGCGTTTTCACCAATTCGCGCATCTTGGCGACCACGCCTGAAAAGCCCGCGTTTCGATTGAACATGACGATGGCGGTCCTCGTATCGCGCCAAGACAGATAGCCGAGAAGTTGGTCAATTGTGGCAATGAAGCGCTTCTCCCCGCCCCAGATTTTGAACTCTGCCACAAAGATGTTCCCGGTCTCGTGACGGATCAAGATATCGGTCTTGCCGGTGACGTTGAAGGCTTCCCCGGTCGCATTGCCGAAATGCGCATTGAGCGGCACGAGGAACATGTCTCGCAAGCTTTCTTCGTCAAGACTGCGCGTCCTAGATGAACTCTGCTCGATGCTTCGGCCCGCCCCACGAACAATGCCGAGGATGTTCTCATAGACGGCTTTGTCGAGCGTCGGCTCAGGAGGCCGCGAAGGCTTCATCGGCGGAAGCTGCGGCTGCACCTTCTGTTTAACGACAGGAGGCACGAAGGTCCGTGCATCGCCGGGTTTCTCCTTGATCTTGATCCCGAGACCCGAGAGCGCCGCCACTGATCCCTTTTGATGCAAAAGCCTCGCGCTACGAACCTCAATACGCTGCCGAACCTCACGGCTCAACTGATCCGGGTAGCTGGCCCACATTGACTGGTGCCATAGGAGGTATTTTTCAATTGAATCCAGCAGCATGTCGACCTGTTGCTTTACCGCTTCGGGGGCCAAGGTGCGGCCGGCCACTGTAAATCTCAGCGTCTTGCCCGCGACTACCGCGAGCGGCGGGCTTGTGTCGTAAGCGTTGGGTTGCATCTTGAAGATGCTGGGCTCACCGGTAAACGGGACCTCGAAGTCATACGCCTCGCCCGGGACCATGATTGTCCGTTTGTCCCAGATATCAAAGTGTTCGAACTCGCGCTCATGGTGGCTGCCTTCCATCCCCGCACGGTCGAGTGTTGGTACGGTTACTTCGTATTTTTCGAGGAAGTACCCGACAAGGCCTTCGACGTCCGTATTGAGAAGCCGATCCTCTTGCAGACCATCGGCCTCTGCGCACGCTGCGGCGATCTGCGCCCGCATAACTGCTCCCCCGTCCTGAGTGGAGAAGAGGTACTCCCGCTCGCGCCTTGTCCCGTACATGTGTTTCCCTTCAAGTTGGGAGCGAGTCTATCCAAGGGCGAGGCAGCCAACGTGCTTGACGCGATGTACGCGACTCAGCCCATCAGAACGACCGTCGCCGCCCTGATTGCGAATAAACCCGTACAGAGTGAGCAACCCTAATGGTCCCGCGTTCTCCCTGTGTTTTTCCTAACACCGAACACGACCGCGCAGGCACCACGCCCACGCTGCCCTCCGGCGGCACACCACCCACACGAACATGCCCGCACCCTTCTACGACAACGCACGGCTGACGCACAAGACCTGCGGAACCTGCGGACTCCACAAGTCAACCTCGCTCTTCTACTGGCACAAGGTCACCGGCCCCGGTGCTCACTGCATCGAGTGCAAGACCCGCACGAAACGAGAGCGGTACGCCGCCCGACAAGTGGCCCTTGGTCACGCTGTGAGACCCAGGGTCCCCCGATGACTCGCAGGCCCGCAATGGGTCTGCATTTTTTCCGAACACTACTGAACCCATGGAGTACCCATGCCGCGTATAGCGCCCCACGTCCCCACGGGTCACAAACGGTGCCCCTCGTGCGCCTCCGTGCTGCCCCTAGATTCTTTTGGTCGAGACGCATCGCGTCCCCCGCTGTTCAAGCAAGGCCGCTGCAGCGCATGCATGCGGGCCGCCAATGCAGCGAAACGTCGCAAGGCGCCCCCGGTGGAAACGCCTGAGGCGCTGGCCCTGAGGCTGATCGACGCCGCCCGCCCCTACGCTGCAATCTGGCACCTGCCGGTGACGATCACGCCCGACCATCTGCTCCCGTGGCCCGCAGTCTGCGTATACACACTGGACGACCTCATAGAAGGCGACAGCCCGCAGCAGCCGATCCTTGCGCGACTTGTTGACTCCGAGGGCTTCACGCCAGAGAACACCGTGATCATCTCGGCCCGCGCCCGGCGGCGGCATCAGGCCATCGGCGGCACCGCGATCCGAAAGCATGCGGAGAACGCCGACCGACTGCCCGGGCTGACCGAGCATCTGGTGCGCGAGTCGGTGCGCCGGTACAACCTACTGACCTGGGCTGACGATGCCGTACGCGCAGCAGAAGCATGGAACTATCAAGGGGCCCCAAAGACACCGAGGGCCTCACCAGCTACTGATGACACGACTGCGTCTACTCACTGGCAAGAGTTGATCGACGGGAAGCCAGCCGATTGGCTTCCATGGGCTCGCTCTGACTCGCTTTGTGTATCGCTGACCGCCCTTGAATTTGCTTAAAAAGAAGGCACCCCAAATTTGTGTATCGCCCGGGAACCCGCATGGATGCTGGGCTTTCACACGCCGTGCTTATACACAGGGTTTGCTGCAATGGCGAAGCCGAGCTTGGACCTCAAGGCTCCTGGCAGACCCGGCGGACCCGCAAGACCATGCGGCCCGCCTGACCGCCGCCCACCCCTGGGCTACGACCATCAAAGACCTATTTCATGCTTCCGCATGATCGTGGTTTAGGTCGCCGCTGAGACCCCGCGCGGTCTCGCCGACCCCGGGCTACGCCCGACACGGCGCATCTCGCGCAGACATCTCCCCTGACTCTCATCTCTGACTTCTACGGTTGCCATCATCGACGCCGCCGCATGGGCGACTGTGCCTTCGATTTCTCCAACCCAACCACCCCCAACCACTGAACCCATGTCCAAGTACCTAACCCTCACCGCCTCCTCCCCGTTCGTGCCCCCGCTGCAGCTACCCATGCTTCATGACGCACGCAGCACCATCGAGAAGGCTGTAGCCGATGGCGTGTCTTTCACTGGTCGAATGATCGATGTCGACCTGACCGCCGCCATCCTGACCGGCATGCAGGCCGAGGGCGCCACATTCGTCGGATCGCTGGAGAACGCGAAGCTCGACGGCGCCAAGCTCGCCCGCGCAACGATCACGCGATGCCTTACGGGCGCGTCTCTGGTCAATGCGGACCTCACGCAAGCCCACATCTCTGGCATCGACGCTAGCAATCTCAAAGCATCCGGCGCCGACCTTCATTCCGTCAACGCGCAAGGGACCAACCTGAGTCACGGCGACTTCCGCCGAGTCCAGTTCAACGCCGCGAAGCTGCAGCGTGCCTTGCTGGTCGATGCCGATGTCGCTGGCGCCAACGTGCATCTCGCGAACGTCACACACGAGCAACTCGAAACGTGCCGTACGCCGTTCGATGACATCCGGTCGCTCGCAACCACCGGCCGCACGTTGGCGCAGCGTGCCGACGCCGAAGCCGAAGCGGCTGCTGTCGGCGCGATCAAGCGCTTCTAACCCAACCTCAGAACCATCCCGTGAGCAAAACCAAAAAATCCACCTTCGCCCCGACCCTGCCGAGCAACGCCCCCGGCGGCCATCTCGACACGCCTGAGCTTGACCGAGCCAACGCGTTCGGCCGTATGGCCTTCGACCTTGAGCAAGCACTGCTGGACCGCGCCAACACGACCGAGGCTGTCAAGGCAGTGATCGACACCTTCAATCCGGAGCAGGCCCATCAAGGTCGCGAACTGCTGGCGGTCATCGGTCGCATCGAGTCCGGCTTTGTCCCGACCCGAGTCCTGGAGGTCCTTGCCGAACGATACGCATCCGACTTCCGTAGCGTGCAGCGCGGATACCTCAGCGGGCTCGCGCCACGCCACCCGGACCTCACGCAAATCCACGCCGCCAAGCTGGCAGAGGCGATCAAGGCCGCGCAGGCGAACAACGGCCGAGCCGTGTGGCGCTGATGAACAGCTTCTTCCAAGACATCTTGGCCATCTCGGCCGACAACGCGGACAACAAGCTCGACGGGGTCCGCATGGGCCGTCTAACACAAGCCACGCGGTACCACGCGAACGCCTCGCACGTCATGAGCGCCGAGCGGCATAACGCCGCACTCGACCATCTGGACGTCATCGTGGCGAACGCCGAGAACATCCGTGTGACCCACGAGAGCCGCACCCATCGCATTGCCATATGCCTGCCTGTCGGCGTCGATCCGTCCAAGCTGTCTCGCGGCTATTGAATAGCCTAGCGCCCCGCCGGCCAATCAGTGGCGGGGCATCTCAAACCCTCTATTGAATTCCTATGTTCCCTCAAGACCTTGGCATCACCCGTGGTGCCCGCCTCGCCCCTCCCGTTGAGATCACCGCTGAACGCATCGCATACATCGACAACCAATCAATCATTCGCATGGTTGGCTTCGTTGGCGAAGTGATTCATGGCGCAGCCGACTTCCAAGCTCGCACCCTGCCGGCTGCCGTGGTCGACGCGAACCGCGTAGAACCCGGCGCCCGTGTGCCGGCCGGCTACGAGTTCGACTCTGCACTGGTCATTCGGACCTGATGACGGCTAGCAAGCTGAGCGCCCAGCGCACCGCCAACCGCAAGGCTCCCAAGACCCCCGAGGAAATCGCCGCGACATGGCGAGCCCATTGGGCCCGAGCCGAAGAGATCCGCTGCTACCACGCCGCCATTGCCGATGCAGCGCATGCCGCTGGTCGATGGGACTACCTCGCAGAGCACGCGGCGATCCCGCTGCACGCGCGTGACTCGCAGGCGTGGCGGGACCATGGGCACCATGCGCCCCCAGAGGTCGCCGAGGTTTCCCGCGACTTCAGGCCTGACCCCCGGTCCACCATCGGCCGCAGCGCCGCATAGGCGACCACCAGCCCCCGAAAGGGGCTGCCAATCAACACACAAATCCGATGATCAATATCCCGATGGGCGCCTTCGAGCCCGAGAAGCAATGCGCTGGCCGCAATGGCTGTGGGCGCTACCTGCCGCTTGCCGCCTTTGCGTCGCAGACAGTCGGAGGCCAATACGGCCGGCAGACCATGTGCCGCGAATGCAGCGCCGCAACCAGCCGGGCATGGCGCGAGCGCAACCCCGCACGGGTCCGAGAAGGCAACGCTGTTCGTTACGCCACGCGGAGCCCCGAGTACCGGTCGTGGTCCGCTATGAAGCGCCGATGTCTGAACCCTGCCGATGTCGGTTACGAGAACTACGGCGGACGCGGCATCTGGATCGACCACGCATGGACGAGCTTTCGGTCGTTCCTCGCATGGATGGGCCTCCGCCCTGCAGGCACGACCTTGGGCCGCCGAGATCCCAATGGTCACTACGTCCCCGGCAACGTCCGATGGGAAACCCGCGCCGAGCAAGCTATGGGCAAGCGCAACACGCTGTGGCTTGAGACCGAAAAGATCCGCATGCCCCTGCTGGCATGGGCGCGGCACCTGAACGTCTCCGCTGCGTTCCTGCGCAACCGAAAGCGACTCGGCTGGACCGACGACGAGACCGTATCGACTCCCAAGGGCACGCGCAGACCGCGCAAACCCGACACACAAACTTAGATTCCGTGACCCCCGCCCCGGGGCTTGCAGACTTACCACCTCACCCATTCGGCCGCCACGCGAAAGCTTGGCGGTCTTTCCACTTATGGACCACATGAACGATCACGCTACGACCCAAGACATCCACCTGACGACCATCGAGGGCCATGACGTGGCAGTCGATCCCGCCACGCATGCGGGCCTCCTGGGCCTCGACGTAGACCTGTCGCGTCTCTGCGTTGTCGGTGCCGACGTTCGCGTCTACCGCAAGTCTCGTGACGAACTGCACGGCCTGACCCTGGAGACCCTGGCCGACCTGATCGCGCCGCCGAAGCCAAAGCAGATCCCGAAGACGACCAAGGGCGAAGCCATCATCGCCGCCGCCGCTTTCGCGTGTATCAGCAGCAAGACGCCCAGCACCGCTACTTACCACCCGCCGACAGGCAAAGGCGGACCGCCGCCTCTGTTCGTGAATGGTCGCAAGGTGCGCGCACCGCTGCCAGACACGACGGGCCCCAGCACCCGCGTGGTCCTGGTGGACTCCCGACGCAATCTCATCGGCCACGCCGTGCTCCCGACATCCGCTTACCGCGACCTCGTGCGTCACCCGAAGACCCGCGTGGACAGTTCCACATGGATGCTGGGGGCCAATGGCGCTGTGACCATGCGATGTCGCGCCATGGATCCGCCGCAGATCATGGACCTTGGGGCCCTGCTCGGGGTGCTGCGGCGACCCGCCGACTTCACTGTCGAGACGCTGGCGTGACTGTCACTGTCGAGCTTCCGGCCGCTCATGGGCTGGGGCCCGATGGCGGTTCGACCGTCTCTGTCACCATGGACCGCGAGACGTGGGACCGCCTACAGCCGGTCTTGATTGCTGGGTTCTCCATGCGAATCCAAGGGGCCCGACGGCGTGGCACCGGGTCCATCACGGACCCCCGTGTCGTCCTAAGAACTCCGGGCAGTTCAGACCGCCGGGTATGGCAACTGGCTCGACTGATCGTCGGGACGACCGAGCAGCGGGACGTCGTACGCTACCTAAATGGTCCATACGATTTGCGCCGGCCTTCGCTTCAACTGATACCGCAACGTGATCGGCGCTGAGCCGTGGCCTCTGAACGGATTCCACCCGTTTCTGTCGCACGATCCATTCGGCTCGCGGCATTCCAGATCAACCCGGAAATTGCAGAGATTTATATGGAGGCCAGAAATGCTCCGAGGTCCTTTGGAGGCGCGGCCTTAGGTGCAAGAGTCTGCAAAGAGAAATTCCCGTCCACCATGAAAGTTGATGCTGGCAGCATTGGAAATAAAACAGATGGCGACGACGCTCTGTCTTGGCGGAGCAATCCCAACCATTTGACAAAAAATTGCAATGCAAACTTGCCTCGATATCCTTGCATTGGATTA
This sequence comes from Variovorax paradoxus, assembly GCF_030815975.1. Classification (NCBI taxonomy): domain Bacteria; kingdom Pseudomonadati; phylum Pseudomonadota; class Betaproteobacteria; order Burkholderiales; family Comamonadaceae; genus Variovorax; species Variovorax paradoxus. Next base: position 5,046,412 of record NZ_JAUSXL010000002.1, read on the forward strand.
ATGGCTGCAAATGCTTCCTTCAATCCCGCCCACTCCTCTGCGGTAGGTTCTCTGCCAAGTTTCACCAAACCCTCTACCGCGTGCTCAGTCGGAGAAATTTCAGTCAATTCCACCTGAGCCAATAAGTTGATTTTATCGGGCAGGTCTTCCGTCTGTTCTATCTGTAGTTTTCGGGCGGCAAAAATTCTAAAGTTCAGATTCCTCGTAATTTCAAGGAACTTGGAGTATATCTTTTCAAAGTACTCCCGCACTTCAATTCGCGCACCGGGATGGCCATTGCAGTGAAAATCGATCATAAGCAAGTCCTCCAAGAGCTTGGGGCAAACAATATAGTTTTCTATAGAGTACCTATCAGTTAAAAAGACTTTGCTTGTGGCGGCTCGCCCCTGAAGATCATCAAAGTCTTTATCAACAAAAAAGTAAACACGTTCACCTAGGCCAGTTAAATCACTCTGCAAAATATCAAAAAGTTGCAAAGCCTTGGCCTTGTTTTTGCAAATATACGCCTCGTAGCGAAGGGAAGGTCGCAACTCTCGAATCCAATGATAGTAGATGAATTTATCGGCTGGCCCCTCATACGCAAACACCTTTACCTCTTCTGGCACGGCAGAAGCAAATGTAGCGAAATCGACCTTTAAGACTGCTCGGACATCCTTGGCTTGTTTGACTTTTGCAAGATATTTGTCCGCCACCTTTTCTTGTGGAAGCTCGTTAGGCTTATTCATTTCCGTCCTCCTCGATTTCCTCGCCAAACTGGCTTGCAGGAAAAAGCGGTTCGCTCTTGTTCGAGACGATCTTTAACTGCAACGAGCCAGCAAAGGGCTCCAGCGCGTTGTCAAATATGAATGGAGAATGAGTAATCGCGATGACCTGCTTGCACGTCGGGGCTTGAAGAACATCAGTCAGAATTTTTCGCTGCCAATCCAACGAGAGCGAAAGCTCCGGCTCGTCAATTAGTACGATCTTCGGGCCAGGATACAAATAGAGCCGAGCAAATAGCGAGATCATTTGCTTCTCACCCGAGGAAAGCGCTTCAAGTGGCACTTCGGTGTCTGACGACAGACTGCTGACTTTTACCTTGAAATTTTTTCTATTAAATGTTAACCGCTTTTTGTCCTGCGCATTCTCGGCGCCCTCTTCAAACTGATCAGTCGATTGATCATCATCAGATAAATACCTATTGCAGTTGCCAATGAATGCTTCGACCAACTCTTCGGATCCTCTCGTCTGCTGAATTACGGAATTTAGCTGGTCTAGAAAATAATTTAAAAAGGGCTTGGCGTCATCTGCAACATCTCCGCTATAGACTCTATCCAAGTCCGGGCTGGCAACGAAGTTCTGATACGGCCCCCTGGCATATCCTCGCTCACGCTCCGCATTTTTAATTCGAGAAAAGAAAATTTCCAAAGATTCTTTTGTTGGTGGAAATTTAGGGTTCGAACCCTCTTCCTTGTAATTTCCAGAAATCAAGTCATTGATAATATTGGCGCTTACCTTTCCATAGCCTTGATTCGAAAGGTAAAGCATTTCGGAATACAAGGCTTTCAATCGATCCGAAATATCACCTAATCCAAACTGAATGTCGGCAGTGTAAAGACCACTTCTCGCCACACCTAGTCGGGAAAGAATACTTTTTCGCCTTCCGCTTTGCCGCGCATCCGAAGTCGGTATCGAAAGTTCAATTCTGCGGTAAGTCGGTAAATAGACAATTTCCGTACCACTGAGTACAGAACGCACAGTTCGCCTCAAAGTATCAATGTTTGGATTTCTCCCCTCAATAGCCGAGGCCAGCCTTTCGCACTGCCGACGAGCAAGTGTGGAGTCATACCCAACCTTCGCGTATATTGTGTAAAAAGTCGGGTTGTCCATTAAGTCGGACATCTTGGCGTCCGTGGCAGCCATTTCGACCAATTCCAACAGAGCAAGGGGCTCCACTTCCCAATTCTTTGCGCCGATTGCAATTTCGCTATGTGCTGACAAATCGGTGAGCTGGTCTACATCACTCCGGAGGAGGATCAAGGGTTCGGGTTGACCACGCAAAATGCACGTGACCTTCTCAAATTTAAGGGCGGCAAACCGGGTGAATTGCCCACGCAAAAAGGCGTCTAACGCTGCAATGAGGGTTGTCTTTCCAGAGCCGTTGCGAGCAATAAGTACGGTCGCTGCGCATTTTGATGAGAGGCTCACGGATCTGTACCCGAAGAGTCCTTCGATTGAAAAGTGTTCCACTATGGATGGTTGGCGTGCCGCCCGCGTGGTGTCTCGTGCCGATTCGGACTGTTCCATTACTTACCCCTTGTTGCTGCCTAGCATACAAGCGAAACGCCGATTGCCACGGTCTGAGGTAGCGGGATATACCAGTAACGAGCCCCGAACATTGGATGCTGCGGAATCACCAAGCCGGGCAAGAAATCATCCGAAAAAATCGTTCCCCTCATCCGCTTCCCCCATGCCCCCATGCCGTCTCCCGCGCTGAGGCATCACGCTGCGGGTGCGAGGTGTTCCGGCTGCTCGCGGACGCTAACGGACGGGACGGCACTCCGCGCGAGTCGGCGCCGAAGACCAGAACGAAGCCCCGCCACGGTGATTGCCCCCGGCAGTCACCATGGAAGAGGACCATCTTGGTTTCACCGACAAGGCCAGCGCCCTCGGGGTCCTGGGCGCCGTCCTGACGATGCCATCACCCTCTCCGCTGTCTACCGCAGGCGGCATGCTGTTCGTCGTGATCTTCCTTGGCTTCCTGGCTCATTTGGTTCGCGTCGGGAATGGAAGGCAACGGTTCGCCAGAGAACCCGCAATCGATGCAGGCCGCGCCGCTGGACTCTCCGTGACCCTTTTGGGTGCCTCGGTGTCTCCCAGGGGGTCTCTCAAGGGACGCTTTGCCCGGCGCCGCCCGCGTGCCGTTGAGGCGCAGCGGTCCCGGCTTAAAAACGTGCGAAATCTTCGTCTGCACTCCTGCGTCACCGCGTGAGGCCAGCCCCCTTGGCCCCCCGCGCCTTTCTTTTAGGAGACTGGGGCCCCTGGGCAGTCTCTTTTCAATCATTCCCCGGCCCGATGAATCAATCCAGCGAACTAGCGCCCCATGACGGCCTCGGGGCTTCCTGGGCCCCTTGCAATCGATGGCGTCCTGGCCCTCTAGAACGGGGTGTCTTCGTCAAGCTCGACGGGCACGGGTTTGGCGGTCGCAGTTGGCGGTTTGAACCCGATCTTCTTGTCCCAGGTCTCCATTACGAATGTTGCGACCGTGTGCGCGGCATTGACCGCAAGACGTGCATGCCGAGGCTCAAGCTTGTAGCCCTTGCGGCCCTCGCTATGGGCGCTGCCCGCATGCGTGCGCAGTGCCCCGATACCATCAACGATTGAGAACAGGCCCGTGATGATTCGTTGCAGGTCCTGGTCCTCGATGCTTCCGGGGTCAAGCCCGAGGTCTGCACGAACGACCTTGAACACTGGCTGCAAATCCTGCTTGTCCGGCATCGTCAGCTTGTTGTCCTCGATATAAATCTTGAAGATCGATTCAAGAATGTTTGAGGCGGCCGACACTGCCTCGCGCGGCTTGGCCTCAACGGTCTCCATAGCGCGATCAAACTCACGATGGATCGCGGGCATGTCGCGGCCCTTGATCAACTGACCCAGCGTCTTACTTGGCGCAAGCCCACCACCTGTGATGAATCCGCCGACGCGATACTGCAGCCCATTGTTGGCGAGCACCGTCTCAATCTTCCGGACGTTCTCTCGCTTCTTCAGGGTGTCTTCGTCTTCCGTTGTCCATCGAGGGACAACGTAGTCAGCCGCCATCACGGGGTCTTCCATGTACCCGCTGATGATCCGTCCGAGAACCGCCAAAGGCTCGGGATGCTGCTTGTTCGTATGTCGTAACCACTCTTGTGCCTTGACGTGCTTACTCCCGTCTGGTGGCTCGCCTGGAGCCTCGGCGTACATAAACAGGCTGTTCATGCTGGCGTGGGTCTCGACTGTGGAGACGATGTTCGAAACGATAGCAAGGAGGGGCGGCGGGATGAGCCTAGCCATTGAGAGACCAAAGGGCTGCGAAGCGTCCATTGTCGGCTCGCGATTCACGGCGCTCCTCGGGGACTCGGCGGCCTAAAAAATACCAAGAATATTCGCGACACTCCTACGTCCCCGCCGCGCACGCAGCGCCCCCTAGGGGCCCTGAGGGCCCTCTGGCGGGGCGCTGGGGCCCTCTGGCCGCTCGCACCTGAGGGAGTCCTCCTGCGGCCATTGGGCCAGCGTGGACGCTCTGGGCATGCGCCGATTGCGAAGATGGACTGTGAACGCCTGGGACCGCCGCGCATCCCTGGGCGACCTGAGGCCGCCAGCGTGTCAACTGGGTATACGCAGACAGCCGAGCAGCCATCGGTCCGCAGAACGTCAACAAGTCTGGGCACATCAGGCCGATGTCACCGTTCCAAACCACTTTTAGAGTCCTGCTGGAATCACCCTGGGCCGCTCGGGTCTCGCTGGTTTCCCCATCGCGTGCGCACTGCCAAGTGCCACAGAGGCGGCAGTTTGCTGGTCGAATCAACAGATCGTCGGTGCTAAGTCATTGATTCGCATAGGACAGCCGTAGGGTTGCATACCCTCCGCCCAACGATCACCCAGCAAGCCGTGGCCTGCCTGGACCATCCCGCTCCGACTTATCGCGTGACTAGGGCCAAGGCGACTCCCAGGGCCACCGCACAGGGCATGGCGACCCAAGGGAAACCAAGGTCTGTCAACGATGGAGAGACGCTGGCGCTCTAGGTCGGCGGCGTTGCGCGATGTCTGCGCGAGGCTGCGCTGAATGCTCGCGTTAACTTGCTGGAGTTCATCGTGCGTCATGCGCCGTATCGTAGCCGCGTAGAGGCCCTCTGTCCCTTGTGTCACGGCGCAGCATCCGCCGCCAGCGATGTGCGGGCCGTCTCGAGGGTCCTGCGCCTCCGCATCCACGCGCCTGCACTTGCGGCTCAATGGGTCTTGCTGAATCCACATCGTGAGATGAACCGCCGCAGCAAGACTGCTCAGGACATCCAGGCAGCCAAGGGACTCCCGGGGATCAACTGGGTCCGCCATCCACCATCACCATCCCACCCAATGCCACGACCTGAGATCACACCGGAGCACGCCGACTCTCGGCTGACCCGCCCACATCCCGACTTGCTGCCCACGCATCGCCTTTGCAATCGCTGCGCCAAGGTGCTCCCGTTGAACGTGGATCACTTCTACGTCGATAGCCGCCGGTACCCATGGCAGCTGAGCCGCTATGGCCCTGCCTGCAAGCCTTGCACATCCGAGGCGAATGGCGCCGCCCGCGCCGCACGCAAGCCGCTACGAAACACGCGGGAGCGCACACGCCGCGCCATAGACAAGGCGAACAGAATTAACGCCGCCTACTTCTTCAGTCCGCAGTGGCTCGCAATCAAGGCCCAGCAGGACGCCAGTGCCCGTGAGCGTAAGACTCGGAAAGCATGGGTGAAGCGTCAACTCAACCGCGTGCGCGGGCCGTATCGCGACCCGATAAAGGCGCTGATTCGGGAACGGCAGACCGAAGCCATTCGTCGGCGAGGGGGAGGCACCGGGGGCCTTCGGCAGGCTTCGGCAAGCCTTGGCTTCGACGTTGAACAGCGGGATCATCTGGCACTGCTACAGGCGCTGCGCGAAAAGCATCGTGCCGAAGCGCAGGAACGCGCAGCGGCTACCCGAAGAGATGTTGCCCTAAGACGTACGTGACAAACGCCCTATGTCGTAATCCTGAGCAACCGATTACTGTCGAGACACCAAGTCTTCTTGCGTGGAGGGTTCGATGTCGTGGGATTTAGTGCTCAGTCAACTTGATGAACCGGGAGTCATCGAATTTGGTATCCACCAGATGGAGACGAAGGTAGGAAGCCCTCGCTGGCGCCGCCATGGGAGCCGAGGACGCAGATTTTCGGACTTGCGCTCGGCGCTTTTCTCTCAAGATAACGGCGCAAGGGCTGCCTGTCTCGGCGGATCAAGTTACGCCACGCAACGCTACTCCGTTGGGTCAACTTCGATCGTTCCTTACGTTGCGACATGGCTGCGAGGGGCGGAACTATCATTTCTGGTCCGAGCGGGTGCAACGCATCCGGAGGTGACTTTGGTCTCTGTGGGCGCAGCGGAAGCCATCGCCGGAACGGATCACCAGCAACTACTGGACAGCCTCGCAACGCTCTTTGGAGAAGGGGCAAGGATGTATGGCGTGCGCCACTTAACTAGTCGCGAAGTCCGGCAGATTCGCGAAGAGTGACGCCGCTGGTAAGGCCTACGCAAAGCGACGCATGAATTCATCGCACGTCGAGATTCCCATGCCATACTCAAGGCGCACCATGTGCACTTGGAACAGAATTTCCAGGTATCACACGGCCTGAGGACGCTAGCTAACTAGTTGATTTATAACGAAATTAGCTTCCCCAAAACACTGGGGTGCAGGGTTCGATCCCCTCCGGGCAGGCCATTTTGTTGCTCCACGTTCCCCCACAAAAATCGCATCTTCCAAAAATCTTGGGGAAGAATCGCGCTCTGGTGCTGATGGTCACCCCATCTTCGGCAGCCCAAACCCGAAGCCGAAAACGGATCCGCTCTTCTTGGGCTTCGCCGGCTCAAGCTCCTCCTCTCGCGGCCCGACGTCGAGATCCTCGACCATCTTCTGCAGTTCGAGCAGGCCAGCAGCCATCGCTGCCTTGTAAGTCTTTACGGATCGCGACTGCTGGTTGAGGCTGTGCCAGCCCTCGCCTTCGAGTTCGATCAGGCGCCAGCGGTAGGCGCCCTCTTCCTCTTCGACCACGGTGACGGCGATTCTGCAGAGTGGCTGCATGGCCCGATAGTCGCCCGGATCCGTACTTCGGCAAGTCGGACGACCTCGACTGTCTCGGCCGATCTGGCGCACGCGGACAAAAAAACGCCCAGCACGCTGCTGGGCGGAAATCTTTGACGATGTCGCCACGTCAAAGGCCCCGCAAACCAAGAATCGGGGCAACTGCAAATTGGGTTTCGAGCAAGGGCTCGAGATGTCAGACGTGGCCGGCTTCCAGGCCAGCGGCCACCCGATCGGCAGAGCTGGGTCGCTCGGTAATCGGCTTCAGCCACTCCACGGCCGCCGCGTCTGGCAGCATCGTTCGCAGCCGTTCGTCGCGCCAGAGATCACGCGCGACATCCTCCAGCTCGAGCGGGTCAACGGTGTGCCACTGCTGCTGCAACCGGTGCGCGCAGGCGGCAATCCAGAGGGTGGCAGGCATTGTGTCCATGGTTTGCATTCTACCCAAAGAACTGTATATTTAACCAGTACTTTTGGAAACCACGAATGTCACCGAGGTCCCCACGAAAGAGGTCGAGTTCTTCTATTTTTTCCAGCCCGATCTGACGAGCCGCGAGGTCCGGCGGATTCCCGAGACCAGCGAGGAGATGGCTGAGCGATCCAAGTGGGTCGAGGGCTACGGCGCGCCACAGAAGTCATGCTTGCCTCGCGCTGGGCAAAGGCCTATGAAGCGGCCCGAGACGCGGGCTTCCGGGATCTCGGCGATACCACCGAGGCGTACATCGAGGTGCGACCTGTTTGATCGCGCCCTCCCGCGACAATCTCGGCATGTCCCAAACAGAATTTTTTATCGAACCCGCCACCATCCTTCGCATGCCATCGTGGCTGGGCAGCCAGGTGCATGAAGACCGCGAGCTGCCACTGACGCCCGGCGACTACAAGGTGACGCCCGGCGACAGTTGGACCGTCACTTGTCCGAAGACGAACGCGACGATCTACAGCGGCATCGGTCCTGTCACGATCACGCGCGCACACGCAAAGGATTGAGCCGATTGCTCAAGCCGTGCAGCGACCTTCCGGCTCCGATTCCTGCCTCTGAGAGGCGGAGGCACTTTGTCATAGGCAACGACGAGGTGGGCAGGGCGATTGTCTCCCTGGAAAAGGGGCGCACCACTCATGCGGGCGGACGGCGCAATTTCTACAGTGAACTTCACGGCGAAACGCTTTGTTCCAGGACGGACAAACAAGCGGCGCCAGTTGACCACTTCACTGGAGAACGCGCATGGAATCGCACAACCTGCTACCGGAAAATTTCTTCATGAACCTGCTGCGTGAAGACGCGGGCATGTCGTCCACGCAGTTCGCCGTCCTCAGTGCGATCATGGTGTGCATGTATCTCCTCGTACTGCTTGCTATCCGGTTCAGCAACTGAACGTGAACCCGCTTCAGCGGGCTTTTTTTCGCCCGAAAGTTTGCGAACGAGATCCCCTCGTCGCGCCACCGTCCGCTGCCGACCCAGAATTCCGGGGAGGGTTCGGGAAAAGCCTAACTTTCCTAATCGACCCCACGAAACACGCTGCAAAGCCTTTATCCATGCGGGTTTCAACACTTCAGACAAACCTAATTTTTTCCTAACCTAGACCTAACCCTTGTCGAGGGCATGCATGCAGGCCCACGCGAGATCGGCGTGGCCGGTCTCTTCGTTGCGGCCGGCGTCGAATGTGACGTTGCGGCCACTGGCCGTAAGCGTTCTGCGAATGGCGAGGAACGCGTGCGCCAGGTCCGTCCAGCCGGCGTCGAACTCGAGGCGCCCTTTGCCGATGACGTTCTTCGCCTTGAGCACCAGGCGGGTCTTCGACTCGACCGAATAGTTGATCGACTTCGCCGCGGGAAAGAACTTGGTCACCAGCTGATAGACGCCCTGCCCCAGTCCGGTAATGTCGATGCCGACGAACGTCACGTTGTAGCGAAGCGTGATCTGCCGGATGGCTTGGGCCTGCGCCTCGAAGTCGAGGCCGCGCCACTGGTGGCGCTCGAGCACGCGGAACTTGCCGCCGGGCTTGTCCGGGGCCATCTCTCCCCTCCGCCCCCGTTATCCACCCACCAAGGCCTATGCCGAATGTGGGATCGATAGGCCGCATCGACTGGGTTATCTTCCGACCCGACCGGTGTGCAATGCCGCGCACCTGTGTCGCCCAATCCACCCTCTGGTCAGGGAGTCGTAACGTGGCGCATACGCTTTTCAAGCAGATACTGACGACGCGGCTGCCAACGCGGTTCTACGGTCCGTCTGAAATAGATGGGCTCAAGGATCTGCGGGATGCCGGGTACATCAAGGTAGCGTTCTCGCCGCCACAAGGGGCGGCGGCGCCCTGTGCCACGGTGCACGAGGTCACGAACCTGGGACGCGCGGCCGCGCGCTACTTCGGATCGGCCTACGGGCCGCATCCCGATTCGCCCTCCGAGGCTTTCGTGCTTTCTTCCCGGCACCACCCGGCGGGTTGATCTTCTGGGCCGGTGCGGGCCGCGACGGCCTGCGCGGCCGCCTCCAGAAACTCGAACCCCATCGTCCGCGCGTGATAGTGCAGCCCGCCGTCCTGCACGATCAGGAAGCGCGCGCCTTTCATGCCCGCGTTGTGATGCGAATGCGGCGCGCCCGGCGGCGTGACAAGGGTCGCCCATGGCATCCATGGACAACGCAATGCGCCGACCATCGAATGGCATGCCTTACCCTGCACCACCAGCGTGACGGCCGCGGAGTTGTGGCGGTGCGATCGCTGGTGCGTGTGCGGCTCCAGGGTATTGAAGCTCAAGGTCAGCGTGGGCGTGAGATTGCGCGCAGCCTCCTGCCGATCGGACGAAAAAATCAGCGCACGGCCCGAAGTCGCGTCGCTTGTGGCCATGGAAAAGATCAGCGCGAATTGCCGTTCGATCTCGTCGAAGGGATAGTGGACTGCATCGATGAGCGCGCTCGACGCCACAGGTGGCTGGGACCCGTCGAAAGCCAGTTGCGGCTCGTTGCCCACGGTCCACAGCAACGCGCCCGCGGCACCGGCGCTGAGCCGGTAGCCCCGTGCCGCGGGCAGCAGGAAGATGTCGCCCGCGCCGAATGCGAGGCCTTCGGCCATGCCGCCAAGCTCTCCGCTCCCTGAAATCACGTACCAGACCGAGCCGGTGGCGCGCACGTCGAGCGGCAGCGCCTCACCGGGTGCGATGCGCAGATAGCGCGCGAGCATGAGCGGCGTGGTGGCCGCAAATCCGCAGCCCAGCGCATCGGACTGGTCGCAGTCGAACACGCCGAACGCATCTGCGCGCGGTGGCGCGAAGAGCCGCGCGGGCACGTCGGGCAGCTTCACGTTGAACGCATTGCCGGAGTTGAAGTAGCGCGCGCGGGCCTGCGCCGCAGTCGCGGGTGCGGTGGGCCGCTGCGCCGGCAGGTCCGCCATGTCGGTGAGCGGCTCGTTCGTCTTCAAGCGCCGTCCCCGCAACCCGCATAAGGCCGCAGCACGCGCAGCAGCACGTCGGCACCGGCCGCCACGTGCGCCGGCTCGGCCCATTCGTGCGCCGCATGGCTCACACCGCCGCGGCAGGGAATGAAGATCATCGCGCTCGGGCACAGCGCCGCCATGTGGCGCGCGTCGTGGCCCGCGGCGGAAAGAAGGGGCATGTGCGGCTCGCCCAGCTGCTGCGCCGCCATGGCAATGGCCGCCTGCAGTGCGGAATCGAAAGCGTTGGATGGCGCATCGACCAATTGAGTCGCGGTGGCCTTGCAAGGCGCGGCATGCATGCCGCACAGGGCGATCAAGCGTTGGCCCAGGAAGTCGAGCACGCCATTGTCGGGATGGCGCAGATCGATGCGCAGCGTGACGCGCTCGGGCACCACCGAAGGCGCGTTCGGCTCGACCTGGAGCCGGCCGATGGTGAACTTCACCGCGTCGTCATGGCCGCCGACCTCGCTGTACAGCGCTGCCGCGATGCGCGCAAAGGCGGCGAGCGCGTCGCGCCGGCCGGCCATGGCGAGCGTGCCCGCGTGGCCACGCTCGCCATCGATCACGACGTCGAATGTCTTCTTGCCCTGGATCCCGGTGACGACGCCGATCACCCGGCCTTCCGCCTCGAGCACCGGGCCCTGCTCGATGTGCGCTTCCACATAGGCCTTCAGTGGAAAGCCGAGCGGCCTGCGCCGCAGCGACGGGAACGCGGCATGCAGGGCATCAAGCGCCCCGCCCACTGAAACCCCATCGGCATCGCGCGCCGAGCGCACGGACTCGAGCGTGCGAACGCCCGCAAAGGCTTCGGAACCCATCATGCCGGGCGCGAAGCGCGAACCCTCTTCGTTCATCCATGCCACGCAGACGATGTCCATCGGCGGACGGACGCCCTGCTCCGCGAGCACGGTCAGAACCTCGAGCGCCGCGAGCACGCCGTACACGCCGTCGAAGCGGCCGCCGCCGGGCTGGCTGTCGAGATGGCTGCCCGCGAGCACCGGCGGCGCCTCGCGATCGAGACCCGGCAGCGCGATGAAGAGATTGCCCGCCGCATCGGTCGCGGGTTCCAGCCCGGCCGCCTTGGCCCAGCCGATCATCACGTGCCACGATTCGATCTCTTCCGCGCTGAGCGCCTGCCGATCGACGCCGCCGCCGGCGGTGGCGCCACAGCGCGCAAGCGCCATGAGCCGCTGCCAGAGGCGCTCGGCATTGACGAGGCACGCGGCAGGTGCCCGCTGCGACCTTGCCTGCGCCATCAGTCGGTCTTCATGATCTGGCTGGGCAGCGCGCGCGGATCGCGCGGCTTCCACTGGCCGGCCTCGACCTGCGCAAAGAACTCCGCCAGCAAGGCATTGAACGCGGCCGGCTCTTCGAGGTTGAGCGTGTGGCCGGTCTTCGGCATCACGGCCAGGCCGCAGGCGGGAATGGTCTTCTTGAGGAAGATGCCGGGCTGCAGGCAATGGTCGTCCTCGTCGCCGACCACCACGAGCGAAGGCGCGCCCATCACGCGCAGTTCGGCTTCCAGGTCGTAGATCGACGGACGCCGCGCCTGCACGCCGCGCATGGTGTTGGCCGCGCCGACCGCGTCGTGCTGGCCGAGCCAGGCCGCAAACTCCTGCCAGCCGCGCGGGTCCTTGTTCTGGAACTGCACGCGGCTCGCGCCGAGCGAATAGGTGCGTGCGAAACGCTCCGCGCCCTGCAGTTCGAACTGCTTCGCCACTTCCAGCGAGACGCCGCGGAAATATTCTTCATGCTCTTTCTCGGCGCCGTAGCCCGCGCCGGCAATCACCAGCGAAGCCGCGCGCCCGCCGTGGCGCAGGCCGAAGTGCAGCGTCGCGAAGCCGCCCATCGAAAGGCCGACGATGTGCGCGCGCGGCAGTTGCAGTGCGTCCATCACGGCGGCGATGTCGTCCGCGGCAATGGCCTGCGAGTAGCGTTCGATGTCCTTCGGCACGTCGGACGGTGGATAGCCGCGCGCGCCGAAGGTCACGCACTGGTGGCGGCGCGAGAAGTAGCGCATCTGCGGCTCCCAGCTGCGATGGTCGCCACCGAACTCGTGCACGAACACGATGGGCGTGCCGCTGCCGGCGGTCTCGTAGTACAGGCGGATACCGTCCGCGGTGGTGGCGAAACTCATGGCTGCTCCTCAGAAAAGCGCCGCGGTGGCGGGCAGGCTGCGCGCACGCTCCACGGCTTGCGGCAGCACGTCGCACAGGGCCTGCGCCCAGGCCTTGGGCACGGTGGTCGAGATCTTCACGAAACGATGGCCGAAGCGCGGCGTGTGGTACGTGCCTTGGCGCACCATGATGTCGTGCTCGCCCAGCGCGGTGACCAGCGCCTCGGGCGTCACGCCCGCGCCGCTGCACTCGACCACGATGAAGTTGGCCTGCGACGGGAACACCGGCACCTCGAAGCCGGGTAATTTCGCAAAAGCGTCGACGATCATCTGCTGGTTCTCGCGCTGCTGTGCGATGACCTCGGCCATCCACTCGTCCTTCACGGCAAGGCCTGCGATGGCCGCGCGCTGCGCGAGCACGCTGGCGCCCAGCGGTGCCTGCGAGTGCGGCAGGATGCGCGCGAGCAATTCGGGCGAGGCGACGAGCGCGCCCAGCCGCAGTCCGGCCAGGCCCAGCCACTTCGAGAAGCTCACGATGGTCACCGTGCCTTCGGGATAGAAGCGCGAAGCCAGCGTGTGGCTGTCGGCGAAGTCGCGGTAGGTGCAGTCGTGGATCAGCACGGCGCCGATGTCGCGCGCACGCATTGCGAAGGCACGGATCTCGTCTTCGGTGCAGGTGGTGCCAAGCGGGTTGTTCGGGTCCACCAGGTAGATGACCGCGGTGTTCTCGTCGGTCGATGCGGCGAGCGCCTCGGCCGAGAGCTTGAAGCCGTACTCGGGTCCGTAGATCGGAATCTCTGTGATCACCGAGCCGGCCTTGGCGGCGAACTGCAGCGGCCATTTCCAGCCGGGATCGGTGGTGACGAAGCCCTTGCCTTCCTTGCAAAAGGCGCGGCAGGCCAGCGCCAGCGCAGACACCGCGCCGTCGGTCACCACCGCCGATTGATCCGGCACGCCCAGGTCGGCGACGATGGCCGCGCGCAGCGCTTCCATGCCCAGCGGTGGCGCGTAGGCATGAAAGCTCTCGTCGTCGATGGCATCGTGCAGCGCTTGGCGTACGGCCGGGTGCAGCGGAAAGTGGTTGGTGTTCTGGCCCAGCCACATCAGGTCCGGGTTGATGAACAGGCGGTCGAAATACCGGTTGCGGGTTTCGGCATCGCTGGTGACTGAAGGCACGGCCGCCACGGGGTTCAGCGCCGCATTCATGCCGCAATCCTCCGGGCCTGCTCGGCCTCGATCACCTTCTTGCTGGTCTTGATGATCGAGCCGCGCGCCGCAATGCCGCCATCGATGGTCACGACCGTGCCGGTGATGTAGCCCGCGCGCGGCGAGGCCAGGAAAACCATCAGTTCGGCCACTTCTTCCGGCGTGGCCGGACGGCCGCCAGGGTAGTTGTCGAACAGCTCTTCCCAGCGCGCTTCGTCGCCGTGGGTGTCGAGCGCGCGGCGCTTCATGAGCTTGACCATGCGGTCGGTCGCCACCGGGCCGGGATTCACGCCCACCACGCGGATGCCATCGTCCAGGCTCACGCCGCCGAGCGCGCGCGTGAAGGCCATGACGGCGGCATTGCCAGTGGAGCCGGCGATGTAGTTGGCGTCCCAGTTCTCGCCGGAGTTGCCGATGTCGTTGACGATGACGCCGCCGCCCGCGGCCTTCATGCGTGCGTAGTAGATCTGGCTCAGTTCCATGTAGCCCAGCACCTTGAGCTGGAAGCCGCGCCGCACGGCCGCGAAGTCGAGCGACTCGATCGGGCCCGAAGGAATGTCGCCCGCATTGTTCACGAGGATGTCGACGTGGCCCGCCGCCTCGGCCAGCTGGTTCATGGCACCGGCCGCCGCCAGGTCCATCGGATGGACCTTCACGTTGATCGGATAGATCTTCTCGATCTCCTCCTTCGCGGCCGCGAGCGCGGCGCCATCGCGCGCCGCCAGGTGCAGGTGGCAGCCTTCGGCGGCGAATGCGTGCGCGGCTGCAAGGCCGATGCCCTTGGAGGCGCCGGTGATGAGAACGGTCTTGCCTTCGAGTTCGAGTTTCATGGATTCGGGTCCTGGGATGCGATCGGAGAAATGAGTTGAAGAGGTGGGTCAGCTTGCGCCGGCGTCCTGTTCGGACAGTGCCGCGATCAGGTCGACGATGTCGTCCTCGAGCAGGCTCACGTGATCGATGGCGGCGTTGAATGCAGCCTTCGGATCGTTGCGGCGGATCGCGTCGAGGATGGCGCCGTGCTCGCCGATGGTCGCCGTCATGCGGCCGGGCTGGAAAGTGACGTAGCGCCGGTAGACGCGCACGCGCTTTCTCAGTGCGCGCGTCTGCTCGGCCAGGTAGTGGGTGTTGGAAGCCTCGTACAGCGCGTCGTGGAAATCCTGGTTCACGTCATAGAAGCGCGAGTGGTCACCCGAGGCAAGAATGCTCATGAGCTCGTCGTGCAGCGCGCCCATGCGCGCCTTCTGCGCCTCGGTCGCGCGGCGCGCGGCGAACTTGGCGCACAGGCCTTCCATCACCGCCATCATCTGGAACATCTCGATCAGCATCGGCAGCGAGATGCGCGCCACGCAAACGCCGCCTTGCCGGCTGCGCAGGTCCACCAGGCCGGTGGCGGCCAGCGCCTTGAGCGCCTCGCGCACGGGCGTGCGCGACACCTTGAAGCGCTCCGACAGCTCGGCCTCGTCGAGCCGCGTGCCGGGCTTGAGCACACCGCTCACGATCAGGTCTTCGAGCGTGTCTTTCAGTTCGTCGGACAGCGTGGCGCCGCCCTTCACACGCTGCCGATCGCGGCCGCGCAGCGCCGCGGGCTGGGCGGTATCGGATTCGTCGGGTTCCATGCTGCTCATGTCTTCTTTCTTGTGGTTGTCGTTGTCGGGAGATGCTGCCGCCGGACCGCTTGCCATCGCCGGCTTCTTCAGAAGGGGCGGTCGCCGGCCACGGTGGTGCGGTGCATCACGCGGCGGTAGGCCGTGCCGTCGTAGGGCGTGGCGCGGTGCATGGTGCAGCGGTTGTCCCAGATCAGCAGGTCGCCGGCGAGCCACTTGTGGCGATAGCTGAACTCGGGCGAAATGGCGTGGGCATTGAGCTCGGCCAGCAGGTCGGCGCTTTCTTCCGGCGGCAGGCCGTCGATCTGCTTGACCACGTCCTCGCCCACGTAGAGCGACAGGCGGCCCGTCTCGGGATGCGTGCGCACCAGCGGATGCACCACGTCGGGCGTGGCGGCAAGCTGCTCGGGTGTGAGCGGGTTGCGGTCTGCAAAGGCCTTGCCGTAGTAGTTGGCGTAGCTGTGTGTGGCCGTGAGGTGGCGGATGCGCGCCTTCATGCCGTCGTCGAGCGCGTCGTAGGCGGCATGCATCGAGGCGAAGAAGGTGTCGCCTTCCACGGGCGGCACTTCGAGCGCGTAGAGCAGCGCGCCCATCGAGGGCTCGGCCTTGTACGAGAGGTCGGAATGCCAGTTCCAGCCCTCCTTGTGGTTGCCGATGGGCTTGCCGTTCTCCGACACGTTGGACAGCACGTACACCTCGGGATGCTCCTTCTTCAGGAACTGGGTCAGCACATGGCCCAGCAGCGGGCCGAAGCGGCGCGAGAACGCGACGTGCTGCGCCTCGTTGATGCTCTGGCCGCGAAACAGCAGCAGCGAGCGCTGGTTGAGCGCATCGCGCAGCACGGCAAAGTCGGTGTCGCTCACCGGCTCGCGCAGGTCGATGCCTTTGACTTCGGTGCCGATGAAGGAAGTGAGGTTCTCGAGTTGCATGGTTGAAAAAAAGCGTCTCTGGATCAGGAAGAAGAAAGCAGGCCTCAGAGCCTGTAGTCGGGCTGCGTGCGCTCCAGCATGCGCAGGAACGCAGGCCATTCGCGCGTGCCGGGCGGCAGGATGTCGCCGGCAAATTCGGTGAACTGGCGTGCGGCCAGCGCGCTCACTTCGGGCTGCGGAAACACCAGCGCCTCGCCGGGCGCGAGTCCACCCTGGGCCAGCAGCTGCACCTTGGCCGCCTTCTCGAAGTAGTACATGAGGATGAAGGCCTCTGGGATCGTGCGGCCCACCGTCAGGATGCCGTGGTTGCGCAGCACCAGCGTGTGGTGCGGGCCCAGGTCGCGCACCAGCCGCTCGCGTTCTCCAGTCTCCAGCGCCACGCCTTCGTAGTCGTGGAAGGCCGTGTGGCCCTGGTAGCGCATCGCGAACTGGCTCAGCGGCGCCAGGCCGCGGGGCATGGCCGCAATCGCGGTGCCGGCTTCGGAATGCGTATGAAGCACGCACAGCGCGTCGGGCCGTCCCGCGTGGATGGCGCTGTGGATCACGAAGCCGGCCTGGTTGACCTCCGCATCGGTGTCGTCCACCTTGTTGCCGTCGAGATCGATCTTCACCAATGACGAAGCGGTCACTTCCGAGAACAGCAGCCCGTAGGGGTTGATGAGGAAGTGGTGCGCCGGCCCCGGCACACGCGCCGAGATGTGGTTGTAGATGAGGTCGTCCATGCCGAAGTGCGCCACCAGCCGGTAGCATGCCGCAAGCTGCACGCGCAGTGCGGCTTCGGTGGTCGGATACGCCGCGGAATTTGTCTTCGTCGTCATCACCGCCACCACACCAGCTTCTGATCGATCCACACCAGGACGCCGTAGAACACCATGCTCGCCACCGAAGCGACCAGCACCGCCGACCACACGCTCAGCAGGTCGACCTGTTGGGTCGATTCATAGATCATTCGCCCGAGCCCCGCATAGGCGCCGAGCATCTCGCCGACGATGGCCACGATCATGCTGCGCGGCACGCCGATGCGCAGCGCCGTGACCACCGACGGCATCGCCACCGGCAGGCGCAGCCGCCACACGACCTTGAGCGGCCCCGCGCCAAAGCTGCGCATCAGGTTCACGGCGGCCAGGTCGGCCTGCTTGAGTCCGTGCAGCGCGTTGACCAGCATCGTGAAGCCGACAGCCAGCGCCACCAGCGCAATCTTCGATGCGGCGCCAAGGCCGAACCAGATCAGGAACAGCGGCGCATAAGCCACCGTCGGCACCGCGTTCACGGCCACGGCCAGCGGCATCACGACGCGTTCGAGCGGCGGCGCGAGCAGCAGCACCACAGCCACCAGCAGGCCGAGCACGCTGCCCAGCGCATAGCCGCCAAGCGCCTCGCCGAGCGTGGCCAGCAACGCCGCCATGAGACGGCCGGTGTCGGTGAATGCATGCTGCACGATCGCACCCAGGCTCGGCAGCACGAAGGGCGGGATCCCGAAGAGCAGGATCGCGCCTTCCCACACCGCGAGCAGCACCATGACGCTCAGCACCACCGGCACAACGGGCGAGTCCATCAGCTTTCGCTTCGCCACCATACGAGCCTCCTTTCCACGAAGCCGAGCGCGCCGTAGAGCAGCGCACCCATCAAGCCGCAGGCGAACATCACGACCCACAGGCGCAGCACCAGGTCGCCGTTCATCGCCTCCATCAGCATCACGCCCAAGCCCACGGTCTCGCCGAACCACTCGCCCACCACCGAGCCGATCAGGCTCAGGCCGATGGCCACGCGCAGGCCCACCATGATCTGCGGCAGCGCCGATGGCACGGCCAGCTTGAAGAACATGACGAGGCGGCCGGCGCCGAAGCTCTTCATCAGCGCAATGCGCTGCGGGTCGCACGACTTGAGGCCGCGCAAGGTGTTCACCGTCACCGGAAAGAAGGTGAGGAAGAACGCGGTCATCACCTTCGCGAGCAGCGAGTTGCCGAACCAGATGACGATGAGCGCACCGAAGGCCACCACCGGCACCGTCTGCGACACCACGAACAGCGGGAACACGGAGCGCTCCATCCAGCGCGAGTAGGTGAACACGGTGCCGCAGAGGCAGCCGAACACCGCGCCCATCGCGAAGCCCAGCACGGTTTCGAGCAGCGTGCGGCCGAAGCCGCGCATGAGCTGCGGCCACACCGACCACGCATCCTGCGCGATGGCGCTCAGCGCCGGCAGGTAGCGCGGCGACGGCGCGAAGGCATGCACCGCGATCTCCCACCCGATAGCGAGCCCGGCGAAGGCCAGCACGGGCGAGCGCAGCATGCGTTGCATCGGCAAGCTCACGAGGCGCGCTCCTCCTGGGCGAAGGTCTTGCGGCTTTCCTCCTCGATCTCCGCGAGCAGGCGCTGCTTGAGCCCGATGAACTCCGGCGACAGCACGATCGACGGATCGCGCGGGCGCGGCAGGTCGACCACCGTTTCGCTCTTCACCGTTCCGGGCCGCGCCGTCATCACCAGCACCTTGTCGCCGAGCACGATGGCCTCGTCGATATCGTGCGTGATGAAGAGCACCGTGCGGCGATGCCGCGCCCAGATCTCGAGCAGCCAGTGCTGCATGCGGCTGCGCGTGAGCGCATCGAGCGCGCCGAAGGGTTCGTCGAGCAGCAGCAGGTCGCGCTCGAACAGGAAGGTGCGCATCAGCGCCACGCGCTGGCGCATGCCGCCCGAGAGCTGGTGCGGATAGTGGCCGGCAAAGCCGGTAAGGCCGAACTCCGGCAGCATGGCGCGCGCACGGTCGCGCGCCTCCTTGCGCGGCACGCCCTCCACTTCGAGCGCGAGGATGGCGTTGTCCAGCACGGTGCGCCACGGAAACAGCAGGTCGCGCTGCGGCATGAACGACACCTTGCCCAGCAGCTGGCCGTTGCGCTGCGGCGTGCCGCCGAACAGCAGCGAGCCGTCGTCGTCGGGCGGCAGCAGCCCCGCGATCATGTTGAAGAGCGTCGACTTGCCGCAACCCGAAGGGCCCACGAGCGTGACGAACTCGCTCTTGGCGATCCGCAGGTCGACGCCGGCCACCGCCACCGTCTGCGCCTGGCCGTCGCCGAAGCGCTTCCACACATTGACGAGCTCGAGCATCGGCGGTGCGGCCGTGCCGGCGGCGGCGGGCGGCATCACTTCGTGAGGCATGAACTTCATGATCGCGCGGCGGCTCAGAACTTCTTGTCGGTGGCCGGGACCTGCGTCCAGAAGCTCGGGTCGTAGGCCTTCGACAGGTCGGCCGGCGCCTTCAGCGCCTTGTAGCCCACCAGCTGGGTCTGCATCTTCTCGACCGTCGGCAGGTCGATGGCGAGGATGCCGTCGGTCGTGCCCTTGCCGGCCTTCAGCAGCTTTTCGAATTCATCGAGCATCGCTTCCTGGTGCGCGCGGTTCAGGCTGGGCGATGCGGCCATGACGATGTCGATGGCTTCCTTCTTGTTCTGCAGTGCGTACTTCCAGCCCTTGATGGTGGCGTTCATGAAGGCCTGCACCTGCTGCGGCTTCTCGTTGCGGTATTTCTCGGACACGAGCACGGTGTCCTGCTGCACGGTCACGCCGTAGTCGTCGGGCTTGATGAGCGTGAGCTTGTCGCCCAGGCCCTGCGCCTTGAGCACGTTGAGCTCGTTGTAGTAGGTGGCGGCGGCCACGTCGAACTGCTTCTCGACGAAAGGCGCCATCGAGCCCGACTGCGGCACGATGGTCAGGTCGCCCTGCTTCACGCCGGCCGAAGCAAGCATCGAATAGAGCGTGTACTGCGTGCCGGTGAACCACGTGGCCACCTTCTTGCCCGCGAAATCCTTCACCTGGGTGATGCCCGAATCCTTGTAGGCGACATAGGTGAAGGGCGTCGTCTGCACGGTGACGCCGATGCACACCAGCGGCAGGCCCTTCTCGCGCGCCAGCAGCACCGTCTCCGTGCCGCCGGCCAGGCCGAAGGTGTCGTTGCCCGAGGCGACGAGGGTCTCGACGTTGAGGTTGGGTCCGCCCGGGTTGATCGTCAGGTCGAGGCCGCCCTGGTCGTAGAAGCCCTTGGCCTTGGCCACGTAGAAGCCGGCGAACTGAGCCTGCGCCAGCCACTTGAGGCGCAGCGACACCTTCTCTGCGGCGGAGGCGGGCAGGCTCGCAAGAAGCGCCATCGACGCTGCAACGAGAGTCAGGAAACGCAAGGACTTGGAAGACATTTGGAAGGCCTCATGGATACAAAAAGCTCTCTAAGCAGTATCCATGCCATGTGATTTCCAGCGGTTCTGCGGCGTTCGAGGGGCCGAATTGGCCCGGAACATGCACTCCCGCATGGCCCCTGCCCCAATTTGAATCCTCCATGAACCGAATCCATGCGCTGACCGATCTCTCCGCCCGCGAAGCCGCCGAGCAGATGGCGCGACGCGCGCTCAGCAGTGCGGACTATGTGGATGCGCTGTTGCAGCGCAGTGCCGCGGCCGCCGCCCTCGGCGGCCTCCTGCACCAGGACGCAGCGCGCCTCCGCGGCGAAGCGGCGGCGCTCGACGCGGCGCCGCGCCCGGCCGCGGACACGCGCCCCCTGCATGGCGTGCCGCTCGCGTTCAAGGACAACATCGACGTGGTCGGTTTCCCTACCACCGCCGGCAGCCCGTGGATGGCAGACCACCGTCCGCGCCGCGCGGCGGGCGTGACAGAGCGCCTGCTGGCCGCGGGTGCGCTGGTGTTCGGCAAGACGAATCTGCACGAGTGGTCGCAGGGCGTCACCGGCCACAACCACGCCTTCGGCCCGTCGCGCAACCCCTTCGATCCCTCGCGCATTTCAGGCGGCTCCAGCGGGGGCAACGCCACATTGCTTGGCATGCGCGCCGTGCCCGCGGCCATCGGCACCGACACGGGCGGCTCGGTCCGGGTGCCTGCCGCGCTGTGCGGCCTGGTGGGCTTCAGGCCCACCATCGGCCGCTGGCCGGCAGACGGACTGGTACCGATCTCGCCCACCTTCGACACCGCGGGCGTCATGGCGCGCAACGTCGACGATTGCGTGCTGATCGACCACGCGGTCGCCGCCGGCCCCCTGCGGCTGGCGCCGGCGCCGCTCGCGGGCGTGCGCCTGGGCGTGCCGCAGCGCTATTTCTGGGAGGGACGTCGATGCGCCGGTGGCCGCACTGGCGCAGGACGCGCTCGAGCGGCTGCGCGGCGCGGGCGCCGCGCTCGTGCCCTGCGATCTGGCCGAAGCCGGCGCGCTGTTCCAGCAGGGCTCCATGTCGATCTCCCTCTACGAGATCCTGCCTGCGCTGCGGGCCTACTTCGCGCGCCACGGGCGCCCCTTCGATGCCCGCGCACTCGCCGGTGCCGTCGTGAGCCCCGACGTGCGGCCGCTGTTCGAGCGCCTGTTCGGACCGGAGGCGATCGGCCCGGCAACATACCGCCACGCGCTCAGTGTGCTGCGCCCGCGCATGCAGCAAGCGTACGCCCGCTGCTTCGCGCAGAACGCCATCGCCGCGCTGGCGTTTCCGACCAGCCCGCTTGGCGCGGCACGCATCGGCGAAGACGTGGAGGTCATGCTGTGCGGCCGGCCGGTATCGGCCTTCTCCGCCTACATCCGCAACACGGGCCCGGCCGGCATGGCGGGACTGCCCGCGCTGAGCCTGCCGATGGGACTCGCACGCGACGGCCTGCCCGCGGGAATGGAGCTGACCGGCGCGGCCGGATCGGACCATGCGCTGCTCGCGCTGGCGCTCGGCATCGAAGCCGTTCTTCCGCCCGCTCCGGTGGCATCCGCCATCGCCTGAAGGCTTACATCGCTTCGCGCGAGCGGCTGTCGCGGCATACCCTCCGCCCTCTGCAATCGTTGCGGCATGCACACCATGGACACTCGGCCGATCTCTTCTCCTTCCTGGTGGCGCGTCGGCGCGCTCGCCTATACGGCCGCGGGCGTGGTGTGCGTCGTTGCAAGCGCGGCCTTTCCCGACAGCGAGACGGCCATGCTGGCGGCGATCGCGGGAGCCTTGCCATGGTCGCTGGCCTTGCTGACGCTCGACCTCGCGCCGGGCGTGGCGCGGACCGCGCTCCTCCTGCTTGCCGGAAGCTGGGCGGTCAATGCCGGGCTGCTCTGGTGGCTGGCATTGCGGCGCCCTGCGCATCGGCGGCCGGCACAGGGCGACTGACGAAGCATCGCCGCGGGCCTTTCGGTGCGATCATTTCGGTATTCCGTCATCGCGCCCCTGCGCGCCCCGCACTCCGACTCCGAGGTTCTTCATGCTTTCCGAAACGCAAGTCAACAAACCACTGATCGGCATTGCCGGCGGCCGGCAGTCGCTCGATACGCCCGCGCTCCTGCTCGACCTTGGCGCCCTGACGCGCAACATCGAGCGCATGGCCGCCTTTGCCAAGGCGCGCGGCGTCGGCCTGCGGCCGCACGTCAAGACACACAAGTCGGTGGAGATCGCGCGCCGCCAGGTGGCCGCGGGCGCCATCGGCGTGAGCTGCGTCACGCTGGGCGAGGCGGAGGTCATGGTCAAGGCCGGCATTCCCGGCGTGCTGATCACCTCGCCGGCGGTCACTCCGAGCAAGATCGCGCGCGTGGTCAAGCTTGCCAGGCTTGCCGGTCCCGGCGGAATGATGGTGGTGGTGGACGATCCGCGCAATGCCGCCGACCTTGCCGCCGCCACGCTCGGCCTGCCGCATCCGCTGGAGGTGCTGGTCGACTACGGCGCCGGCTACAACCGCACCGGCGCGGCCAGCGCGGCGCAGGTGCTCGAACTCGCGCGGCGCATCGCGGCCGAACCGCGGCTGAAGCTGCGCGGCCTGCAGGCCTACGCTGGCAATCTGCAGCACATCGCCGATCGGGAACAGCGCAGTGCGGCCGCGGCCGGCCTGCGCGAAACCATCGCGCGCATCGTCGCTGAGGCCAGGCGCGAGGGCATCCATTTCGAGATCGTCACGGGCGCGGGCACCGGCACCCACGACCTCGACGCGCAGCGCGACGCGTTCACCGAACTGCAGGCGGGCTCTTATGTCTTCATGGATGCGGAATATGCGCAGGTGCTGGACAGGCCGGGACAGCCTTCACCGTTCGAGCTGTCCCTGTTCGTGCAGACGGCCGTGGTGAGCACAAACGCGGCCGATTGGGTGACAGTCGATGGCGGCACCAAGTGCTTCGCAACCGACAGCGGCGTTCCGCTGGTGGCGCGCGGCGCCGATGCGGCGAGCCGCTACGCCTTCTTCGGCGACGAGCACGGCAAGCTGCTGTTTGCCGGGCAGCGGCCCGCGCTCGGAGACCGGGTGGAATTCATCACGCCGCATTGCGACCCGACCGTCAACCTGCACGATGCCTACCATGTGGTCGACGGCGACACCCTGGTGGCCATCTGGCCGGTGGACGCGCGCGGCAGGCACTAGACGGACGTGCGATGAAGCGGTGCGCGCCCTTCAGACGCGCGGCAGTGCGGCGAGGAAGGTCGATACGACGATGGCCGCCGCGCGGTCCAGTTGCAGGACATCGGCCACTTCGAAAGCGTGCGGCGCAGAGCCTCCGCTCGTTGCGAGCGGCTGGCGGATCTCGACAAGCACTTCCGCCGCCAGTTCGCGGTCACTGCGCGGGCGGCCGTCGGGATGCATCACCCACGCGTCGATCTGTTCGAACGGAATGCTGCGAAAAACCCCAACGACGGGTATGTACTTGTAGCGATCCTGGCCCACCAGGATGGGCAGGCTGAGGTTGCAGGAAAACGTGGTCGGCATGCGGGACCGCGATCGCAGTCAAAAGGATTAATTGTTAGGGAATGTGACAGAAATGACCACCCTCCCTTACCCTTATTTCGAGGCAAGACATGACCTTTCTCACACAAAGCCGGACTTTGTTTGAAAGGTAACCCGTCGAAATAAGGATACTTAATTCTTACATATCGAGCGGACCGAGAGCAGGAAAGCGCGCTTTTTAGGCGAAGAAAGCGGACAAATGCCGCAACTTCGACGTGCGGCGGGGCTCCCGTTCAGCCTGGAGCACTGAAACGCGGCGTGCGGCGCTCGATGTTGGCCTGCACGGCTTCGAGCTGGTTTCTGCCTCCGATCAACGCCTGCTGCTCCACCGATTCGGCGATCAGCAGATCGGCCGCACCCAGCGAGAGCGCCGCATTGAGCAGGCGCTTGCCCGCCCGGATGGCGTCCGGGCTCTTGGCCGCGATCTCATGCGCCATCTGAAGCGCCTCCGCCAGCGGATCGGCCGCCAGCCGCGTGGCAAAACCGAGCTGCAGCGCTTCCTCGCCGGAGAAGATGCGGCCCGTGAAGGTGAGCTCGCGCACCACGTCGCTGCGGGCGAGTTCGCGCATCAGCACCATGCCGCCCATGTCGGGCACCAGCCCCCACTTGATTTCCATCACCGAAAGCCGGGTGTCGGGCGCCACGATACGGATGTCGGCCCCCAGCGCCACTTGAAAGCCGCCGCCGAAAGCCACGCCGTGCACGGCGGCAATGACGGGCACCGGCACCTCGCGCCAGGCCATCGCAACGTACTGGGCCGCATTCGAAATGCCATGCGTCCGTGCGGACAGATCGGTGCCGCCCGCCGCTGTGCCCAGCACCGCGCTGGCGGCGCCCTGCCCCATGCGCTCGAACGAGGCCATGTCGAGTCCCGCGCAAAACGCCTTGCCCCGGCCGGTGATGACCACGGCGCGCACCGCGGCATCGCTGCGCAGGCGCTCGCCCGCTTCGATCAGCGCGTCGAACATCGCGGGATCGAGCGCGTTCATCTTGTCCGCGCGCGCAAGCTGCAGTTCCACCACGCCGTCGGGATGGCGGGTCCATTCGATTCGCTCGGCCATGGCCATGTCTCCTTCGGTTTTGCGGCAGTATCGCCCGGCATGGGCGCTCGGCGATGATGGCGCCTGTCGCCTACCCAACACCTCTGGACTCATGCCTGTGGACCGCCGCATCTTTCTGCAATCGGGCGCCGCCGCGGTGGTGGCGCTGCTTCACACCGATGCATCCCCTGCCCCGGCCCAGGACGCTCGGCCGCTGCTCGGCTTCACCGCGGTGCCGGCGTCGCTGCGCGATGCCGTGGTGGTGCCGCCGGAATACGAATGGCAGCTGCTCTATCCCTGGGGCACGCCCACCGGCATCGCCGGGCATCCCATGCCGGCGTTCGCGCCCGACGGCAGCAACAGCGCGGCCGAGCAGGCGCTGCAGGCCGGCATGCACCACGACGGCATGCACTTCTTTGCGCTCGCGTCGCCGGACCGCGGCCTGCTCGTGATGAACCACGAGTACACCGACGAGCAGTTGCTCCATGCCGACGGCAACAAGGCGTGGACCGCCGACAAAGTGCGCAAGTCGCTGCATGCGATGGGTGTCTCGGTCATCGAGATCCGCCGCACGCGCGATGGCTGGCGCCAGGTGCGGCCTTCGCCCCATGCGCGGCGCGTGCACGGGCAGACACCCATGCGCATCGCCGGCCCCGCCGCGGGCGCTGCACCGATGCGCACCGCCGCCAATCCGGACGGCGACGAGGTGCTGGGCACCTTCGCCAACTGCGCGATGGGCGTCACGCCCTGGGGCACCTACCTCACCTGCGAAGAAAACTTCCACGGCTACTTCGGCGGCCCGAAGGAATCGGCGAAGGACGCCACGCCGGCGCAGCGCCGCTACGGCACCGTGCCGGGCTCGCAATGGGTGGAATACTGGCGCTTCGAGGAACGCTTCGACATGAGCCGGCATCCGAACGAAGCGCACCGCTTCGGCTGGGTGGTGGAGATCGATCCCTTCGATCCCGCGGCCAAGCCCGTCAAGCGCACGGCGCTCGGGCGCAAGCGCCAGGAAAGCGCGACCTGCACGCTTGCCGGAGATGGGCGTGTCGTCGTCTACATGGGCGACGACGCACGGTTCGAATACATCTACAAGTTCGTGAGCCACGGCAAGGTCTCGATGGCCGGCGACGGCTCCCGGGCCGCAGCCAACAGCCGCCTGCTCGACGAAGGCACGCTCTACGCCGCACGCTTCGATGCCGACGGCCGCGGCCAATGGCTCGAACTCGCGCACGGCCGCAATGGCCTCGATGCGGGCAGCGGCTTCGCCGATCAGCCCGAGGTGCTGATCCACGCCAGGCTGGCCGCCGACGTGGTGGGCGCCACGAAGATGGACCGCCCCGAATGGATCGCGGTGCATCCGCAGACGGGCGAGGTGTACGTCACGCTCACCAACAACAGCCAGCGCGGTGACCCGGGCAAGCCCGCACCCGATGCCGCCAATCCGCGCGCCGGCAATCTCTTCGGCGGCATCCTGCGCTGGCGCGAGGACGGCGGCGATGCGGGCAGCGCGAGCTTCGGCTGGGATCACTTCGCGCTGGCCGGCGACCCCTCACAGACGGGCAGCGGCGCCCGCTATCCCTCGGGCGACGCCGACGTCTTCGGCAGCCCCGACGGCCTGCACTTCGACAGCGGCGGCCTGCTCTGGATCCAGACCGACATGAGCGGCCAGCTCATCGGCATGCCACCCTACGCTTCGCTCGGCAACAACCAGATGCTGTGCGCCGATCCGGCAACGGGCCGCATCAAGCGTTTCCTGACCGCGCCCAATGGCAGCGAGGTCACGGGCTGCGTGGTGACGCCGGACCGGCGCACGCTGTTCGTCAACATCCAGCACCCGGGCGAATCGCGCGACGACGGCGGCGCGACACCCAACAGCGCATGGCCCGACGGCACGGCGCCCGGCAGCGCGCGGCCGCGCTCGGCAACGCTTTCGATCCGGCGGCGCAACGGCGGTATCGTCGGCACCTGAATCACAAGATGTAGTGAGACTTGGCATGAGCATCCGCATCGTTCGTCTCGGCACGCCGCGCACGGCCGGCGAGGGCCTGCGCGTCGGCACCGTGCGCCGTCCGCCGCGCGGGGTTCCGAAGACCGAGTTCGCATCGCAGGACTGGTATGACGTGTGGTACCCGAATCTCGCGCCTTCCGCGGAGACCATGAAGCTGGGCCAGGAGGCGGAAACCCCCGCGCAATGGAATGCCTTCATGCGCAAGTACAAGGCCGAGATGGCCGACGCCGACGCGAGCCGCAGCATCGACCTGCTGGCAGCCCTGTCGCACTCCGCGGCGTTTTCGGTCGGCTGCTACTGCGAAGACGAGTCGCGCTGCCACCGCTCGCTGCTGCGCGGCCTCTTGGCCGAGCGCGGGGCGGACATCGCGAACTGATTCAGGCAGGCGGCGCCTGTCAGCGCTGCGCCTTGTCCTTCTGGTTCTGCGCCTCGATGCGTTCGCGCGCGGCCTGCCAGTCGTCGTCGCTCCACTGCCGCAGCTCGTAGAAGTTGCCGCCCGTGGCCAGCGCGTTGCCGCCGTCCATCATGATGCTCTGGCCGGTGAGCCAGTCGCACTGGCCCGGCGCCATGAGGAAGGCCGCCAGGTTCTGCAGCTCGCTCATGCGGCCGGTGCGCGCCATCGGGTTGGTCTTCTTGCTGCGCGCGCCGGGCTCCTCGCCGGGATTGAGGCGCTTGCTCATGCCTTCGGTCGGGATCTCCCCCGGGCCGACGGCGTTCAGGCGGATGCCATGGCGCGCCCACTCCACCGCGAGCGACTTGGTCATGACCTCGATGCCGGCCTTGCTCATGGCCGATGGCACGACGTAGGGGCTGCCGTTGTCGACCCAGGTCACGATGATGCTCATCACGCTGCGCATCGCATCGCCCTGCTTCCACTTGCCGGCTTTCGCTTCCGCCACCCAGCGCTTGCCCACGGCCTGCGTGACGTAGAAGCTGCCATGGAAGACGATGTTCGCAATGGCGTCGAAGGCGCGCGGCGAGAGGCTCTCGGTCGGCGCGACGAAGTTGCCCGCGGCATTGTTGACGAGCCCCGTGAGCCCGCCGCTCTGGAACAGGCTCTCGACCATCTCGTCGACGTTCTGCGCATTGCGGATGTCGACGCCGAAGGTGTCGATGCGGCGCCCGGGAAACTGCTGGCGCCACTCGGCCGCGGTTTCCTCGCAGACCGACTGGCGCCGGCCGCAGATGGCCACGTCGGCGCCCAGGCCCAGAAAGCGCTCGGCCATCGCGCGGCCCAGGCCGGTGCCGCCACCGGTCACGAGAATGCGCTGGCCGCTCATGAGGGAAGGTTCGAACATGGTGGGTCTCCTTGGTCGTTGCGGCAGCGCCAAGGCAGGGAGCGCCGCCAAGGCACATGCTACGCGCGCTGCCGGTGACGCGGCTTGCGAAATCCGGCTCCCGCACCAAGTGAGAATGGCAGCCGACCTGTTCCCTGGAAATCCGCCCATGCCAACTTCCACAGCCTCCTCCTTCCAGCCGCTTGCGGGCGTGCGCGTGCTGAGCCTTGCGCTCAACCTTCCAGGCCCCGCGGCGCTGCTGCGCTGCCGGGCCATGGGCGCTGCCTGCGTGAAGCTCGAGCCGCCCGCCGGCGACCCGATGGCGCACTACAACAAGACCGCGTACGCCGCGCTGCACGAGGGCGTCGCCGTTCGTGTCGCCGATCTCAAGTCCGAGGCCGGGCAGGCGCAGTTGCACGCCGAACTCGCGCAGACCGACGTGCTGCTGACCTCGTTCCGTCCCTCGGCCCTGGCCAAGCTCGGCCTCGACTGGGCCGTGCTGCAGGAGCGGCATCCGCGGCTGTCGCAGGTGGCGATCGTCGGTGCGCCCGGCGTGCGCGCCGAGGAGCCGGGGCACGACCTGACCTACCTCGCCGAAAGCGGCCTCGTCACCGGCACCGAGCTGCCGCCCACGCTCTTCGCCGACATGGGTGGCGCACTGCTCGCGAGCGAAGCCGTGCTGCAGGCCACCCTGCATGCACGGTCCGCGGGCGGCGCGAACGGGCTGTACCTCGAGGTAGCGCTCAATGCCTCGGCCGACTGGCTGGCGCTGCCGCGCACCTGGGGCCTCACGCAGCCCACGGGCGCAGTCGGCGGCGCCCATGCGGGCTACCGCGTCTACCGCTGCGCCGACGGCCGCGTGGCGGTTGCGGCGCTGGAGCCGCATTTCGCGGCCCGCCTCTGCGAGGCCGCGGGCGTGTCGCCGCCGGACATGATGGCCGCGGCCACGCACGAAGCCCTGGCCGGCTGGCTGGCCACGCGCACGCGCGCCGAGCTCGAAGCCCTGGGCCGCGAGCGCGACGTGCCGCTGCTCACGCTGGCCAGCTGACGGCGGCCGGCCAGCGCGGCCTGCGTCCTCAGGACGCCGGCAGGCGCAGCTCGCCGAGCTTGCGGTCGAGCTTGATGAGCCAGATGCGCGTCGGCCGCTCCAGGTCGGAGCCGCGCGTGATGCGCGCGCCGGTGGCGCTCGCGGGGCAGCCGCTGAGCACGCCGTTGACGTCGGCCGTGCAGTCCTCGACGCTGCCGGCCAGGGTCTTGCCGTCGGCATCGAGCAGCACCGTGGTCAGGCCGAAGTCGTTGTCGTTCACCAGCGCCAGGGTCTGGTCATCCACCACCGTCAGGCCTTCGGCCTTCTCGGCCAGCCAGCCCAATGCGTTGAGGTCGAGCAGCTCGGTTTTGCGCATCGTCACCACGCTCGAGTAGTCGGCGGCACCCGATGGCGCCTGCGTGATGCTGCTGATCTCCAGGTTGTGGTCGAAGGCCTTGATGTCGGTCGCGTTGGCCGGCAGCTCCACCAGCATCAGCTTGTTGACCACCTTGGCGTCGCTCTTGCGTGCGCCCTGCTCGATCACGATGAAGCGGCCGTTGCCCAGGCTCACCACGTCGCCGAGCTTGGCGTTGCCGGTGCGGTCCTTGTCGTACTGGCTGCCGTCGATCGGGTAGGCGTAGAGCTTCGAGGTCTCGGTGGCCGGATCAAAGGCCAGCCAGCGCGTGAACTTCGCGATGTGGCGCACGTCGGTGTTGCTGCCGCCCGGCGGCCTGGCCTTGATCGACTTGCCGCTGGCGTCGCGCGGATCGATCGGGCTCTGCAGGAAGCCGTGCAGCACGCCGCTGGCGGCATCGAGCGTCAGTCCTTCCATGCCGCGGTTCGGGCGGCGCTGGGCCAGCACCAGCGGCAGATCGGCAGCACCGCTGCCCGGTGCGTATTTCTTCTCGACCACACCGGTCGCCATGTTGATGCGGGCGATGAAAGGGCCGTACTCGTCGCTGGTCCACAGCACGTTGCGCGCCTTGTCCAGCACCAGCGTCTCGGGGTCGAGGCCGTTGGCGTCGAAGTTGGCCTTGGCGGCATCGAACACGTAGCGGTCGGTCAGCGGCGTTTCGCCGGTCGAGCCCACGCCGGACTGCGGCGGCAGGCCGGTGATCTTCTTGCCGGCATCGAGCCTGAGCGGCAGGCTCGATGCGAGCACGGCCCCCGTCTTGCCGATGCGCACGATGCCGAAGCTCGGCGCGAACGACGGCGCCGGAAACACCTTGCTGATGCTGGCGGCGCCATTGCCGCCGGGCACGGGCGCGGTCGGGCCGTCGCCGTTCGGGCCGCGGTCCGTGATGGCATAGAACTCGAGCGCGCCGTCGTCCGCCTTGCCCTTGAACGCGAGCCCCGAGCCGTAGGCTGGCAGGAAGCCCTGGGGGAAGTCGGCCTTGATGCTGGCGTTGTCGCCTTCATAGGGCACGTTGAAAGCGGTGTCGGCCTGCAGCTGGTAGCGGGTGACACCGAGCCCGATGGTGCCGAGCGCGGTGGTCTGCGTGAAGGCTTCGGTCACCGGTGCGCCGAGGCGCGAGGCCAGCGTGTTTTCGAAGTGTTCGCGCGCCAGCACGCGGCGGCTTGAATCGACCATGCGGGCATTGTAGGGAGCGGGCAGCCCTGCGAGCACCGCATTGAGCGCGGTGTCGAAGCTCTCGGCCGCGGCGCTGAAATCGAGCGCGCCGGCAGTCAGGGCGGCCTTGAGCGCGGGGGTCAGTCGGATGCCGTTCGACGGATCGCGGTCGTCGTCGAAGCACTGCAGCGCAAGCAGGCGGTTGACGACCGCATCGGCCTTCACGTCAATGCCGCCGGCCAGGTTCAGGGGCGTGATCGCCGTGCCGCAGGCCGCGCTGCCGAGCGCCAGCGCGCCAGCGCTGAAGACGACGGTCTCGCCGTCCTTGCAGGTGAATTCGCCATTCGCATTGGTGCTGGCCGCGGCGCTGCCGCCCGCGGTGTAATCGAGGCCCTCGACGGCCGCGTCGAGGAAGGTGCCGGTCTTCGATTGCGCGGCCGGCGGATTCGTGGTGCCGCCACCGCCCACCACGGGAAATGCCCACCCTCCTCCTCCACCCCCGCTGCCGCCACCGCAGGCGGCAACCAGCGCACCGGCACCCGCGAGCGCCAGCCAACCGATCCTCGATCCTCTTGTTGTCTTCTTCATCATCACTTGTCCTTGTCGTGCGCCTGCGCAACAGGCACAGGCCCGGCGATTAGCGCCGCGGCATGTGACAAGCCAGTGAAACCAGGAAGACGAGGCCCTGTGTGCTCAGCGGCCGGCGCCGTCGCGCTGCCGGTCCTCGCGCTTGATCGCAAGGTAGGTGTCCAGTTCGATCTCGTGCAGCTGCCGCGGATACTGCTCGGCCGCAGCGAACCAGGAGCGCTCCCGCTGCTCGGCCGGCGCGCCGGCTTTCGAAGAGAGATAGGCATCGAGCGTAAGGAAGTAGCGCATCGCATTGCGCTCCACCAGCCCCCGCGTGCCGCGAATGTAGTCGGGCTGCCCGTCGGCCTCCTTGCCCACCACGGTGAAACCCACCTTGTTGCGGCCGAAGGTGGCCAGGTAAGCCTGGGTGGCCATGCGAACCATCATGTTGTGGTCGTAGCTGTAGCCGAAATGCAGGAAGCTCCTGCCCGCGTCGAGCGCGACCGCCTCGAGCGTGACGCGGTAGTTGCTGGTTCCGAGCGGTCCATTGGCCGCGTTCATCTCGACCGACAGGTACTCCGGCGTCGCGCTGCCCAAGCGATAGGCAAAGGGCAGCTGGAACGCCTGCTCGACCGGCTTGTCGTAGCGCCGCACCACGAACAGCGTCAGCATTTCGCCCCCTTGCGGCGCGGTGCCAGTGCGGCAGCGGCGATTGTTGACGTGCAGCGTGAGCAGCTCGCACCAGCGGGACGGTTCCTTGAGCGCGGCGCTGATCTCCGGCAGCGCGTGGTCCACCACCGCGTAGATGTCGCCCTGCAGCCCGTTCGGCGTTTCCATCGAGTCGAGCTGGAGGGGCCGCCCGAAACCGCTCTGCGCGAGCTTTGCGCCCATGCGCTGATGGGTGGCGCGCAGTGCCTGCGCCGCGGCCGAGGCCGATGCGGGCGCCGCGCCGGGCGATGCCGCCAAGGCATGGGCCGCAGCCGCGAGCAGGACGGCGCCTGCCAGTGTGCGCACCCATGAAGCCGGCAAGGAGAACAGACTGCTCATGGGACCACACCATACACAACGGGCGGCCGTCGCCGTGGCAAGGGAGAATCGCGGCCATGTGCCCTCCTCTTTCCCGCACGCCATGAAGCGCCAAGGCCGGCTCGTCCGCTGGGAGGCCGAACGGGGTTTCGGCTTCATTCGAAGCCCCGAAGTTCCGGCCGATGTGTTCGTGCATCTGCGCGACTTTCTCGACCGGCAACTGAAGCCGCAGGTCGGCATGGAACTGAGCTTCGACGAGATCCATGTGGGCGGCAAGGGACCGCGCGCGATGGCGGTTCACGCCGTGGGTGCCGCCCAGCCCCAGATCCGCCAGACCCAGGCGCGGCGGCCTTCCACATCGCCGCAGGCGCGTCGCACCGTAGCCGACCCGAGCCGGCGCCGCGAGACGATGCCCTCCGCTTTCTCGTCGTCGATGCCGCCCATCGGCTTGTTGCTTCTCGGCTATGCGGGGCTGCTCGGGTACGGCGCATGGACCGCACGCCTGCCGCCCATTGCCTTGGGCGTGCTGCTGTTGATCAGCCTGCTGACCTTCGCCGTCTACGGCTTCGACAAGAGCGCCGCGCAGGCCGGCCGCTGGCGCACCGCGGAAAGCACGCTGCACCTGCTGTCGCTGGCCGGCGGATGGCCAGGCGCGTGGTGCGCGCAGCGGCTCTTTCGCCACAAGTCGCGCAAGGCGAGTTTCATGGCGGCCTACTGGGCCACGGTGCTGCTGAATATCACCGCGCTGGCCGCCTGGGTCGGTAAGCTGTTGCCGGCGAGCCTGCTCGCGAGCTGAGCTGAACTCAGCGCGGCTTGCGGACGCTGCCGCGCACCGGGCCGGCCGCCGCCTTGCGCGGCGCCGCCGATGATCCGTTGTCCCGCGGCGGCAGGCCGGTGTGCTGCGTGAGGATGCGGCCCTTCGAGGGCTTCACGGGCGCCAGCCTGACCGGCGCGGCGGTCTTGGCGGCGACCGGTGCGGAGGTCGAGTTCTTGCGCCGCGCGCTCGTGTAGCCGCCATCGGTCAGCGGCTGCCACGTCGGGATCAGGTGGTGCTTGCCGTTGCCGATCAGGTCGGCACGGCCCATGCTCTTCAAGGCCTCGCGCAGCAGAGGCCAGTTGTTGGCGTCGTGGTAGCGCAGGAAGGCCTTGTGCAGGCGGCGGCGCTTGTCGCCGCGCACGATGTCCACCGTCTCGCTTTCGCGCGTGATCTTGCGCAGCGGGTTCTTGTTGGTGTGGTACATCGTCGTGGCCGTAGCCATCGGGCTCGGGTAGAAGGTTTGCACCTGGTCGGCGCGGAAACCATTCTTCTTGAGCCAGATCGCGAGGTTCATCATGTCCTCGTCGCTGGTGCCCGGATGCGCGGCAATGAAGTACGGAATGAGGTACTGCTTCTTGCCCGCCTCGGCCGAGAACTTCTCGAACATCTGCTTGAACTTGTCGTAGCTGCCGATGCCGGGCTTCATCATCTTGGTGAGCGGGCCCTGCTCGGTGTGCTCGGGCGCGATCTTCAGGTAGCCGCCGACGTGGTGCTGCACCAGTTCCTTCACGTACTCGGGCGACTGCACGGCCAGGTCGTAGCGCAGGCCGGAGCCGATCAGGATCTTCTTGATGCCCTTGAGCGCACGCGCCCGGCGGTAGATCTTGATCAGCGGATCGTGGTTGGTGCCCAGGTTCGGACAGATGCCGGGGTACACGCAGCTGGGCTTGCGGCAGGCCGATTCGATCTCGGGGCTCTTGCAGCCGAGCCGGTACATGTTGGCCGTCGGACCGCCAAGGTCGGAGATGGTGCCGGTGAAGCCGCTCACGCTGTCGCGGATGGCCTCGACCTCCTTGATGATCGATTCTTCCGAGCGGCTCTGGATGATGCGGCCCTCGTGCTCGGTGATCGAGCAGAAGGTGCAGCCGCCGAAGCAGCCGCGCATGATGTTCACGCTGAAGCGGATCATTTCCCACGCGGGGATCTTGGTGGCGCCGTCGTGGCTGCCGTTCTCGTCGGCGTAGCGTGGATGCGGGCTGCGCGCATACGGCAGGTCGAACACGTGGTCCATCTCGGCCGTGGTGAGCGGAATGGGCGGCGGGTTGATCCACACGTCGCGCGCGGTGGCGCCTTCGCCGTGCGCCTGCACCAGCGCGCGGGCGTTGCCGGGGTTGGTCTCGAGATGCAGCACGCGGTTGGCATGGGCATAGAGCACCGGGTCGGCGCGCACCTGCTCGTACGACGGCAGGCGGATCACGCTGCGGTCGCGCGGCGGCACCTTGATCCTGGCGCGCGGCTGGAGCGCGGGGTTCGGCACGAAGGTCAGCGGCTTGATGGCCGGGTTCACCGGGTTCGCCGCCGCAGCACCTGCCTCGGCGGCCTGCGCCACGGCCTGGGCCTCGTCTTCCTTCGCGCAGGTGGCGCCATTCGCCTTGGCCTGCTCCGACACCATCAGGTACGGGTTGACGTGGGCCTCGACGCGGCCGGGTTCGTCCACGCTGGTGGAGTTGATCTCGAACCAGTCTTCAGGCGTTTCGCGCCGCACGAATGCGGTGCCGCGCACGTCGGTGATCTGCTGCACCGGCTCTTTCGCCGCGAGCCGGTGCGCGATCTCGACGATGGCGCGCTCGGCGTTGCCGTAGAGCAGCAGGTCGCACTTCGAGTCGACGACGATGGAGCGGCGCACCTTGTCCGACCAGTAGTCGTAGTGCGCAATGCGGCGCAGGCTGCCTTCGATGCCGCCGAGGATGATCGGCACGTCGTTCCAGGCCTCTTTGCAGCGCTGCGAATACACGATGGCCGCGCGGTCGGGCCGTGCGCCGCCGATGTCGCCGGGCGTGTAGGCGTCGTCGCTGCGGATCTTGCGGTCCGCCGTGTAGCGGTTGATCATCGAATCCATGTTGCCGGCGGTCACGCCGAAGAACAGGTTCGGCTTGCCCAGCGCCTTGAAGGGCTCGGCGCTCTGCCAGTCGGGCTGGGCAATGATGCCCACGCGAAAGCCCTGCGCCTCGAGCATGCGGCCGATCACGGCCATGCCGAAGCTCGGGTGGTCGACGTAGGCGTCGCCGGTCACCACGATGATGTCGCAGCTGTCCCAGCCGAGCGCGTCCATTTCCTTGCGCGTGGTCGGCAGGAATTTGGCCGTGCCGAAACGGGCCGCCCAGTACTTGCGGTAGCTGGTCAGCGGCTTGGCGGCACGCGCAAAAAAGGAGACGTCGACGGGGGCGTTCATCAGTGGGGAAGTTGGCAGCGGCGGCTTGGCGGGCACGGCGCCGCAGTGGGCAACCTGCGATTTTAGGGTTTTCCACCACTTCTGTCGCGTTGGCGCCTGTTGACGCGCCTGCGGCAAGGCCTTTAAATGATTGACTCAGTCAATCATCAACATGACAACAGCAACCATTTCAAGCAAATCGTCCCAGCCCGATGCCGTCGCGGTCAAGGCGATCCGGCGCTTCAACCGCTTCTACACGAGCCGCATCGGCGTGCTCGACCCTTATCTGGGCAGCGACATGTCGCTGACCGATGTCCGGGTGCTGTACGAGCTGGCCCACCGGCAAACGCCCGTGGCCAGCGAGATCGGCCGCGACCTCAAGCTCGACGCCGGCTACATGAGCCGCATCCTGCGCCGCTTCGAGGCGGCCGGCTGGCTCACGCGCGCGCCCCACCCGCGCGACGCGCGGCAAAGCGTGCTGCACCTCACCGAAGCCGGCCACGCCGCATTTGCGCCGCTGCAACAGAAATCGCGCGACGAGGCGGCCGCCCTGCTCGCCCCGATGCCTCCGCAGGAGCGCCAGCAGCTGATCGATGCCATGGCGCGCATCGAGCGCGTGCTCGACCCCGCTGCGGCCCCTGCGGCGCGCACGCACACCATCGTGCTGCGCGATCCGCTGCCCGGCGACATGGGCTGGGTGGTGCAGCAGCACGGCGAGCTGTATGCGCGCGAGTACGGCTGGAACAGCGAGTTCGAGGCGCTGGTGGCCGACATCGTGGCCCAGTTCGTGCGCAAGTTCCAGCCCGCGTGGGAGAAATGCTGGATCGCGGAACTCGATGGCGAACGCGTGGGCGCGATCTTCGTGGTGCGCAAGTCGGCCTCCACGGCCCAGCTGCGCCTGCTGCTGCTCTCGCCGTCGGCACGCGGCCTGGGCCTGGGCGGGCGACTCACCGATGAATGCATTGCTTTCGCGCGCGCCAAGGGCTATCGGCGGATCGTGCTCTGGACCAACAGCTGCCTCGAGGCCGCGCGCGCCATCTACGCCAAGCGGGGTTTCAGGCTCGACAAGGCCGAGCCCTACGAAGGCTTCGGCCAGCAGCTCGTGGGCGAGACCTGGTCGCTCAAGCTGCGGTAGACGAAGCGGTGCGGCGCGCCCTGGTCCACAGCTTCTTGAGCAAGGGGGCAAGCCACACCAGCAGCACCACGGCCGCCAGCGAAGCGGCAATCGGCCGCGACACGAAGCCAGCCAGGTTGCCGTCGGACTTGATCATCGAGGTAATGAAGTTCTCCTCGAGCATGCCGCCGAGCACCACGCCAAGGATCGCCGGCGCAATGGGAAAGCCGTTCTCCTCGAGCAGGTAGGCCACGATGCCGGCCGCGAGCATCACGCCCACGTCGAACAGCGAGTTGTTGATGGCGAACGCGCCGACGATGCAGAACAGCAGGATCAGCGGCATCAGCACATTGCGCGGCACCCGCAGGATGCGCCTGGCCACCTTGATGCAGAGGATGCCCAGCGGAATCATGATGATGTTGGCAATGATGAACAGCATGAACACCGCATAGATGTTCTGCGGGTTCGTGGTGAACAGCGTCGGCCCCGGATTGAGGTTCTTCATGTAGAGCACGCCGATCACGATGGCGGTGATCGAGTCGCCCGGAATGCCGAACACCAGCGCCGGAATCCACGCGCCGGCCAGCGCGCTGTTGTTGGCCGAACCCGATTCGACGATGCCTTCGACGTGGCCCGTGCCGAACTTCTCGGGCTCCTTCGAGAACTTCTTGCTCATGGCGTACGACATCCATGCCGCGATGTCGGCCCCCGCGCCCGGCAAGGCGCCCACCGCCGTGCCGAGGATGCTGCCGCGCAATATCTGCACCGGATACTTCTTGGCCAGCGCCCACTGCCCCGCCAGCACGCGCCCCACTTTCTCGACCACGATCTCGCCCGGCGGCAGCGTGTCGACCGCGAAGCGGATCACCTCCGAGATGGCGAACATGCCGATCATCATCGGGATCATGCCGATGCCGCCGGTCATCTCGGCATTGCCCAAGGTGAAGCGCGGAAAGCCCGCCGGATTGCCGAGCCCCACGCAGGCCACCAGCAGTCCGAGCAGCAGCGTGATCATTCCCTTCAGCGGCCGGTCGGAGGTGATGAACACCGCGCAGGTCAGGCCCAGCAGCACAAGCCAGAAGTATTCGAAGGAACTGAAGTTGAGCGCAAAGTCCGCCAGCGCGGGCGCCGCCACGATCAGCACCACCGTGCCGAAAAGACCGCCCACGGCAGAGAACACGAGCCCCGCGCCCAGCGCCGTCTCGGCCATGCCCTTGCGCGTCATCGCAAAGGCCTCGTCGGTGTAGGCGGCGGAGGCGGGCGTGCCCGGAATGCGCAGCAGGCAGCCGGGGATGTCGCCCGAGAAGATGGCCATGGCAGTGGCCGTCACCATGGCCGCGATGGCCGGGATCGGCTGCATGAAGAAGGTGACCGGCACCAGCAGCGCCACCGCCATGGTGGCGGACAGCCCCGGGACCGCGCCGACGAACAGGCCATAGAGCGAGGCCAGCACCATCACGAGGATGGTGTAAGGCTCGAAGACCATCGAGAAAGCCTGCCAGAGTGCTGCGGACATGGGTGGATGTCTCCGGTTACCAGGCGAAGGGCGTCAGGACGCCCCAGGGAAGCGGAACGCGCAACAGCTTGTAGAACGCGGCATGGATCACCAGCGTGGCAATCAGCGCAACCAGCAGCGCGCGGCCCGGCGGCACGCGCATGGCGAGCATCAGCGCCAGCAGCGAGATGGCCGCGGTCGGCAGGAAGCCCAGCCGCTCGGAAGCGAAGATGTAGAACAGCACCGCGCCGACGACCAGCGCGGCGGCCAGCACATGGCGCGGCGAAGCGGCCCAGTCGCCGAGCCGCACCCAGGCCATGGCGTGCCGCTCGCGCCAGCCCTTGGCCAGCAGCATGGCGCCGCAGACGCACAGCCCCACGGCAATCAGCCCCGGAAACAGCGCCGGCCCCACCTGCTGGCCCGGTATGCCGGGATAGCCCTGCACTACGGCAAGCACCACGATACCGAGCGCCAGCAGGATCGCGCCGAAGATCGCGTCGTTGAATTTCATTGCGCCGCACCTCCGCCGGGCGTGCGCGCACGCCGCCCGGCGTTCACTTGACGATACCCACGGCCTTCATGGTTGCGCCGAGTTCGGCGTCGGACTTGGCCATGTAGGCGGCGAAGTCGTCGGGGCCCGCATAGATCACGCCAAAGCCGCGCGATGCCATGAAGTCGGTGTACTCCTTGCTCGCCACCACTTTCTTGAGTGCGCCCGCGAGCTTGTCGCGCACGTCGGCCGGCAGGCCCTTGGGCGCGACGATGCCGCGCCAGGCCGCCATCGACCAGTCGCTGCCGATGGCCGCCTTGAGCGTGGGCACGTTGGGATAGAGGGCCGAGGGCTTGTCGCTCATGATCGCAAGGCTCTTGACCTTGCCCGCATCGATCAGCGAGCGCGCCTCGGGCAGCGAGACCGGCGCGATCTCGACACCGCCCGCCACCACGTCCTGCAGGCCCGGCGCCGCGCCATTGCTCGGCACCCAGGGCACGGCCGCGGGATCGATCTTCTGGTCGCGCAAGAGGCCCGCGATGGCCAGGTGCCAGATGCCGCCCTGCCCTGTGCCGGAGGCCTTGAGCTTGCCGGGGCTGGCCTTGATGGCCGCCAGCAGTTCGGCCACGGTCTTGTAGGGCGCGTCGGCGCGCACCTGGATGCCGGCCGGGTCGAGGTTGGCAAGGCCGATCGGCGTGTACGAGGCGCTGGTCAGCGGCGTCAGCCCCTGCCAGTGCATCATGCCGATCTCGACCGTGGCCATGCCGATGGTGTAGCCGTCGGGCGGCGCGGCGGCAATGGCCGCATGGCCCACCACGCCGTTGCCGCCGGTGCGGTTCACCACCGTCATCGGCTGGCCGAGCTCTTTTTCGAGCAGGCTTGCGATGATGCGCGCCGTGGCATCGGTGCCCCCACCCGCGCCCCAGGGAACGATCAGCGTGACGGGCCGGCTCGGGTAGGCCTGGGCAGCCGCGGGCGCCGCCGCCGCAAACATCGCGAGCCCTGCCGCGGCAGCTGCGGCATGGGCCACGAAAGAGCGGCGCGAAAAGAAGCCGGTTGAACGAACAACACGCATGGTTTTTGTCTCCTGGCGAAAGTCATTGGTATGACGATTGAACGGCAAGCAGGGGTTTTCTCACAGTTCGCTCGCCGGAGACATTAGGGTGAACCATCGTGCGCCGCGCGAGGCGGCGTCTTTTCGCTACTGCATAAACCAGCCGTGGCTCACCACCAGCGACTGGCCGGTCAGCGCATTGGTCGGAAAGGCCGCGAACAGCAGCGCCACGCGCGCCACGTCGTCGGTGGTGGTGAATTCGCCATCGACCGTCTCCTTCAGCATCACGTTCTTGATGACCTGTTCCTCGGTGATGCCGAGCGTCTTCGCCTGCTCGGGAATCTGCTTTTCGACCAGCGGCGTGCGCACGAAGCCCGGGCAGATCACGTTGGCGCGCACGCCGTGCTTCGCGCCTTCCTTGGCGACCGTCTTGGCCAGGCCGATGAGCCCGTGCTTGGCGGTGACGTAGGGCGCCTTCAGCAGCGAAGCCTCCTTGGAGTGCACCGACCCCATGTAGATCACGCTGCCGCCGCGGCCCTGCGCATACATGTGCTTGAGGCAGGCCTTGGTGGTGAGAAAGGCGCCGTCGAGGTGGATCGCGAGCATCTTCTTCCAGTCGGCAAAACTGAACTCCTCGACCGGATGAACGATCTGCACGCCCGCGTTGCTGACCAGGATGTCGATGCCGCCGAAGGCCTTGGCAGCCTCTTCGACCGAGGCATCGACCTGCTCTTCGCTGGTCACGTCCACCGCCACGCCCATGGCTTGCGCGCCCGTCGCCTGGAGTTCGGCCGCAGTGGCGTCGGCGGCCTGCTTGTTGAGGTCGGCAATGACGACCTTGGCACCCTCGCGCGCAAACAGCATGGCAATCTCCTTGCCGATGCCGCTGGCCGAACCGGTGATGTAGGCGACCTTGTCCTTGAGTTGCATGGTGAATGTCCTTGAGGGTTGGAAAAAAAGAGATTGCAGGAATCAGTCGAGCGCAGCCCGCCTTCAGCGCGACAGCCCCGGACGCTTGACGCGCTCGACGCCGGGCTCGCCGAGGTCGAAGGTGGTCACGCCGTTCACGGTGGCGTCGCTGCGCAGTGTTTCGGGGTGCGCCAGCGTGCGCCGCATGTCGCGCGCGCCGGCCTCCCAATGCTCTTCGACGGCGGCGCGCGAGAACTCGTAGTCCTTCGATTCGACTTCGTAGGGCTTGTCGCGGTAGATCAGGTGGAAGATGTCGATCGGATGGTGCGTGAGCTCGGCCTGCACCGCGAGCACCGATGGATCGTTGCGCAGGTGCGCCGGCAGCTTGGAGATCAGGTCGGCGATGGCCTGCTGCAGGTTCAGGTTGGCGGCCAGCGCATCGGTGTTCATGCGGGTGCGGCTCGAATAGGTGATGTCCTTCTGCCGCTCCATCACGCCCGACAGCGTGCGCGGCATCTCGCCGCGTGCATTGAAAAGATCGACCTGCAGCACCACCAGCGGTTCGGAGCGCGGATGGATGTCGAGCACGTACTGCAGCGGCGTGTTCGAGACGATGCCGCCGTCCCAGTAGTCATCGCCGTCGATGCTGACCGGCGCAAACCCCGGCGGCAGCGCGCCGCTGGCCATGATGTGCTCGGGGCCGATGCGCTGGCGCGTGTTGTCGAAGTACACCGAGTTGCCGGTGCGCACATCGACCGCCCCCACGCTGAAGCGCGCCTCGCAGGCATTGATGCGGTCGAAGTCGACCAGGCGCTCGAGCGTGAGCCTGAGCGGCGCGGTGTCGTAGTAGCTCAGGAGCGGCGCCGCGGCGCCCATGAGCAGCGCAGGCGAATGGCGCGGCTCGAAGAAGCCCGGAATGCCCACCAGCATCGCCATGCTGGCGCTCCACTGGTTCTGCATCGCGCGGTCGCCCAGCCAGGCTGGCAGGCGCTGCGCCGGCCCGGAGGACACGAGGTGCCAGAACTCCCGCAGCCGGTCGATGCGCTTGTCGGGCGCATTGCCTGCGATCAGCGCCGCGTTGATGGCGCCGATGGAGACGCCGGCAATCCAGTGCGGCTGCAGGTCGGTCTCGCTGAGTGCGGCATACACGCCGGCCTGGTAGGCGCCGAGCGCGCCGCCGCCCTGCAGCACCAGCGCCTTGCGCGCGGCACGCATGTCTTCGCGGCGCTCCGCGAAAGTGTCGAGGGTCTTGCTGCGTGCGGCACGGGGCTTCTTCGTCGTCGTCATATGGCGTCATTTGACACCAGCCCCGCGACCGCAAGCTGACCGAGCGCCCTTACATCTTGGGCAGCATCTGTCCCCGGATTTCGCCGGCCGGATTGGCGGCGGTGTGGATGTTGGCGTACCACTTGCCTGCGATCAGGTCGGCCGCCTGCGCCGGCGTGAGCGTGGCCTGGCCCTCGATCGGGCTGGCCGCATTGGCAAAGGGCAGCACCACGCCGGCGTTGGCGCCCGCGGCCGCCGGGCCGTGGAAGTGCGCGGCCGTGGCCGGGCCGCTCAGGCCGCTGTAGGTGATCTTGTACTTCAGGACATTGGTGTCCCTGTTGAGCGAGGCCTCCGCCAGGCCGCTGCCGCGCGTCATGTTGGGCGGCACTTCGCTGGCGGCGTTCATCGCCCCGCTGAAGTTCGCGGTGTTCGACTTCGACATCATCCCGCAGCCGGCCAGCGCGGCACTGGCCACGCCGGCGATGAGGGTTGCGCGCAAAAAGCTGCCATATCGTGTCATGAGCTCTATCTCCTGAGTTATGAAAACCGCTCAAGCATAGGCAGGCCTTGCGATTCGCCTTGTCGGCCACCACCGCGACTTTGCCGGCCGGCGCAGGCTGAAAGAGAATGCGGCCATGAGCCCTGCCGACCTGCCCACCGCCCGCGACATCGTCGACTTCTGGCGCAACGCCGGCCCCGAACGCTGGTTTGCCAAGAACGCGGCCTTCGATGCGGAGTTCCGCGAACGCTTTCTCGCCGCCCATGAAGCGGCCGCGCGCGGCGACCTCGACCATTGGGCGCACGACCCCGAGGGCGCCCTGGCGTTGCTGGTGCTGCTCGACCAGTTTCCGCGCAACACCTGGCGCGGCGACGCCCGCATGCTGGCGACCGACGCCAAGGCCCTGGCCGTCGCCCGCCAGGCGATCGAAACCGGCATCGACCTGAAGACCGACGAGAACCTGCGGCGCTTTTTCTACCTGCCCTTCATGCACTCGGAGTCGCTGGCCGACCAGCAGCGCTCGGTCGAACTCAATGCCGCGCTCGATGCCAACACCCAGCGCTTCGCGGTGCTGCACCGCGACATCGTTGCGCGCTTCGGCCGCTTTCCGCACCGCAACAAGCTGCTCGGGCGCACCAGTACCTCCGAGGAACAGCGCTTCCTCGACGAGGGCGGATTCGCGGGCTAGGGCCTGTTCACACTACTAACGGAGATCGCGTTGCACTCCTTGCGTGTGCCAACGCACACGCATCGTCGTGCGCCTTGATTTGTCCGCTTTGGCATGCCTTCGCGACTCCGTTAGTAGTGTGAACAGGCCCTAGCGCTGCGGCAGCGGATCCGAGCGCGTCGGCGAAGGATTCGCATCGCCGCGGCCCTCCATGTTCTTGAGCGAGCCATAGGTCCTGGCATACACCCAGGTGAACTCGGCTCCCAGCAGGAAGATCTGCGCCGAGTAGTACACCCACACCAGCACCACCACCAGCGAACCCGCGGCGCCGTAGCCCGAGGCCACGCTGCTCTTGCCGATGTACAGGCCGATGAGGTGCTTGCCGATGGCGAAGAGCAGCGCCGTGACCGCCGCCCCCACCCAGACGTCGCGCCACTGCACCCTGGCGCGCGGCATGATCTTGTAGATCATCGCGAAGATCACCGTCACCATCGCAAAGCTGAAGACGAAGTTCACCGCCTGCGCCAGCGTGGCCCAGCCGCCGAACACAGGCGCCCACCACTTGCTCAGCGCCGCGAGCGCCGCACTGGCCACCAGCGACACCATGAGCAGGAAGCCGATGGCCATGATCATGCTGAACGACAGCGCCCGCACGCGCAGCAGGTTGAAGAGGCCCTTGGTCGTGGTGCGTGCCGGCGCCCGCCAGATGCGGTCGAGCGCATCCTGCAGTTCGCCGAAGACGGTGGTCGCGCCGACCACCAGCAGGCCGATGCCGATCACCGTGGCCACGATGCCTTCGGCCGGCTTGTTGACCGCCTGCAGCATGCCCTGCACCGCGGCCGCGCCCTGCTCGCCCATGAGGCCGGAAAGCTGCGCGAAGATCTCGCCGCGCGCGGCCTCCTCGCCGAACACCAGCCCCGCCACCGAGATCACGATCAGCAGCAGCGGCGCAATCGAGAACACCGTGTAGTAGGCCAGTGCGGCCCCCATGCTGGGGGCGTAGTCGTTGGACCAGGAGGCCACGGCCTGTTTGCAGAGATCGAAGAGTGCGCGGATTTGCATGGCGATGAAGTCTCCCGTCGAGTGATGCAGGGGCATGTCAGCCCGATGCCCGGCATATTGCAGGCCTGGCAACGATAATCGCATCCACATGCATCCGTCTCCTTCAGGCGCGGCGGCGCCCCTTCCTCCGCAACCGAAGTCGCCACGCGACCTTTTCGTTTCATTCACCTGGCTCGCGCTGCAGGGATTCGGTGGCGTTCTGGCCATCGTCCAGCGCGAGATGGTCGAGAAAAAGCGCTGGCTCACGCCCGAGCAGTTTCTCGAAGACTGGGCCGTGGCCCAGGTGATGCCGGGGCCGAACGTGATCAACCTCGCACTGATGATCGGCGACC
The DNA here is from genome assembly GCF_030815975.1 of Variovorax paradoxus. Classification (NCBI taxonomy): domain Bacteria; kingdom Pseudomonadati; phylum Pseudomonadota; class Betaproteobacteria; order Burkholderiales; family Comamonadaceae; genus Variovorax; species Variovorax paradoxus. Next base: position 5,090,848 of record NZ_JAUSXL010000002.1, read on the forward strand.
GCTACTTCGGCCTGCGCGGCGCCGTTGCCGCGGTGGCCGGCATGCTCGCGATACCGCTGGTCGTCATCCTGGTGCTGGCCGTGCTCTATGCCCACTACGCCGCGAACCCGCAGGTGGCGGCCGCGCTGCGCGGCATGGGCGCGGTGTCGGGCGGGCTGATCGCCGCCACCGGCATCAAGCTGATTCCGCAGTTGCGCAAGCACCCGCTGGGCTTTGCCACCTGCCTGGCATTCGTTGCGCTGGTGTTCGGCGCCATTGCGCTGTTCAAGATGCCGCTCGGCTGGGTGCTGCTGGCAGTGGGCGGCGTGGCCTGTGCGTGGACGTGGCGGAGGATTCCTGCGTGAGTCACGTGACTATCGCCATGCAATGGCACGACTGGCTCGCGCTTTTCGGCCAGTACCTGCTGCTGTCGCTGCTGTCGATCAGCGGCGCCATCACCACCGTCCCCGACATGCACCGCTACCTCGTCGCGCAGCACGGCTGGCTCACCGATGCGCAGTTCAGTTCCTCCGTGGCCATCGCCCAGGCCGCGCCAGGGCCGAACGTGCTCTTCGTCGCGCTGATGGGCTGGAACGTCGGGCTCAACGCGGGCGGTGGCATCGGTGCGGGCCCGGGCGCCTGGCTGCTGGGCTTGTTCGGGCTCATGGTCACCATGGTCGGCATCATGCTGCCGAGCACCACCCTCACCTACCTTGCCACGCGCTGGGGGCACCGCAACCGCGACCGGCGCGGCGTGCGCGCCTTCAAGCAGGGCATGGCGCCGGTGGTGGTGGGCCTGCTGATCGCCACCGGCTGGGTGCTGGCGGCGGGTAACCATGCCGGCGACGCGCCCGCATGGCACCTGTGGCTGCTGACCGCGGCGGCCGCGCTTATCGTCTGGCGCACGCGCCTGCACCTGCTCTGGCTGCTGGGCGCGGGTGCGCTGCTCGGTGCCGTGGGCTTCGTCTGATCCTCGTTCTTCGTTCTCTCTCAGGAAACAAACTCATGTCGCAACTCCGCTCGCTCGGCCGCTCCGGCCTCCTGGTCTCGCCGCTTGCCTTCGGCGGCAACGTGTTCGGCTGGACGGTGGACGAAGCCACCTCGTTCCGCCTGCTCGATGCGTGGCTCGAGGCGGGGTTCAACTTCGTCGACACCGCCGACGTCTATTCACGCTGGGTGCCGGGCCACACCGGCGGCGAGTCCGAGACCATCATCGGGAAATGGCTCAAGCAGAGCGGCAAGCGCAAGCGCGTGGTGCTCGCCACCAAGGTCGGCAAGCCCATGGGCGAAGGCAAGGCGGGCTTGTCGCCGGCCTACATCCGCGAAGCGGTGGAAGCCTCGCTCAAGCGCCTGCAGACGGACTTCATCGACCTGTACCAGTCGCACGACGACGATGCCGCCACTCCGCTGGAAGATTCGCTGCAGGCATTCGACGACCTGATCAAGGCCGGCAAGGTGCGCGCCATCGGCGCCTCGAATTTCAGCGCGCCGCGGCTGGCTGAGGCGCTCGACGTGTCGGAGCGGCTGGGCATTGCGCGCTACGAAAGCCTGCAGCCGCTCTACAACCTCTACGACCGCGCGGTGTTCGAAGACGAACTGGAGCCGCTGTGCGTGAAGCGCGAGGTGGGCGTGATCAACTTCTATGCGCTGGCGGCCGGCTTCCTGACCGGCAAGTACCGCACCGAGGCCGACGCAACCAAGAGCGCCCGCGGCGCCAGCACCACCGGCAAGTACCTGAATCCGCGGGGCCTGCGCATTCTCGAAGCGCTCGACAAGGTGGCCCAGCAATACAACGCCAAGCCGGGCCAGGTGGCCATCGCGTGGCAGATCGCGCGCCCGTCGGTCACGGCGCCGATTGCCAGCGCAAGCTCCATCGCCCAGCTGGAGGAACTCGTGGTTGCCACCCAGCTGAAGCTCGATGCCGGCACCATCCAGATGCTGGACCGGGCCAGCGCCGAAACCCCGGCCTGAGACGCGCATGCAACGGGCGGTTTCGAGCGCCGCTTAACCGTCGACCGGATTCAGCGGCGTCGAGAGAATGCGCTGATAGAACGCCACGTCGAGCCAGCGGCCGAACTTGAACCCGGCCTGCCGCACGGTGCCGGCATGCTCGAAACCCAGGCGTTCATGAAGCCCGATGCTGCCCGCGTTCGCGGCATCGATGGCGCCAACCATGACATGCACGTCGCGCGCAACGGCTTCGGCAATGATCGCCTCCATGAGCGTGCGGCCGAGGCCCGCGCCGCGGTGACCCGCCTCGACGTACACCGAATGCTCCACGGTGTACTTGTAGGCCGGAAACGCGCGGAACGCGCCGTAGCTCGCGAACCCCAGCAGCTTGCCGCTGTCGTCTTCCGCTCCAATCACGGGAAAGCCGTTGGCGCGCTTGGTGGCGAACCACGCCACCATGCTCTCGGGCGTGCGCGGCTTGTAGTCGTACAGGGCCGTCGAATTGGCAATGGCCTCGTTGAGGATGGCAAGGATGGCGCCCGCATGGGCTTCCTCGGTGCAGGGGACCAGGCGCATGTTCGTTCCTTTCAGTCTGTCCAATATAGGAGAATAATAATCTCATATGAGAAACAATTCATCTCCGCCCGCCGAGGCCTCCGGGATCGACTCGCTCATCGCCAGCCGGCTGCTCACCTTGCGCCAGGCCAAGGCGCTGAGCCTTGCCGAGCTGGCCGAGCTTTCCGGCGTCAGCAAGGCCATGATCTCGAAGGTGGAGCGCGCGGAGAGCAGCCCGACGGCCGTGCTGCTGGGGCGGCTGGCTGCCGGCCTGGGCGTGCCGCTCGCGCAGTTGCTGACGGAGGACAAGGGCTCGCCGCGCCGGCTGCGCACCCGGGCCGAACAGGAGGTCTGGCGCGATCCCGAGGCGGGCTACCTGCGGCGGCAGGTTGCCGAGCGCGGTGCGAGCGGCGGCGTGGAGATGGTCGAGATCGAATTGCCCCGCTCGGCGCAGGTCGCCTATCCGCGCTGGAGCGGCAAGCCGTACCGGCAGTGCCTGTGGATGCTCGAAGGCGGGCTGCGGGTGGATTACGGCGACGAGCGCTTCGAACTCGCGCCCGGCGACTGCCTGGATTTCGGTGTCGACCGCCCGCTCGTCTTCAAGGCGCTCGGGCGCGCGGTCTGCCGCTACCTGCTGGTCGCATCCCCGGCATAACGGCAGGGAAGCAGTAGGCAAGGTCCCACAGCGACTGGAGACGAAGGCCTGTGCCGGCCAGGGGGCCGCCCGGGATACTGCAAGGCATCAAAGCTTCCGGGGGAACAAGCATGTCCTTTGCGCTCTACATGATCGGTTTTCTGATCTTCCTCGCCGGTGTCGCCTGGGGCGCCTCGGTGGCCGGCGTGCCCGATCTCTACATCGGCATCGGTGCACTGATCATCCTGGGCATCGGCATCTTCAGCGCGGTGGCTCGCACGCGCAGCAAAGACCCCTCCTGACCTCGTGCCGCGCCCCTGCCCAGGAGAACAGCGGCGCGGCCTCAGGCGCTGCGCTGCCGCATGGCCTCGTAGAGGCAGATCCCGCTGGCCACTGAAACATTCAGGCTCTCGACCGCGCCCGCCATCGGAATGCTCACGAGCTCGTCGCAGGTCTTGCGGGTGAGTTGGCGCATGCCCTCGCCCTCGGCGCCGAGCACCAGCGCCAACGGCCGCTTGAGATCGCTCTGGTAGACGGTGCCGGGCGCATCGTCGCTCGTGCCGACGCACCAGATGCTGCGTTCCTTGAGTTCGTTCAGCGTGCGCGCCAGGTTGGTCACCATGAAGTACGGCACGGTTTCGGCGGCACCGCTCGCGACCTTGGCCACGGTGGCATTGATGCCGGCCGCATGGTCCTTGGGCGCGATCACCGCATGCGCCCCGGCGCCGTCGGCCACGCGCAGGCAGGCGCCCAGGTTGTGCGGATCGGTGACGCCGTCGAGCACCAGCAGGAGCGGCACGGTGCCGGCCTCCTCGAGGCCCTCGAGCAGCTCGTCGAGCGAACGCACTTGCGCGATGGGCTCGACCCGCGCAGCCACGCCCTGGTGGCCATGGCTGCCGCTGAGCTTGGCGAGCCGCAGCCCGTCGGCCTCGACCAGCCGCACACCGGCTTCTTGGGCGCGCGCGATGAACTGTTTCATGCGCGCATCGCGCCGGCTGCTGTCGAACATCACTTCGAGCACCGATTTGGGCGCGGTCTTGATGCGCACGCCCACGGCATGGAAGCCGAAGATCACTTTGGGGGAAGACATCCCCTGATTATCCCTACCCTGGCCGGCCCGGATCTTCAGGCGATCCTCAGGCGATGGGCAGGCCGCTCAGCGCTCGCGTGCGTTCGTCGTGCAATTGCTGCACCGCCAGCGCATTCGCATGCACCCGCGCGCTGTTGCCGGCGCTCTCCAGGTACTGGCAGGCGGCATGGCCCGCGGCGGCCTTTTCGTAGCGCGCGACCCAGGCATCGCGCACCGGCAGCTTCTCGGGCGACACGGGCCAGACGCCCGGCCGCGGCCGCATGTGCTCGCCGATGCCGATGCGCCAGGGCTTGGCGCTCAGGCGGGCGCGAAAGCAGTTCTGGTTGCGGCACATGCGCGCGTAGACCTTGTCGACACCCAGCGCCTGGAAGCAGTCGGCCACCGCGATGTCGGCCGGGCTGAAGACGTCGTGCATCGCCAGCACGCGGAAGCCGGCCGGCGTGCGGTAGATGCGCAAATGCCAGTCGGGGTGCTGATGGACGAAGCGCCCGATGCGCCCGGCCGCGCGCTTCTCGGGCGCGGGATCGTCGCTGGCCTCGCCGCGCTTCTTGCGCAGGCCGATGCGGTAGGCGACGGCAAAGACCACGATGGCCGCGACCAGCCCGCCCAGCCAGGTCTTGGCGGTCCAGCCGCCGACGATGCCCGCGATCAGCGCGGGCACCAGCGCAAAGCCGAACACGCTGCCACGCAGCGGTTCGTCGAAATCGATGTCGACGAACAGCACGTCGGGCGTGTTGAGGCAGCGCGCGCCGTAGCTGTTGCGGGTGATGACGGTGTCGCCCTGCCGCTCGACGATTTCCTCGCGGATGGGCATGCCTTCGGCGCCGTTGTAGGCCAGCTTGCGCTCGCGGCGGTTGAGCTGCTCGCCGCCGGCGATGCGTTCGAAGGCCTCCCGCGTGCGCTGGTCGGCATGCGCCTGCGCGGCGATCGGGCTCTCGTCGGACCAGCCGTGGCGCCGCACGATGATCTGCTTGCCCGCCACCCGCTCCTGGATGCGGCCCTCGGCCCAGAACCGGGGAACGATCATGCCTGCAGCGAGGCCACCAGCACAGGCGTCGATTCGTTGAGCGCCATGCGGCCGGCCTCGATGGTGATGCGCCGTTCGCACTGGGCCGCAATGCCGCGGTCGTGGGTGACGAGCACGAGCGTGGTGCCGAGCTCGCGGTTGAGGTCGAACATCAGCTTCATGACCTGTTCACCGGTCGCGAAGTCGAGGCTGCCGGTGGGCTCATCGGCCAACAGCAGGGCCGGCTGCACCACGAAGGCCCGGGCCAGCGCCACGCGCTGCTGCTCGCCGCCCGAGAGCACCTTGGGATAGTGGCCCAGGCGCTGGCCGAGTCCGACGCGCCCGAGCATCTCGGTGGCGGCCTTGCGCGCGTCCTTGCGGTCGGCCAGTTCGAGCGGCAGCATCACATTCTCGAGCGCGCTCAGGTTGCCGAGCAGCTGGAAGCTCTGGAACACGAAGCCCACGCGCTGGGCGCGCAGCGCGGCGCGCTCGTCCTCGTCGATGGCGAAGATGTCATCGCCCGCCAGCCTGACAGTGCCGCGCGTGGGCGTGTCGAGCCCGGCGATGATCGACAGCAGCGTGCTCTTGCCCGAACCCGAGGCACCGACGATGGCGGCGGTTTCCCGCGCGCCCAGGGTGAAATCGATGTTCTGCAAAATGTCGAGCGTACCGGCCGAATCGGTCACGGACTTGAACACATGCTCGACAGCGACAATGGCATCAGACGGGGGTTGGGACATGGAAAGGCTTTTCGTTTTGAAACGACGTGACTTTATCTTGAGCGCAGCGGCATTCGGCAGCGCAGGGGCTTGGACGGCGAGCCATGCCCAGGCCGCCGCGCCCGGCAAACCGGTCATCCTGGTGCTCGGCGATTCGCTGAGCGCCGAATACGGCCTGAAGCGCGGCGAAGGCTGGGTGCCCCTGCTCGAGAAGCGGCTCGCACAGCAGAAGATCCCGGCCACGGTGGTCAATGCCAGCATCAGCGGCGACACCAGCTCGGGCGGACGCGCCCGCTTTGCCTCGCTGCTGGCGCAGCACAAGCCCAGCCACGTGGTGGTCGAGCTGGGCGCCAACGACGCGCTGCGAGGCCTGCCGCTGCAGAACACCGAGGACAACCTGCTGCAGATCACCAAGGCCGCGCAGGCGGCCGGGGCCAAGGTGCTGATCGTCGGCATCCAGGTGCCGCCCAACTACGGCGGCGACTACACGCGGCGCTTCGAAGCCGTGTTCGGCAAGGTGGCCAGCGCCACCAAGGCGGCGCTGGTTCCGTTCCTGCTCAAGGGCGTGGCCGATGCGCCCGATGCGCTCGCGCTGTTCCAGGCCGATCGCATTCATCCGACCGCCGCCGCGCAGCCGCAGTTGCTCGACAACGTATGGCCGGAGCTGCGCAAGCTGCTCGCGGCCAGGTAAGCCGACCGCAACAAAAAAGCCGCTCCAGGCCCGGAGGCCTGCAGCGGCTTTTTTGTCGATAGCCTTGATTTCGGATCAACCGTTCTTGGTCGGCAGATCGGGCACCGTCGGCGGATCGCGTTCGAGCGAGGCCACGTCGGTTTCCGGGTCACCCGGGGCCAGGCCGTCGCTGCTTGGCGAGAGCTTGCGATTGGCCTTTTCGCGGAGCTTCTCTTCCTTTTTCTTCTTCTTGGCCAGCTCCTTCTGGCGCTTTTCGTAGCCGTAATTGGGTGTTGCCACTGTTCTCTCCTTGAACGAGGCAGTCAAAGCGACTGCGTGTCATCCAACTGTAAGCGATAACGGTGCACCCAAAGCCGCGCAGCGGTCGGCCTCTGCATCCGGAAAACTTCGCTTACATCCGCGCGAGCGCCTGCTGCAGGTCGGCCCGCAGGTCTTCCACATCCTCCAGCCCGACCGAGAAGCGCACCAGCGTGCCCTTGTGGGGCCAGCGCGCCACGCTGGCATCGCGCATCAGGCCGATGTCGTAGGGCACCACGAGGCTCACCGGGCCGCCCCACGAATAGCCGAGGCGGAACAGGTTCAGGCTGTCGCAGAAGCGGTCGACCTGCTCGGTGCTGTAGCGCTCGTCGAACACGATCGAGAACAGGCCCGCGGCCAGGTCGGCGCCGCCGCACAGTGCACGCCAGTTCGCATGGCCGGGCGACTCCTCGAGCGCAGGATGCAGCACCTGCGCGACCTCTTCGCGGCCGCCGAGCCAGCGCGCCAGCTCGCGCGCCGAACGGTCGTGCGCGGCATAGCGCAACCCGATGCTCGGCAGCGACCGCAGCAGAGTTTCCACATCGCCGACGCCGACGCCGAAGCCCGTGCGCATGTGCGTGAGCTTGAGCGCGCGATGCAGCCGCTCGTCGCGCGTGACGACGCTGCCCATCAGCACATCGCCGCCGCCGCTCGGGTATTTGGTGAGCGCGTGAACCGAGATGTCCACGCCCTGCCCGCTGCCGTTGAAATCGAAGGGGGCGAATGCCAGGCCCGCGCCCCAGGTGTTGTCCAGCGCCGTCACCACGCCGCGCGCACGGCAGGCTTTCACCAGCGCCGGCAGGTCGGGAAACTCCATCGTCACCGAGCCCGCGGCCTCGAGCCACACCAGCCGCGTGCGCTCCGAGAGCTTGGCGGCCAGATCGGACGGGTTCATCGCGTCGTACATGCGGTGCGTGATGCCGAAGTTGGCCAGTTCGCCGGTCGCCAGCGCCTTGTTGGGGCCGTAGGCGTTGTCGGGAATCAGCACCTCGTCGCCGCTCTTCAGGAAGGCGAAGGAAACCAGCGAAATGGCGGCCAGCCCGCTCGGCACCAGCAGGCACTCGGTGCCGCCTTCGAGGGTCGCCAGGCGCTCCTCGAGCGTGAAGGTGGTCGGCGTGCCGTGCAGGCCGTAGGTGTAGCCGGCCTTGGTCTTCCAGTCGCGCGCGCGCATGGCGGCCACGTCGGCAAAGAATACCGTCGAGGCCTTGTAGATGCCAGGCTGCGGCGCGGCGAAGTTGGCGGGCGGCGTGTAGGGATGATGGATCAGGGTCGTGGAGGGCTTGCTCATGGCCCCGATGCTAGCGCGGCGTTCCGCCGCACAATGCGCCGATGGGCAACAGCCTGTTTTCCTCCAGAGCCACGGCCATGCAGCAGCTGACGCGACTGCCCTCGCCTTGCCTGCGGCCCTATGTGCGGCTGATGTGGGCCTCGGCCCCCGCGGGCGCGGCCGCCGAGCAGCCGGGCGCGCGCGAGCATGTGCTGCCCACCGGCGGCATGCACCTGGTGTTCCGGCTCGCCGGACCGCCGCTGCGCTTGTTCCGCGACGACGCCGATGCGCACGGCTACACGGTGGGCTACGCCATGGTGGGCGGGAGCCGCTGCGGGTTTTTCGTGCGTGACGTGTCGGTCGAGACGCGCTCGGTCGGCGTGATGCTGCAACCAGGCGCGGCCAGGGCGCTGCTCGGCGCACCGGAAGACGCGCTGGCCGAGCGCCACACGCCGCTCGAAGCGCTCTGGGGTGCGGACGCCGGCTTCGCGCTCGAACAGCTCCACGGCACCGACTCCCTGGCGCGCCAGCTCGCGATCCTCGATGCCCTGCTGAGCGCGCGCCTGTCCGCCTCCGTGGTGCATGGCCTGGACCCCGCGGTGGCGCACGCGCTGGCCGGCCTGTCAGGCGCCGGCAACAACGCGAAAGCCGGCGCGATCCGCGAACTGGTGAAGCAAAGCGGCTACAGCCACCGGCGCTTCATTGCACTCTTTCGCGGCATGACCGGCATCGCGCCCAAGCAGTACGCGCGCATGCTGCGCTTCGACCGCGTGATCGGGCAGTTCGCACTGGATCCGACCCAGCCCTGGGTCGAGCTGGCACTGGATGCCGGCTACAGCGACCAGGCGCACTTCAGCCGCGAATTCCTTGCGATCGCCGGCATGTCGCCCGAGGCCTACCGGCGCACTGCCCCGACGTCCTCGCGCCACGTGCGGGTCTGAGCCCCTGCCGGCAGGTCAATTTTGTTCAAGACGGTACGTGCCGCGGGAGCCAGAATCGCCAGCATCCCATCAACCCGAGCGGACATCGACATGGCCATCCACGAACTGTTTCCCTATCTTTGCGTCGACGACGCCGGCGCGGCCATCGACTTCTATTGCAAGGTCTTCGAAGTCAAGGAAATCTTCCGGCTCACCGAGCCGAGCGGCCGCATCGGCCATGCGGAACTCGACTTCCACAACGGCGCGATCCTGATGATCTCGGACGAGTTCGCCGAATACGGCATCCCCAGCGCCAGGACGCTGGGCGGCACTGCGGTGACGCTGCACCTGCATGTGGACGATGCCGATGCCGTGGTGGCCCGCGCCGTGGCAGCCGGCGCCACGCTCGACATGGCGCCGCAGGACCAGTTCTACGGCGAGCGATCCGGCGTGTTCCACGACCCCTTCGGCCACCGCTGGAACGTGGGCCACAGCATCGAAAAGCTGACGCCAGAAGAAATGCAGCGGCGCTACACCGCGATGTTCGAGCCCGGGCGTTGAGCCTGCGGGCTCAGACTGACCACTTCTCCAGCAGCTTCTCGACGCCGAGCGAGTCGTAGCCTTCGAAGGGCTGATGGATCCACGGATTCGTCGCCAGGTACTCGACCGAGTAGTCGGGCGTGAAGGTCGACAGCGCCTTGGTCCAGAGCACCGCGCTGCGCAGTTCGGTAATTGGCTTGTAGTTGTTGCGCAGCATGTCCATCACCGCATGCAGCGTGTGGCCCGAGTCGGCCAGGTCGTCCACCAGCAGCACCCTGCCGGCGATCTCGCCCTTGGGCGTGGTGATGAAGCGGGCGATGTCCAGATGGCCCTGCACCGTACCGGCGTCGGCGCGGTAGGAGCTGGTCGACATGATCGCCAGTGGCTTGCCGAAGATGCGCGAAAGCACGTCCCCCGGGCGCATGCCGCCGCGCGCAAGGCAAAGAATGGTGTCGAACTGCCATTCCGACTGGTGAATCTTGATCGCGAGCTTCTCGATCAGGTTGTGATACTCGTCGTAGCTGACATAGAGATGCTTGCCGTCTTCGGTCAACATGGTCTGGTTCGGTCCTGTTCAGTCGGCGAGGTAAGGGTGGCGCATCATGATCGTGTGATCGCGATCGGGGCTGGTCGACACCATGTGGATCGGCACGCCGGTGATCTGCTCGATGCGCTGCAGGTAGAGCCGCGCGTTGACCGGCAGCTTGTCGTACTGCGTGACGCCGACGGTGCTTTCGCTCCAGCCTTCGAGGGTCTCGTAGATGGGCGTGCAGCGCTCGATCTCGTCCGCACCCATCGGCAGAATGTCGGTGATTTCGCCGTCGAGCTCGTAGCCGGTGCACAGCTCGAGCTTTTCGAGCCCGTCCAGCACGTCGAGCTTGGTGATGCACAGGCCCGACAGGCCGTTGACCTGCGCCGAACGCTTGAGCAGCGCGGCGTCGAACCAGCCGCAGCGGCGGCTGCGGCCGGTGGTCACGCCTTTTTCGGCGCCCACGGTGCTCATGTGGTAGCCCGGCGTGCCCGGCGTGGCCCAGTCGAGTTCCGTCGGGAACGGGCCGCCGCCCACGCGCGTGCAGTAGGCCTTGGTGATGCCGAGGATGTAGTGCAGCATGCCCGGGCCCACACCCGAACCCGCGGCCGCATTGCCGGCCACGCAGTTGCTCGATGTGACGTACGGATAGGTGCCGTGGTCGACGTCGAGCAGCGTGCCCTGCGCGCCTTCGAACAGCAGGTTGGCGCCGGCCTTGTGCGCGTCGTTCAGTTCGCGCGACACATCGGCCATCATCGGCTTGAGCAGCACCGCGTGGCGCATGGCCTCGTCGAACACCAGGTCGAAGTCGATGGCAGGAGCGCCGAGCACCTGCGTCAGCACGTGGTTGTGCAGGTCGAGCAGCACGCGCAGCTTGGTCGCGAAGCGATCGGGGTGCTTCAGGTCCTGCACGCGCAGCGCGCGGCGCGCGATCTTGTCTTCGTAGGCCGGGCCGATGCCGCGGCCGGTGGTGCCGATCTTCTCGACGCCGCCCTTTTCGCGGTACGTTTCCCGCGCGATGTCGAGCGCCGCGTGAAAAGGCAGGATCAGCGGGCAGGCCTCGCTGATGCGCAGGCGCGAGCGCACCTCGACGCCCGCCTTTTCGAGCCCCTCGATCTCCTCGAACAGCTTGGCAGCCGAGAGCACCACGCCGTTGCCGATGTAGCACTTGACGCCGGGCCGCATGATCCCGCTGGGGATCAGGTGCAACGCGGTCTTCACACCGTTGATGACCAGCGTGTGGCCCGCGTTGTGGCCGCCCTGGAAACGGACCACGCCCTGGGCGCTTTCCGTCAGCCAATCGACCAGCTTGCCCTTGCCTTCATCGCCCCATTGGGTACCGACGACGACCACGTTTCTTCCGGTGGTTACGCTCATGCTCGTTCCATTACTTCAAAAATTCAGATGGCTCGGACTTGCCACTGCCCTGCTTGCTCGACGAGCTCGCGGTCGCAATGGAATTCATCGATCTCGCTGCCATGGCCCGGCAGCACGCAGACCACGGTCTCGCCGGCCTTGCGCAGCCCGGCAATGGCCTGGCGCAGGCCGGCCGCGTCGCTCCAGGGTGCGCGAATGGCGGCGCGCAGCGGGCGTGCCGGCAGCACGCCGACCAGTTCGCGCACGTCGAGGCTGAAGCCGACCGCCGGCCGGTTGCGGCCGAACACGGCGCCGACCTCGTCGTAGCGGCCGCCGCGCACCAGCGCATCGGCCGCACCCGGCACATAGATGCCGAAGCGCATGCCGCTGTAGTAGGCATAGCCGCGCAGGTCGGCCAGGTCGAAACTGATCTGGCGCGACGAATCGGCGCCGAGGCTGTCCGCGAGCTGCTTCAGTCCGGCCAGCGCCGCGCTCACGGCCGGCGTGCCCTTGAGGGCCTTGGCGGCCTCGTCGAGCACCGACGCATCGCCATACAGCTGGACCAGCGCGCGCAGGCCATCGCGCGACGAAGCCGGGAAATCGCGCGTGAGCGCATGCAGTTCGCTCGCGTCCTTGGCAACCAGCGCCGCATGCACGCGCGCCAGCATGGAGGCGTCGACCGGCACGCCGGCAAACAGCGCCCGCACGATGCGCGCGTCCGCCAGGTCGACGATCACGCCGTCCTTCAAGCCTGACGCATGCAGGCAGTCGAGCGCGAGCAGCAGCACTTCGGTATCGGCCTCGAGCCCTGCATGGCCATAGATCTCGGCCCCGAACTGCAGCGGCTCGCGCGTGGCATGCGGCCGGTCGGGGCGGGTGTGCAGCACCGGTCCGCAGTAGCACAGCCGTGCCACGCCTTCGCGGTTCAACAGGTGGGCGTCGATGCGTGCCACCTGGGGCGTGGTGTCGGCCCGCAGGCCCATGCTGCGGCCGGAGAGCTGGTCGACCAGCTTGAAGGTTTGGAGGTCGAGCGCCTCGCCGGTGCCGGACAGCAGCGACTCCAGGTGCTCGAGCAGCGGCGGCATCACCAGCTCGTAGCCATAGCCACGGGCGGTATCGAGCAGCTGGCGTCGAAGTTCTTCGATGTGGCGCGCCTCGGAAGGCAGCACATCGGCAATGTGATCCGGGAGGACCCAGGCGGACATGGGGATCGGGGGCGTGGTTAAACCGGGATTCTACCGGGCCGCGCTACCCCAGCAGCCAAAGAAGGGCCAAACCCATCAAGATGCTGCAGAGTCCGAAGAAACGCAGCTGGCCGTCGCGCAGCTGCATGAGCTGCCCAAAACCGCGCCGCCACCCGCCCGGCGAGACGAAAGGCAGGATGCCTTCGATCACCAGGACCAGCGCCAGCGCGCTCCAGAAGATTTCGGCGCTCACGGCGGCAGCGGCCCGGATGCCGGGTCAGCGGCGTGGAGGCGCGTTGCCTGCGGGCGTGCCGGCGCTCTGCATGGCGCGGAAGAAGTCCGACGACGGGTCGAGCACCATCACGTCGCTCTTCTTGTTGAAGCTCTGCTTGTAGGCGTCGAGGCTGCGGTAGAACTGCGCGAACTGCGGGTCGCGGCCAAAGGACTCGCTGTAGGCGGCAGCAGCCTGGGCATCGCCCTCGCCCTTGATCTTCTGGGCATCGCGATAGGCGTTCGCCACGATCACTTCGCGCTGGCGGTCGGCGTCGGCGCGGATCTTTTCGCCCTCGGCAAAGCCGGTCGAACGCAGTTCATTGGCCACGCGCTTGCGCTCTGCCTCCATCCGGCGGTAGACCGATTCGGTGATGGCTTCCACATAGTCGACACGCGTGATGCGCACGTCGATGACGTCAACGCCCCAGGGCTTGGCACCCTTCACCACGGCCAGCACCTCGCGCTGAACGTCGGCCATCAGCGCCTCGCGGCGCACCGAGATCAGGTCGCGCACGGTGCGCTTGTTGATGTTTTCCTGGAAGGCGTTGCGCACCACCCGGTTGAGCTGCGTGGCGCCGGCATTTTCGTCGAGGCCCACGTTGCGGATGTAGGCCTGCGGATCGGTGATGCGCCAGCGCACGTACCAGTCGATCACCACGCGCTGCTTCTCGGCCGTGAGCATGGGCTCGGTGTCGAGGCTGGAGAGCGTGAGCAGCCGCTTGTCGATGTACGACACGTTCTGGAACGGCGGCGGCAGCTTGAAGTTCAGGCCCGGCTCGGTGATGACCTGCTTGATCTGGCCCAGGGCGTAGACCACGCCGAACTGGCGCTGGTCGACGACGAAGAGCGTCGAGCTCAGCAGCACCAGCAGCACGAGGATCGACGAAGCGATGAATCCGATTCTGTTCATGTTCTTACTGGCCTTTTCAACGCACGTCGCGATCACGCGAACGGCCATCGCGGGCGCGGCTCTCGCTCGATGGCGGCGCCACCGGAATCACTGACGACTGGGCGGGCGCGGTACCCGCCACGCTGGGGCTGGCCGCATCGACCGGCGTTGCGGCCGGGTTGTTGCCGCTCAGCTGCATGAGCTTGTCGAGCGGCAGGTACAGCAGGTTGGAGCCTTGCTTGGTATCGACCAGCACCTTGGTGGTGCTGGCGTAGATCTGCTGCATGGCGTCGGTGTACATGCGGTCGCGCGTCACCTGCGGCGCCTTCTGGTATTCGGCCAGCACCGCGCCAAAGCGCCCTGCATCGCCCTGCGCCTGCGCAACGATGCGCGCCTTGTAGGCCTCGGACTCTTCCTTGAGGCGCGACGAGGTACCGGTGGCACGCGGGATCACGTCGTTGGCGTAGGCCTGGGCCTCGTTCTTGGCGCGCTCGCGCTCCTGTCCGGCCTTGAGCACGTCGTCGAAGGCGGCCTGCACCTGCTCGGGCGGCCGCACGCCGCCTTGCTGCAGGTTGATGTTGACGACTTCCACGCCGACCTTGTAACGGTCGAGGATGGTCTGCATCAGCGTGCGCACGCGAGGCGCGATCTGGTCGCGCTCCTCGGCAAGGGCCGCGTCCATCTTCATCTTGCCGACCACTTCGCGCACGGCGGTTTCGGCCACCTGCACCACGGTTTCGGAGGGCGACTTGCTTTCGTACAGATAGGCGCGCGCATCGCTCAGGCGGTATTGCACGGCGAACTTGATCTCGACGATGTTCTCGTCTTCGGTCAGCATGGCCGATTCGCGCAGGCCGGTCGAACGCACGATGGCATCGCGGCCCACGTCGGTCGAGCGGATCTGCGTGGTCACCACCACTTCGTGACGCTGGATGGGGTACGGCAGGCGCCAGTTGAAGCCGGCATTCACAGTCGACTTGTAGCGGCCGAACTGCGTCACCACGGCCTGCTGGCCTTCATTCACGATGAAGAAGCCGGTACCGAGCCAGATGAGAACGGCAACCGCCGCCACCAGTCCGAGACCGAAGCCTGCATTCTTCATGTCCGGCCGATAGCCATTGCCGCCACCGCCGTTGCCAGTGGGGCGATTGCCGCCGCCCTTGCCACCGAAGAAGCCCCCCAGCTTGCGATTGAGGTCGCGCCAGAGTTCGTCGAGGTCGGGCGGCCCCTGGTTCGGGCCTTGGCCGCGGGGACGGTTGCCGTTGCCGTTGTTGTTGCCCGAGGGCGGTGGCGTTGGTGCGCCCGGCGGGTCTGCGTCGGGAGGCCGGTTGCCCGTCGGGCGGTCGCCGTTGGACGCCGGCTCGTCGCCGCGACCCCATCGGCCATCGTTCAGGTTGAACATGCCCAGAAACCCTCTCCACGCTGGCTTTGCATTCATTCGCTTCGTTCTCTTGTCAGTGGCGGGATTGTGCCCAATCAATTGGCGGTATCGTGCAATTCAGTGTCGGCCTCTGGGGTCATCGTATCGCCCATGGAGCCCGACCGGCGGGCCAGCTCGGCTCGCAGGAGCGGCACGCCCTCGCCACTGCGGGCGCTGAGGAAGATGCGCGGAACCTGCACGCCGTCGACTTCGATGTCGTCCTGCAGATGCAGCGGGTGCTGCGCGGTTTCAAGAGCATCGAGCTTGTTGAACACCAGAAGCTGCGCAACGGCGTCCGCACCGATGTCGCGAAGAACGGATCGCACTTCGGCCATCTGCTCTGGGTAATGCGGATTGGAAGCATCGACCACATGCAGCAGCAAGTCGGCGTCGACGGCCTCTTGCAGCGTGGCCTTGAAGGCGTCGACGAGGCCGTGCGGCAGGTCGCGGATGAAGCCGACGGTGTCGGAAATCGAGACCTGCCTGCGCGCGTCGCCCAGGTAGAGGTTGCGCGTGGTGGTGTCGAGCGTGGCAAAGAGCTGGTCGGCTGCATAGGCGCGGGCCTTGACCAGCGCATTGAACAGCGACGACTTGCCGGCGTTGGTATAGCCCACGAGCGAGATGTTGAAAGTCTCGCGGCGCTCGCGCTGGCGGCGCTGCGTGCCGCGCTGCTTCTGCACCTTGGCCAGGCGCTCGCGCGTGCGCTTGATCGATTCGCTGATCATTCGGCGGTCGAGCTCGATCTGCTTTTCACCGGGACCGCCGCGCACGCCCGCGCCGCCGGTCTGGCGCTCGAGGTGGGACCAGCGGCGGACCAGCCGCGTGCTCAGGTACTGCAGGCGGGCAAGCTCGACCTGCAGCTTGCCCTCATGGGAGCGGGCGCGCTGGGCAAAGATCTCGAGGATGAGAAAGGTGCGGTCGTACACCGCCACGTCGAGTTGGCGCTCGAGGTTGCGCTGCTGCGCCGGACTCAGCGATTGGTCGAAGATGACCTCGCTGGCCTGGTGCAGCGCGGCCAGTTCCTTGATTTCTTCGGCCTTGCCGCTGCCGACGAAAAGTGCCGCGTCGGGCGCCTTGCGCTTGCAGACGAGGCGCGCAACAGGCGTGAGGCCCGCGGTCTGCGCAAGCAGGCCGAGTTCCTCGAGTTCGCTGTCGAAATGGGGCAGCCCGAAATCGACTCCGACGAGAACGGCGGCGCCTTCCTGGCGGGAGTTCAGTTCAGACAAGCGGGGTCAATATGGAAAAAGCGCGGCGGGGTTACCGCCGCGCTCCGCGCGATCAGGCTGCGGCGTCGTCGTTCTCGGCAGCCGAGAAGTTGACGGCACGACCCGGCACGATGGTGGAGATGGCGTGCTTGTAGACCATTTGCGTCACCGTGTTGCGAAGCAACACGACGTACTGGTCGAAAGACTCGATCTGGCCCTGCAGCTTGATACCGTTCACCAAATAAATGGAAACCGGCACATGCTCGCGACGCAGGGTGTTCAGAAACGGGTCTTGTAGAAGTTGCCCTTTATTGCTCACGATATTCTCCGTGTTCAAGAGTAGTTGTTGGAGAGATGACCTTAACACAGGGTTTCTGCGCTGCAGCAATCGGGGTCAAAAGCCTTTGAAAAATAACGGTTCTCAAATGACGGAACTTTCGACCCGGCCATGGCTCAACGGCCGCCATCGGCAGCCAAGAGCACTCAACCGTCCTTGTCCGCAAAGGGATTTTGCGAGCTTTTGAACTGGATGCGCAAGGGCGTGCCCACCAGATCGAACTCCTTGCGGAAGCGCCCTTCGAGAAAGCGCTTGTAGGCCTCGGTGACGTGCTCCAGCGAATTGCCGTGGATGATGATCACCGGCGGATTCATGCCGCCCTGGTGCGCATAGCGCAGCTTGGGCCGGAACATGCCCGCGCGCTTGGGCGACTGGAACTGCACGGCCTCCAGCAGCAGCCGGGTCAGCACGGGCGTCGACATCTTGCGGGTGGCCGACTTGTGGGCCTGCGCAATGGCCTGCCACACAGGGCCCAGGCCCTGGCGCTTGATGGCCGAGATGAAATGCAGCGACGCGAACTTGAGAAACGGCAGCCGGGTCTCGATCTGGCGCTGGATCTGCTCGCGCTGGTAGCTGTCGACCGCATCCCACTTGTTGATGGCAATCACCACCGCGCGGCCGCTTTCGAGGATGTAGCCCGCAATGTGCGCATCCTGATCGGTCACGCCCTGCGTGGCATCGAGCAGCAGCAGCACGACGTTGGCCGATTCGATGGCCTGCAGCGTCTTGACCACCGAGAACTTCTCGATCGCCTCGAACACCTTGCCCTTGCGGCGCAGGCCGGCCGTGTCGATCAGCTCGAAGCGCTGGCCGTTGCGCTCGAACGGCACCGAGATGGCGTCGCGCGTGGTGCCCGGCAAGTCGAACGCCACCAGGCGTTCCTCGCCAAGCCAGGTATTGATGAGCGTGGACTTGCCGACGTTCGGCCGTCCCGCCACCGCCAGCTTGATGGGCTTGTTGACGTCGTCCTCGTCCGCCTCGTCGTCGGGGTCGGGCAGGTTCAGGGGTGCAAGCGCCAGTTCGACCAGGTCGCGCATGCCCTGCCCGTGCGCCGCGGACACGCCGTGCACGTCGCCGAAGCCGAGTTCGTAGAAATCGACCAGCTTGGTGCCGTCGTGCATGCCTTCGGCCTTGTTGGCCGCGAGCACGCAGGGCTTGCCGAGCCGGCGCAGCTCGTTCGCAATGTCGTGGTCCTGCGCCGAAAGGCCTTCGCGGGCATCGACCACGAAGATCACCACGTCGGCCTCGGCCACGGCCTGCCGCGTCTGCTTGGCCATTTCCTTGTAGATGCCGCTGCCGGCATCGGGCTCGAAGCCGCCGGTGTCGATCACGATGAACTCGTGCTTGCCCAGGCGGCCGTTGCCGTAGTGGCGGTCGCGCGTGAGCCCGGCAAAGTCGGCGACGATGGCGTCGCGCGTCTGCGTCAGGCGGTTGAAGAGGGTCGACTTGCCAACGTTGGGCCGCCCGACCAGGGCCACGACCGGCTTCATGGCCGGCCTTTCAGGGGCGCGGTTTTCATGGTCGGGCCTTGCAAAGAATTATTCAGGGCGATATCCAAACACACCGCCGTTGGCGGTCACCACCACCACCGTGTTGCCGGCCATCACCGGGGTGACGTCAATGGCGGAGCCATCGGGCGTGACGCGATTGAGCAGCGCACCGTCTTCGCGCGAAACGAAGTGCAGCGTTCCCGTGCTTTCGCCAATCACCAGCGAACGGCCCACCGCGAGCGGCCCGGTCAGGACACGGCTCTTGAAGCGGGTCGATTGCCAGGCGCGCTCGCCATCGGAACGGCGCCAGGCCGTCACGCTGCCATCGGCCTCGGTGCCATAGACGAAGCTTTCGTCGCCGCTCACGCCCTCGGCGCCCACGGCAGGCTTGCTCCAGAGCAGCTGGCCGCGAACCGTGTCGACGCAGCCGACGTTGGCGTAGTAGGCACGGGCGCACACGGTGTCGCCGACACGGCTCACGCTGCCAGTCAGGTCGACCAGGCGCTCCACGTCGTTGGTGCCGCGCGGGGCCGCAATGGGGGCTTCCCAGCGCGAGGTGCCATTGGCCGGATTGATGCCGACCAGCCGGCCGCCGATGCCCGACACCAGGGTGTCGCCCACGGCGATCAGCACGCCCGACTTCTTGAGCACGAGGTTCTCGGCCGTGCGCTGCTGCAGCCAGAGGCGGCGGCCGCTCTGGCCGTCCCAGGCGCTGATGCTGCGGTCGGCGGTCTGCACGAAGACGCGCCGGCCGGCCACCAGCGGCGCGGTGAAGGCCTGGGCCGAGAGCCGCTGCTTCCACAGGACCTTGCCGCCCTCCATGGCCACGAGTTCGTTGTCGGTGGTGACCACCGCGGCCAGCGAACCGTCGCTGCCGACGCCGGCAGCGAGCTTGGCGCCCGCGTTCGCGCGCCAGGTTTCGCGGCCGGCACGGGCGTCGATGGCCACCACGGTGCCGTCGGCGCCGGCCACGGTGACGATGTCGCCGCTGACGTCGGTGGCCAGCGGGAAGCTCACGGCCGGGATGCGCACGCTCCAGGCCTGGCGCACGCCGAACAACGCGGGGTTGGCAGGCAGTTCGGCCGGCTTGGGCTTGCTGGTGCCCGAGCAGGCGGCCAGCATGGCCACCAGAACAATGGCCGAACCTGCACGCAGGGCGGACGACTCAGGCATGAAACGCTTGAAATTCATAGTGCGATCAGGAATTTTTGGGGGCTGCCGGCGTGACCGTGACAGGTGCCAGGCTCTTCGGATCGACGCCGGCGGCGTTGAGCTTGAATTCGACCAGGCGCCGGTAGTCGGACGCCGGGCCAAGGCCGGTCCAGGCCTTGCGGTATTCGGCCTGCGCTTCGGTGCGCTTGCCCTGGGCCATGTAGATGTCGCCCTTGCGATCGGCCACGAGCGGTTCGAATTCCTTGGGCACATTGCCCGACAGCTGCTGAAGCGCTTCGTCGTAGGACTTGCTGTCGAGCAGCTCGGCTGAGAGCCGCAACTTGGCGACGGCCTGGTAGCCCGGATCGACAGCGCTTTGCGCAACCCAGCCGAGCGCGGCCCGCGAGCCCTCGAGGTTGCCCTTCTCGTACAGCGCCTTGGCGGCCAGCAGGCCGGCCTGCTGCGCATAGGCGGTGCTGGCGAAGCGTTCCTTCATGTCGCCCAGCACGCGCTGGATGCGCTCCACATCGCCGGACTGCGCGCTGCGCTCCACCTCGTCGTAGAGGGCCGCGGCCTGCGCCGCCTTGTTGCGCTGGAAATACTGCCAGCCGTTCCAGGCCACGAAGGCCCCGGCCACGAGCAACACCACCCAGGTGATCAGGGTGCCGTAGGTGTTCCAGAAATGCTTGAGCTGGTCGAGCTGTTCCTGTTCGTCGAGATCGAGATGGGTTGCCATGCGTATCAGATGTTGGGAGCCGGCGATTGTAGGGTGGCGGCCCAGGTGGCCGCCTCGGCGAGCGGCCGGGCAGTTTGCGCGCCGCTTCCGTCGCGCAGCGACTTGAGAGTCACTTCGCCGCGTGCAAGTTCATCGGCGCCGAAGATCAGGGCGTAGGTGGCGCCGCTGTTGTCGGCGCGCTTGAACTGCGACTTGAAGCTGCCGAGGCCGTCGACCGTGGCGGCATGCATCTGCACCCGCACGCCGGCATCGCGCAGCTGCTGCAGCGTACGCAGCACCACGGGCATGGCCGCAGCATCGGGCACCACGGCGTAGACGTCGGGCACTGGCGCCGCGATGGCGGCGCCCTGCTCCTTCATGAGGTCGAGCACACGCTCGACGCCGATGGCCCAGCCCACCGCCGGCGCCGGCTTGCCGCCGATCTGTGCGATGAGGTCGTCGTAGCGGCCGCCGGCGCATACGGTGCCCTGCGAGCCGAGGCGATCGGTCACGAACTCGAACACGCTGAGGTTGTAGTAGTCGAGCCCGCGCACCAGCCGCGGATTGATGGTGTACGCCACGCCGTTGGCGTCGAGGATGGCCTTGAGGCCATCGAAGTGGGCCAGCGATTCGGCGCCCAGGAAGTCGATCAGCCGAGGGGCTGACTCGACCACCTCTTTCATGGCCGGGTTCTTGGTGTCGAGGATGCGCAGCGGATTGCTGTGCAGGCGGCGCTTGCCGTCCTCGTCGAGCCTGTCGGCGTACTTTTCGAAGTGGGCAATGAGCTCGGCGCGGTGGAGCGCGCGCTCGGCGGGCTGGCCCAGGCTGTTGAGTTCCAGCCGAACATCGGTGAGGCCGATGGCCTTCCAGAGCGCATTGGCCAGGAGGATCAGCTCGGCATCGACATCGGGCCCGGCAAAGCCGAGCGCCTCGGCGCCGATCTGGTGGAACTGGCGAAAGCGCCCGCGCTGCGGCTTTTCGCGCCGGAACATCGGGCCCGTGTACCAGAGGCGCTTGCCGCCGTCGTACAGCATGTTGTGCTCGATCACCGCGCGCACCAGGCCGGCGGTGTTCTCGGGCCGCAGCGTCAGGTGGTCGTTGTCGCCGTATTTGTCGGAGCGGTCCTGGAAGGAGTACATCTCCTTCTCGACGATGTCGGTCACCTCGCCGATGCCGCGCACGAACAGCGCCGTGTGCTCGAGGATCGGCGTGCGCACATTGCGGTATGCAAAGCGGCCCATCAGGTCGCGCACGGTGGCCTCGAGCCACTCCCAGCGCGCCGATTCGGGCGGCAATATGTCGTTCATGCCTTTGACGGCATTCAGTTTTTCAGCCATGGATCTGCGCAGGTGTCAGGCCAGGGCAGCGTGTTCGCCGCCGAAGCGCTTTTGAATGTAGTTTTCGACGAGCTGGTGAAACTCGTTGGCGATATTGTCGCCGCGCAGCGTGAGCGCCTTTTCGCCGTCGATGAAGACCGGGGCGGCGGGCGCCTCGCCGGTGCCGGGCAGGCTGATGCCGATGTCGGCGTGCTTGCTCTCGCCGGGGCCGTTGACGATGCAGCCCATGACGGCCACCTTCATCGTCTCGACGCCCGGGTACTTGGTGCGCCAGACCGGCATCTGCATGCGCAGGTAGTCGTCGATCTGCTTGGCGAGTTCCTGGAAGGTGGTGCTGGTGGTGCGGCCACAGCCCGGGCAGGCAGTGACGCTCGGCACGAACACGCGCAGGCCCAGCGCCTGCAGGATCTCGTTGGCGATCAGCACTTCCTGCGTGCGCGACTCGCCCGGCTGCGGCGTGAGCGACACGCGGATGGTGTCGCCGATGCCCTCCTGCAGCAGGATGGAAAGCGCCGTGGCCGACGCCACCGTGCCCTTGGTGCCCATGCCGGCCTCGGTGAGCCCCAGGTGCAGCGGATAGTCGCAGCGCTTCGCGAGCTCGCGGTAGACCGAGATCAGGTCCTGCACGCCGCTCACCTTGCACGACAGGATGACCTGGTTGCCGGCCATGCCCATCGATTCGGCCAGCCTGGCGGATTCGATGGCGGAGGTGATCAGCGCCTCGTACATCACCTGCTTCGCATCCCACGGCTCGGCGCGCTGGCTGTTGATGTCCATCAGGCCGGAGAGCAGTTCCTGGTCGAGGCTGCCCCAGTTGACGCCGATGCGAACGGGTTTGTTCCAGCGCATCGCGGCATCGATCATCTGGCCGAACTGGCGGTCGTGCTTGTCGCCCTTGCCCACGTTGCCGGGATTGATGCGGTACTTGCTCAGCGCCTCGGCGCAGGCCGGATAGTCGGTGAGCAGGCGGTGGCCGTTGTAGTGGAAGTCGCCGATCAGCGGCACGTCGATGCCCATGCGGTCGAGCTGCTCGCGGATGTACGGCACCTGGGCTGCCGCCTCCGGCGTGTTGACGGTGATGCGCACCATCTCGGAACCCGCAATGGCGAGCTCCTTCACCTGGATGGCGGTGCCGACGGCGTCGACGGTGTCGGTGTTGGTCATGGACTGCACCCGCACGGGTGCGTCGCCGCCCACCGTCACGGTGCGCGGGCCCCAGACCACCTGGGCCTGGCGCGAACGGCGCGCCTTGGGCGCCGCCGAAGCGATGGGTTGCGGAGTGCAGTCGGTCACGATGTCACCTCGAAACGCGCCACGCCGCCGCCGCGCGTGGCAGGCTTCAGATCGTAAGGCTTTCCGCGCACCTGCACATCGACCGCCGATGCACGCCCCACCACCACCGACAACGGCAGCGCTCCCGACAATGCCACCGTTTCGCCGGCCTTCACGCTGCGGCGCAGCAGTTGCTTGCCGCCGGCTTCGGTGACCGTGATCCAGCATTCCTCGCGCGCGACGAAGACCAGCTGCTGGCTGCTGGCAGGTGCCGCAGCGGCAGCAGGAGGCGAAGCCGCCGCCACAGCGGCCGCGCTGCCCGCCGGCAGGGCTGCGCCGGGCGCGCCCGGCGCCGCGGGTGCAGCCGATATCGGGGGTGCCACCGGCGACACCGGCGCGTTTTCGACGACGACAGACGACCCGCCTGGAGCCGACGCCGCTACTGGCGTCTCGGCCGGTGCGCTGGTGTCGCTGTCGCCACGCGATGTCCAGCGCGACACGGAGGCCCCGACCTGGTCGAAGACCGATTGAGGCAGCCAGAACAGCACGGCCGCGCCGACCAGCAGCAGTACCACGACCGTCAGCAACGCGCGCGACGGAAGCGCACTGGAGCGCCCGCCGTTCCAGCGCGGCGTTCCGGAAACGATATTGCCCTTGAGCGTGCGGTCGGCCACGGCCAGCGCCGCGCGCTGCGCACCCGGCAGCTTCGCGAGCACCGGCGCAGGATCGATGCGCAGGGCTCGGCAGACACTGCTGGCCAGGGCCCGGGCAAAGACCGGATCGGGCAGCGAAGCGATGTCGTCCGCCTCGAGCGCAATGAGCTTCTGCGGCGGCACCTTGAGGGCCGCGGCCACCATTTCGATGTGCAGGCCGTGCGCCTCCCGCGCTTCGCGGAGCATGTCGCCGGCTGTCTTGTGCGTGATGTCGCCTTCTTCTAGCGGCAGCACCACGGAGGTGCCGAACTCCGAAACCCGTTCAGTCATTGAAATTCCCGCGCTCGTACGCTATTGCCTCCCGGGACTGCGGGAAGCGCCGTTGCAGTTGTCCTCCCAACTGCGCCACTGCTTCGCGGTTGTTGAGCCGTCGTTCGATCTTGACGCCGAGCCAGAGCGTTTCGGCACTGGCCGAAGGGCTGTTGTTGACGCGGCGGATGTAGAACTGCGCACGCGACCATTCTTCGCGCTGTGCCAGCAGCGAGGCCAGGTTGAATCCGACCACCGGATTTCCGGCGTCGATCTCGTAGGCCTGCGTGAGACTGCGCTCCGCCTCTGCACGCTGGCCCGCCTTGAGCTGGCAGACGCCCTGCGTCATGAGCGTCTTGGAACGGTCGGTGTAGCTCGGCACCGCGAGTGCCTCCGTGAACTGCTGGGCCGCATCGCCATAGCGGTTCTGCTGGCACAGGAGCCAGCCGTAGTTGTGGCGGGTGTTGGGGTCGCGCGGATTGATGGCAATGGCACGGCGAAAGCTGTCCTCCGCCAGGCCCGCATCCTCGAGCCGCATGTAGACCAGGCCTCGCAGGCTGTAGGCGTCCGCATAGTTGGGGTCGGCAACCAGCGCCTGCTTGATCTCGTCGAGCGCGACGGTGGTCTGGCCGTGCTCGAAGTAGCCGGCGGCGAGCTCCATGCGCAGCCGCGCGCGGCGCTGCCGGCTGCTTTCGTCGGATTCGGTGACCATCTCGGCGCCCTTGGCCGAGCTGGTGTCGGCCAGGCTGGTGGTGGTGGTTCGCGTGTTGACGCAGCCCGCGAGCAGAAACGCCACGGCGACGCCGGCAAAGCCTGCAGCCACCCGTCGCTGCGCGCTCGCGGTCGTCATCGGAAGGGCCATCCTCATTGGGTCAATGCTCCTGGGGGGCGGTCTTGCGAACCGGATGCAAAACAATGGTGCGCTCCGAGCCACGGCGCTGGGCCATGCGTTCGGCCGCGCGGGTACGGTCCTTGACGTCGCCGGCCAGCTGTCCGCAGGCCGCATCGATGTCGTCGCCGCGCGTCTTGCGCACGGTGGTCACGAGGCCGGCCTCGCTCAGCGTCCTGGCAAAGGCCAGCACCCGCGGCTGCGGCGAACGCAGAAGGCCCGAAGCCGGAAACGGATTGAACGGAATCAGGTTGAACTTGCACGACACACCATGGGTGCGAACGAGTTCCACCAGTTGCCTCGCATGCTCGGGCTGGTCGTTGACGCCATCGAGCATGCAGTACTCGAAAGTGATGAAGTCGCGCGGCGCATGCACCAGGTAGCGCTTGCAGGCCTCGAGCAGCTCGGCAATCGGGTACTTGCGGTTGAGCGGCACGAGATCGTCGCGCAGCGCATCGTTGGGCGCATGCAGCGACACGGCCATGGCCACCGGGCAGTCGGCGCCCAGGCGGTCGATCATCGGCACGACGCCGGAGGTCGACACGGTCACGCGCCGGCGCGACAGGCCGTAGGCGTTGTCGTCGAGCATGGTGCGCAGCGCGGGCACCAGCGCCGTGTAGTTCTGCAGCGGTTCGCCCATGCCCATCATCACCACGTTGGAGATGACGCGGTCGTCACGCTTCAGGTGCTTGCGCAGGAAGTGTTCGGCAAACCACAGCTGGGCGACGATTTCGCCCGTGCTCAGGTTGCGGCTGAAGCCCTGATGCCCCGTGGAGCAAAAGCGGCAACCCACCGCACAGCCGGCCTGGGACGACACGCACAGCGTGCCGCGGTCGTCCTCGGGAATGAATACGGCTTCGACGGCATTGCCGTCGCCGACGTCGAACAGCCACTTGATCGTGCCGTCCCTGGATTCGTGCTGCGTCAGGACCGGCAAGGCCTCGACGCGCGCGGTGGTGGCGAGCTTTTCGCGCAGCGACTTGGCCAGATCGGTCATCTGGGCGAAGTCGCTGGCGCCACGCTGGTGGATCCAGCGGAACAGCTGCGTGGCGCGGAATCGCTTCTCGCCGAGCTTTTCGCAGAACGCAGCCAGCCCCTCGAGATCGAATTCGAGCAGATTGGCCGTGGTCATGAAATCAGCTGGCGTCCGGCTTCAGCGCGCGTAGACGTTGAGGCCGGCGAAGAAGAATGCCACTTCGTTCGCGGCGGTTTCAGCGGCGTCCGAGCCGTGCACGGCGTTGGCGTCGATGCTGTCGGCGAAGTCGGCGCGGATGGTGCCCGGGGCCGCCTTCTTGGGGTCCGTGGCGCCCATCAGGTCGCGGTTCTTGGCGATGGCGTCGTCGCCTTCGAGCACTTGCACGAAGACGGGGCCGGAAATCATGAACTCGACCAAGTCCTTGAAGAACGGGCGTTCCTTGTGAACCGCGTAGAACTGCTCGGCTTCGTTGCGCGACAGATGCACCAGCTTGGCGGCAACGATCTTGAGGCCGGCAGCTTCGAAGCGGGAAACGATCTTGCCGATGACGTTCTTGGCGACGGCGTCGGGCTTGATGATGGAAAGGGTACGTTCGATGGCCATTGAGGTGCTTCCTGAGCTTTGATTTTGAAGTGTTTTGTCACAACTGCAACGAATATGTTGCATCGTAGGTCGACAAAGCCTCTGATTTTAACCGGCGCAGCCCCCGGGATTGGTGAAAACCCCGCGAAAGGCTGCGCTGGAGAACTGGCTTTCAGCGCCCGCGGCGCCGATTTCCGCCGGGGCCGCCCTGCCCGCCAAAGCCGCCGCCGGCCGGACCGCCACCGCGGCGCCCCGGTCCCTGCCGCTGCTCCTTGCGCTGGCGGGAAAAGCTGTCGGCACCGATGTAGCCGAGCGAGGTCTTCATCGGATCGGGCTGGTTCGCGCCGCTCGGCGGACGCTCCTCGCCCTGGCGGTTGCCCCGGTTGCTGTTGTTGCTGTTGTTGCTGCCGCGACGGCCTTGCGGCGGCATGCCTGCATTGCCGCCAGCGCCACCGCCTCGGTTGCTACCACGCCCGCCGCGTTCTCCACGCGGCGGCCGGCCGTCGCCCAGCGGATTCGGAATGGGCGCCTCGCGGCCGTCATCGCGCGGATCGCGCATGTCGCGCGGCTGCGGTTGTCCGCCGCCGGCGTTGCGATTGCCGCGCCGCTTCTTGTTGCGTCCGTTGCGCCCGCCGCCGGCGCCTTCCTGGCCCGGCCCGCGTTGCTGCTGCTGCGGACGCGGCGCACCGCCGCCCGAGGCCTGGAACAGCGCGTTGATGTCGCGCTCGTCGAGTTCCATCCAGGCGCCGCGCTTCAGGCCGCGCGGCAGCACCATGGCGCCGTAGCGGATGCGGATCAGCCGGCTGACCGCATGCCCCACCGATTCGAACAGGCGCCGCACTTCGCGGTTGCGGCCTTCGGAGATGGTGACGCGGTACCAATGGTTGGAGCCTTCGCCGCCGCCCTCCTCGATGGTGCCGAACTGGGCCATGCCATCGTCGAGGCGAACGCCTTCGAGCAGCTTCTTCTTTTCCTCGGCATTGAGCGCGCCCAGCACGCGCACGGCGTACTCGCGCTCCAGGCCGAAGCGCGGGTGCATCAACTGGTTGGCAAGATCGCCGGAGCTGCTGAACAGCAGCAGGCCTTCGGTGTTCAGGTCGAGCCGGCCGACCGATTGCCACTTGCCCTGCTGCAGGCGCGGCAGCTTGCGGAACACCGTGGGACGGTTCTGCGGATCGTCGTGCGTCACGACCTCGCCCACCGGCTTGTGGTAGGCGATGACGCGCGGCGGAGGCGGCGCAATGCGGTAGCGGATTGGCTTGCCGTTGATCTTGACCTGGTCGCCGTACTGGATGCGCTGGCCGATGTGGGCCGGCTCGTTGTTCACCGAGATGCGGCCCTGGAGAATGAGCGCTTCCATCTCGAGCCGCGAGCCCAGGCCCGCCTGCGCCAGCACCTTGTGCAGCTTGGGCGAGTCAGCCTCGGGCAGCAGCACGCGCTTGAGCGGCGGGACTTCGGGGCTCTCTTCGTCGGCGTCGAACTGGCCCGAGATGACGTCTGCGAAGCGGATGGGCTCGGGCGGCAGTGCATTGCGCTGCTCGCGCTCGGCGGCGCGGCGCGCGCGGTCGAGGTCGTCCTCTTCCTCGTCGGGTTCTTCTTCCTCTTCCTCTTCTTCGTCGTCGCTGGAGGCGCGGGCATCCTCTTGCACGCGGCGCTCCCGGTGTTCGACGGGCGCAGCGGGCTCGCCGGGCGCGGCCGGCAGGGGGGCGGCGGCAGGGGCCGCATCTGCCGCCTGAGCCACAGGTTCAGAGGCTTCGTCCACGGCAGGCACCCTCGATTCGCCATCCCCGGCCACCGGTTCCACGACTTTTTTCTTGCGTGGAGCGCGCGGCTTCTTTGGAGCCTCGCCCTCGCCGGCTGCTGCCGCGGGCGCGCCCGCTTCGGCGTCCGAAGACTGGCCGGACAGTGCCGCTTTCGCCTTTTTCTTCTTGGATTCTGGCGGGACCGGCACGATGGCCGCGTCGTCGTTGTCGGAGGGGCTCATGGGGTTTTTCCGGGAGGAACAGCGTGGGGATCGGACTCGTCGGGCGACGGTGCTTCGGTTTCGAGCTCGACGGGAGGCTCGGCTTCCGTGGAGGCCGGGATGTCCGCGGGCTCTTCGGGAGAGACCGCGTCCTCGGCGAATTGCGCAGCGGCGGCCTCGGCGGCCTCGACGGCTTCGGGGACCTCGGCCGCGGCCAGGGCAGGTTCTGCGTCTGCTTCGGCGTCGGACATGGCCGAGGCATCGGCGTCGGAGTCGCTCGGAATGTCCATGGGCAGCCCGGGCTGGTTGCCCGACGCCTGGTCGAGCGCGTCGACCAGCGCCGCCTGCTGGGCCGGCGTTTCGATCAGCGGCAGCTGGTCGAGCGATGCGAGGCCGAGGTCGTCGAGGAACTGCCGCGTGGTGGCGTACAGCCCCGGGCGGCCGACGGTTTCGCGGTGGCCGATCACCTCGACCCAGCCGCGATCCTCGAGCTGCTTGAGGATGAGGGAGTTGATGGTGACGCCGCGGATGTCTTCCATGTCGCCGCGCGTGACCGGCTGGCGGTAGGCAATGATGGCCAGCGTTTCGAGCGCAGCGCGGGTGTAGCGCGGTGGCTTCTCGGGATGCAGGCGATCGAGGTGGTCGCGCATCTCGGGCCGGCTCTGGAAGCGCCAGCCGCTGCCGACGCTCACCAGCTCCAGGCCGCGCTGCGCCCAGTCTTCCTGCAGTTCGAGCAACAGCACCTTGATGGTGTCCACGCCCAGCTCGTCGTCGAACAGCACGCGCATGTCGCGCACCGGCAGCGGCTGGCTCGAACAGATCAAGGCGGTTTCGAGAATGCGCTTGGCATCCGCCGTATTCATGGTTTGCGTGATCCGGGAAAAGGCGTCTGGTGGACGCTTGTTCAGAAGGATGAAAGAAGGCGCTGCCGGCACGCGGCGAGTGCAACGCAAGGCCGGCATTGGGGGTGGCCGGCGCGGCCCTCGGGCCGTCAGGCGCGATTGTAATCCAGCCCCAGGGCCTGGAACGCCTGAACCAGATCGGGCGGCGGAAGGGAACGCAATTCCAGCGCCGCTTGCGTGACAGGATGCACGAATGCAAGCCTGAAGGCATGCAGCGCCTGCCGTGCCAGACCCGCGGCCGGAGCCCCACCGTAGAGCGCGTCGCCGATCAGCGGATGCCCGATGGACGCCATGTGCACGCGAATCTGGTGGGTTCGGCCCGTTTCGAGCGTGCACCGCACGGCACAGGCCTGCGCATTGCTGTCCAGCCGCTCGATGAACGTGCGCGCGGTCTTGCCCGCGTGGCGTTCGAGATCGACCACGGCCATGCGCAAACGGTTGCGCGGATCGCGGCCGATGGGCGCGTCGACCTGCCGGGCTGCCGCGCCGGCCCAGGCCTTGTGCCCCAGCGCGAGGTACTGCCGCTTCACCTCGCGCGCCGCGATCAGCGCCACCATGGCATCCATCGCGGCTCGCGTGCGCGCCACGACCATCAGCCCGCTGGTGTCGCGGTCGAGCCGGTGCACGATGCCCGCGCGCGGCAGCAGCGCGGCCTTGGGATCGAGCGCGAGCAGGCCGTTCAGCAGCGTGCCGCTCCAATGGCCGGGCGCCGGATGCACCACCAGGCCGGCCGGCTTGTCGATGATGCGCAGGTGCTCGTCCTCGTGCACTGTGACGATGTCCATGGCCTCGGGCCGGAAGGCCTGGCTCTGGGGCGTGGGCCTCAGTTCGATGCGCCCGGCCTGGCCGGCACGCACGGTGGCGGAAGCCTTCAGGAGCGTGCGCCCTTGCAATTCCACGGCGCCGGCTTCGATCAGCTGTTGCAGATAGTTGCGAGAAAATTCCGGCACCAGGGCGGCCAGCGCGCGGTCCAGCCGCTGGCCGTGCTCGGCCTGGCCCACCGTGAAGGGCCGTAGTTCGCTGGATTCGACCGGGTCGGCGCCCTCGTCGGCCTCGGCGGGGTCGGGAACCATGTCCAGGGGGTCGGTCGATATAATTGAGGGCAACTGTTTCACGAAAGCCGTATGTGATGTTTCGCGCCAAATTATCGGTCCCCTCCTGGATCGCGCTCAGCGCGGCAGCGCTGCTTGCAGCCGGCTGCTCCTCCACCTCCGTCGACAAGACCGCCAACTGGAGCCCCAACCGCATCTACGCCGAAGCCAAGGACGAAGCGGGTTCCGGCGCCTACGACAAGGCCGTGCCGCTGTACGAGAAGCTCGAAGGCCGCGCCGCCGGCACGCCGCTCGCGCAGCAAGCCCAGCTCGAGAAAGCCTACGCCCAGTACAAGTCCGGCGAAAAGGCCAACGCCATCGCCACGATCGACCGCTTCCTGAAGCTGCATCCGGCCAGCCCGGCGATCGACTACGCGCTCTACCTCAAGGGCGTGATCAACTTCAACGACGACCTCGGCATGTTCGCGTTCCTGACGCGCCAGGACCTGTCCGAGCGCGACCAGAAGGCCGCCAAGGAATCGTTCGAATCGTTCAAGGAACTGGCAACGCGCTTCCCCGAGTCGCGCTACACGCCCGACGCGCGCCAGCGCATGAACTACATCGTGAACTCGCTAGCGCAGTACGAGGTGCACGTGGCGCGCTACTACTACTCGCGCGGCGCCTACCTCGCGGCCATCAACCGGGCGCAGCTTGCACTGTCCGACTATCGCGAAGTGCCTGCGCTCGAAGAGGCCCTGTACATCATCGTCCGCTCCTACGATGCGCTCGGCATGAAGGATCTGCGCGACGACGCCCAGCGCGTGCTGACCACCAACTACCCGCAGAGCGAGTACCTAGCGCGCGGCTTCAAGGGCAAGGATGATCCGTGGTGGAAGGTCTGGTAATCCGCTGAAAGAACAAAGCCCTTCGGGGCTTTTTCTTCAAGCCGAGAGCGAATTCCTGAGCTCGCCGATCGCCGCCTCGAAGTCCGCTTCGCTCTCCAGCCGCCGCATCGGCGGCAGCGCTGCCAGCAGCCGCCGGCCATAGCCCATGGCGACCAGGCGGGTGTCGCAAATGGCAAGCACGCCGCTGTCGGTCTCGCGGCGAATCAGCCGCCCCGCTCCCTGCTTCAGCGCCACGGCCGCCTCGGGCAGCGAATAGTCGCTGAACGAACTGCGCCCCTGGGCTTCGAGGCGCTGCGAGCGCGCCTCGACCAGCGGATCGTTGGGCGGAGGGAATGGCAACTTGTCGATCACCACCAGCTGCAACGCGTCCCCGGGTGCATCGAAGCCCTCCCAGAACGATGCGGATGCCACCAGCACGCAGCCGGCGCGCCCGGCATCCGCGCCTTCGCGAAAGCGGTCCATGAGCACGCGCTTGGGCAGTTCGCCCTGCACCAGCACCTCGGGCCGCACATCCGCCTCGAGCCGTTCGAACTGCTGCTTCATCTCGTCGCCGATCGCACGCAACGCGCGCAGCGTGGTCGTCAGCACCAGGGTTCGGCCGCCGAGTTCGGCAGCGCCCCGCGCAGCCAGCTGCGCCACCCGCGTGCTGTGGGCGGCGTCGTTGGGCTTCGGAAAGGCACGCGGCACATAGAGCCCGGCCTGCGCGGCGTAGTCGAAGGGGCTCTGCACCCGGAGCACCTCCGCGTCGCCGAGTCCGCATGGTTCGGTGAACCAGCGCAGCGTGGGTTCGTCGCCCAGCGTGGCGGAGGTGAAAACCCAGGCGCGTCCGTTGTCTTCCGGCGCCGCGCGGCCCTCTTCCTCGTCGCCCTCTTCGCGCGCCGCACCGCTGCCGATCTTGAGCACGCGCGTGCGCATGGCCTCGGCAATGTCGAGCGGCGATTCGACCAGGCGCAATTGCGTGCCCACGTCGACCCAGCGCACCGAATCGGTTTCGCAGGGCAGCGCGAAGCGTGCCGCGCGCTTGGCGAGCTGCTGCGCCCGTTCGTACAGGCGCACGAAATCGGGCGATATCTCGCTCACGGTGTCGAGCCCTTCGGCGGCCATTTCGAAGGCCTGCTGCAGGGCCTCGAGCGCGTCCTGCCAGACCTGCGCGTCGAGGCCTTCCGGCGATGGCCCCACCCAGCGCAGCTTGGTGCCGGGCCACTGCTTGCCGACCGCAAGGCGCAACTCGCGCGCGGCGCGTTCGACGGCTGCCACCAGTTGCTGCCAGTCGACCAATCCGCGCGCATGCTGCAGGCCCGCACCCAGCAGGTCGCGCGCGAAGTCGAGGGCCTGTCCGCTGCCGAGCTGCGCGCCCAGGAACTGCACGCCGGTTTCATTGAGCTGGTGGGCCTCGTCGAACACGACCACGCTCACGGTAGGCAGCAATTCCGCCATGCCGGTCTCGCGCACCGCAAGGTCGGCGAAGAACAGGTGATGGTTGATGACCACCACGTCGGCCGCCAGCGCTTCGCGCCGCGCCAGGTTGACGTGGCAGGGCTTGAACTGCGGGCACTGCGCGCCCAGGCAGTTCTCGCGCGTGGAGGTGATGAGGGGAATGAGCGGCGAGCGCTCGTCCAGCCCGGGCAGCTCGGCCAGGTCGCCGGTTCGCGTGGCCTTGGACCATTGCTCGATCTTGGCGAGCGTTCGCAGGCTGCCGCGCTCGGGCAGCGACGCATCGTGGCGCGCCAAGTCGAGTCGGTGCAGGCACAGGTAGCTCGCGCGGCCCTTGAGCAATGCCGTTCGCACCGGCAGTTCGAGCGCCTCGACCAGGCGCGGCAGGTCGCGACCGAACAATTGGTCCTGCAGGGTCTTGGTGGCGGTCGACAGCAGCACGCGCTCGCCGCTCAGCAGCGCCGGCACGAGGTACGAGAAAGTCTTGCCCACGCCGGTGCCGGCCTCGACCACCAGCACGCCGCCGTCCTCGATGGTGCGGGCGACGGCCAGCGCCATCTCGGTCTGCCCCGAACGCTCGCGGAACTGTTCGGCTGCACGCGACAGGACGCCGCCCTGCGCGAAGGCGTCGCGCACCTTGTCCTCGAGTGTTTCGCTCACGCGGGTTCTCTCGGATCGAGCACGTTCTCGAGCCGCGCGATCTGGTCGCGCAGCGCAAGGCGGCGCTTCTTCAGGCGCCGCAGCAGCAGCTCGTCCTGCGGCAAGGCGTCGGCCAGGCGGTCGATGGTGGCGTCGAGGTCGGCGTGTTCGATGCGCAGCTCGATCAATTGGCGGGAAAGGGAGTGAAGATTGGAGTCCAACGTTGGCGCTGCGAACGTATTCCGCCCGCAGCTCGTGTTCACTCGATAATACGTCCTGGTACGAATCCACGAGAAGACAGAAAGCGCGCCATTGGCGCATTTGCGCTCATGACACAAGGCTTTCGGCTTGCCGCCGCCACCGGTCTCCACAAGGGAGACCGCCCCTATCAGCAGGACCAGGTTCTGATGATGAGCCATCCGCGCGTGCCCGGCTGCATGCTCGGCATCATTGCCGACGGCATGGGCGGGCGCAGCGGCGGGCGCAAGGCCTCCGACCAGGTGCTGATGACGGCGCGCCAGCTGTTCACGCGCTACCACCCCGACCGCGACAGTTCGCCGGCCGTGCTGCGGCAGTTGCTGGAAGACGCGCACACGGTCATCAAGCTCACGGCCCTGTCGAGCGAGCAGGAGCCGCACAGCACGCTGGCGGCCTTTCTGATGAACCCCAGGGGCGACTGTGCGTGGATCCACGCGGGCGACTCCCGCATCTACCACTTCCAGGATGGCGAGCTCGTCACGCGCACACGCGACCATTCGTACGTCCAGGTGCTCGTCGACCGCGGCGAAATCACCGAGGCCGAGGCCAACGTCCACCCCAAGGGCAATATCCTCCTCGGATGCCTGGGCATGACCACGACGCCCCCGCCCATCGAGCCGCACTACATCCCCGCGATGCAGCCAGGCGACCTGCTGATGGCCTGCAGCGACGGGCTCTGGCACTACTTCAGCCCCGAGGAGCTGGCCAGCGTCCTGTACGCGGAGCCGCCGCGCGAAGCGGTGGAAATCCTGGTGGGAGAAGCGCGCCGCCGCGCGCGCGGCACGGGCGACAACATCTCGATTGCCGTGCTGAAGCTCGAGGAGCTTCCCCAAGACTGAGCGCCGCCGATCGGCTTCCGGCGGCAAGGCTCAGCGGCTGGGCGCCGAAGCCGGTGAGGCCGGCGGCGCGGGCAAGGGTGCGCCGCGCGGCTTGGTGCGCTCGGCGTTCTGCCGTTCGCGGCTGGCCCGGTGCTCGGCCGCCTTTTGCTGCTTGCTTTCGAAGCGTTCTGCCGCCGCGGGCGCCTCGGCGCGCCGCTGGGCGGCCTTGGCCTGCTCGTCGGCGTGGGCCTTCTGCTTGGCCTCCAACTCGCGCTGGCGCTCCTGCGCCTCGGCCGCCGTGGCCGCGCGGCTCTGCGCATGATCTGCCGCGCGCTGCTCGCGGTCCTGCTGCGCCTTGCGAGCCTCGTCCTGCTTCTCGGGCGTGTCCTGCGGGCGCCGCGTGGCGGCCTTCTGGTCGAGCTTCTCGAGTTCGGCCGCACCGCGGCGCTGGCGCTCGATGTCGTTGATGGCCGATTCCTGGCGCTTGATGTGATCGGTTTCGGCGCGCCGGCGCTGGCGGCTGTCGCGCAGGCAGTCTTCCACGGCGAACTTCTGATAGCAGGCGGCGCGCTCCTTGTCGAAGCGCGCCTCGATGGCAGCGCGCTCGGCGGCCAGCCTGCTGCGCTCCGCTTCGAAATTTGCATTGCCTGCGGCCGCGTTGGACTGCGCCCACAGCGGCAGGCTGCCCAAGGTCATCAGCACGGCGAGAACGATATTTTTCATGTCAGTCGAGTGTCCACGATGCGGCGTTCCAGGGAGAGGAACTCGCTCGATTGCATTTCGGTGAGCCTGGAAACCGTTCGCGGGAATTCATGCGCCAGCGGCCCCTCGGTGTACAACGCCTCCGGCGGTACCTCGGCCGACATGATGAGCTTGACGCGCCGGTCGTACAAGACGTCGACCAGCCAGGTGAAACGGCGTGCTTCAGACGCCATGCGCACCGGCATGTGCGGCACGTCGGACAGCAGCACCGTGTGGAACTGGCTCGCGATCTCGAGATAGTCGTTCTGCGAGCGCGGTCCGCCGCAGAGCGTCTTGAAGTCGAACCACACCACGCCGCCGGCCTTGCGCCTGGCGCGGATCTCGCGCTGCTCGATGTGCAGGACCGGGTTTTCGTCGGCCGTCTCGGCCAGTCTGTCGAAAGCCTTGCGCATCTCCTTTTCGGCCGACGCATCGTTGGGCGTCAGGTACATGCGCAGTTGCTCGAGCGTGCGGCGCCGGTAGTCGGTGCCGTTGTCCACGCTCAGCACCTCGAGCTTCTGGTTGAGCAGCGCGATCGCGGGCAGGATGCGGTCGCGGTGCAGCCCGCCGGGGTACAGATCGTCGGGCTTGAAATTGGAGGTGGTGACAAAGCCGACGCCGTTCTCGAACAGCGCCACCAGCAGGCGGTGAAGAATCATCGCGTCGGTGATGTCCGCCACGTGGAACTCGTCGAAGCAGATCAGCTTGTAGCGCCTGGAGATGCGCAGCCCCAGTTCGTCGAGCGGGTTGACCGTGCCCTGCAGCTCGCGCAGTTCGCGGTGCACTTCGCGCATGAACTCGTGGAAGTGCAGCCGCGTCTTGCGCCGCAGCGGCACCGCGTTGAAGAACAGGTCCATCAGGAAGCTCTTGCCCCGCCCGACGCCACCGTACATGTAGACGCCGCGCGGCAGCTCGGGCCGGTTGATGAACTTCTTCAGCGCGTTGGAGCGCTGGGCCTTGTAGTCGCCCCACTCGCGCGCGCAGCGATCCAGCGCTTCCACGGCGCGCAGCTGCGCGGGATCGCTCTGGAACCCGCGCACGGCGAGTTCCGCCTCATAGGCCTGTTTGACGCTGGTCAAAGGATCAGAAGTTCAGCGTGCGCTTGTCCACGGCAAGTGCCGCTTCCTTCGTGGCTTCCGACAGCGACGGATGCGCATGGCAGATGCGCGCGATGTCTTCGGCGCTGGCCTTGAACTCCATCGCCACCACGGCTTCGGAGATCAGCTCGCTGGCCTGCGGGCCCACGATGTGCA
This sequence comes from Variovorax paradoxus, assembly GCF_030815975.1. Lineage (NCBI taxonomy): Bacteria > Pseudomonadati > Pseudomonadota > Betaproteobacteria > Burkholderiales > Comamonadaceae > Variovorax > Variovorax paradoxus. Next base: position 5,127,008 of record NZ_JAUSXL010000002.1, read on the forward strand.
CGCCCAGGATCTCGTCGGTGGCAGCGTCGGCCAGGAACTTGACCATGCCGGTCGTGTCGCCCAGCGCGCGCGCGCGGCCGTTCGCGAGGAACGGGAAGGTGCCGGCCTTGTAGGCGCGGCCCGCGGCCTTGAGCTGCTGTTCGGTCTGGCCGACCCACGCGATCTCGGGGTTGGTGTAGATCACCCACGGCACGGTGTTGAAGTTGACGTGGCCGTGCTGGCCCGCAATGCGCTCCGCCACGGCAACGCCCTCTTCCTCGGCCTTGTGCGCGAGCATCGGGCCGCGCACCACGTCACCGATGGCCCACACGTTGGGCAGGCTGGTCTTGCAGTCGTCGTCCACGGCGATGGCGCCGCGCTCGTCGAGCTTCAGGCCCACGGCTTCGGCATTCAGGCCGATGGTGTTGGGCACGCGGCCGATCGAGACGATCAGCTTGTCGACTTCGAGCGTCTGGGCCTCGCCCTTGGCGTTGGTCCAGGCCACGCTCACGCCCTTCTTGGACGACTTGATCTCGCCGACCTTGACGCCGAGTTCGATCTTGAGCTTCTGCTTGTCGAAGGCCTTCTTGGCTTCCTTGGCGATCTGCTCGTCGACCGCGCCGAGGAAGGTCGGCAGCGCTTCGAGCACCGTGACTTCCGCGCCGAGGCGGCGCCACACCGAGCCCATTTCAAGGCCGATGACGCCCGAGCCGATCAGGCCCAGCTTCTTGGGCACCGCACCGATGCGCAGCGCGCCGTCGTTCGAGAGGATGTTCTCCTCGTCAAACGGCGCACCCGGCAGCGCGCGGGCGTTGGAGCCCGTGGCCAGGATGATGTGCTTGCCGCTGATCGACTCTTCGGCGGCGCCCGCCACCTTGATCTCGTAGCCGGCTTCGCCCGCCTTCACGAACGAGCCGCGGCCATGGAAGAAGGTGATCTTGTTCTTCTTGAACAGGTACAGGATGCCGTCGTTGTTCTGCTTCACGACCTGGTCCTTGCGGGCCAGCATCTTGTCGAGGTCGAGGCCGAGGCCTTCGACCTTGATGCCGTGGTCGGCAAAGTGGTGGCCGGCCTGGTCGAAGTGCTCCGACGATTGCAGCAGCGCCTTCGACGGAATGCAGCCGACGTTGGTGCAGGTGCCGCCCGGTGCCGGGCCGCCCTTGCCGTTCTTCCACTCGTCGATACAGGCGACGTTGAAGCCGAGTTGTGCTGCGCGGATCGCGGCGATGTAGCCGCCGGGGCCGCCGCCGATGACGACGACGTCGAATTGCTTGTTTGCCATCTGATGCTTCCCCCTCAGATGTCGAACAGCAGGCGCGACGGATCTTCCAGCGCTTCCTTCATGGCGACCAGGCCCAGCACGGCTTCGCGGCCGTCGATGATGCGGTGGTCGTAGCTCATGGCAAGGTAGTTCATCGGGCGGATCACGATCTGGCCGTTCTCGACCACGGCGCGGTCCTTGGTGGCGTGCACGCCGAGGATGGCCGACTGGGGCGGGTTGATGATCGGGGTCGAGAGCATCGAACCGAAGGTGCCGCCGTTCGAGATGGAGAAGGTGCCGCCGGTCATCTCTTCGATGCCGAGCTTGCCGTCCTGCGCCTTCTTGCCGTATTCGGCGATCTTCTTCTCGATGTCGGCAAAGCTCATCTGGTCGGCGTTGCGCAGGATCGGCACCACCAGGCCGCGCGGCGAGCCGACGGCAATGCCGATGTCGAAGTAGCCGTGGTACAGGATGTCGTTGCCGTCGACCGAGGCGTTGATCACCGGGTATTTCTTGAGCGCATGCACCGCGGCTTTCACGAAGAAGCTCATGAAGCCGAGCTTCACGCCGTGTTCCTTGGTGAAGTTGTCCTGGAAGCGCTTGCGCAGTTCCATGACGGGCGCCATGTTCACTTCATTGAAGGTGGTGAGGATGGCATTGGTCGACTGCGACTGGATCAGGCGCTCGGCGATGCGGGCGCGCAGGCGGCTCATCGGCACACGCTGCTCGGGGCGTTCGCCCAGGTCGGGTGCGCTGGTGGGCGCGGCGACCTGCGCCAGCGCGGGCTTGGCAGCGGGTGCGGCGATGGTGGCCGCGGGCTTGGCGCCCGAAGCCACGGCGCCGAGCACGTCGCCCTTGGTGACGCGGCCGTCCTTGCCGGTGCCGGCGACGTCGCTGGTCTTCAGGTTGTTGTCGGCCAGCAGCTTGGCGGCAGCGGGCATGGCGACGTCCGACTTCGAACCGCCGGTGGCGGCGGCAGCCGCTGCGGGCGCAGCTGCCGCGGCCGGGGCGGCGGCGGGTGCTGCGGCAGGCGCTGCAGCACTTGCCTTGCCTTCGGTGTCGATCTTCGCGATCAGCTGGTCGGCCACCACGGTGGCGCCATCGGGCTGCACGATTTCAGCCAGCACGCCAGCCGAGGGTGCGGGCACTTCCAGCACGACCTTGTCGGTCTCGATCTCGATCAGGATTTCATCGACGGCGACGGCTTCGCCGGCCTTCTTCTTCCAGGTGAGCATGGTGGCTTCGGCCACGGATTCGGAAAGCTGGGGGACTTTGACTTCTACGATAGACATTTGGAGTGGGCTCCGTTTTGTTCTTCAGGTGTTCGTGTGAAAAGAGGCTTGTAATTACTTGGTCAGCACGAAGCCCTTGAGCTTGCCAAATGCGCCATCGACCAGCGCCTTCTGCTGTTCCTGGTGCAGGTGCGAGTAGCCGACTGCAGGCGATGCCGAAGCGGCACGGCCGGAGTAGCCGAGCTTCTGGCCTTCCTGCATGTTCTCGTGGATGTAGTGCTGCACGAAGAACCAGGCCCCCTGGTTCTGCGGCTCGTCCTGGCACCAGACCACGTCGGCGAGGTTCGGGTACTTCTTGATCTCGGCGGCGAAGGCCTTGTGCGGGAACGGATAGAGCTGCTCGACGCGGATGATTGCCACGTCGTCGTTGCCCTGTTCTTCGCGCTTCTTGGCCAGGTCGTAGTAGACCTTGCCCGAACAGGCGACCAGGCGCTTGACCTTCTCGGCCTTCAGGCCCTTGCTGTCCGGAATGACCGTCTGGAAGCCACCCTTGGTGAACTCGGACAGCGGCGAGGTCGCGTCCTTGTTACGCAGCAGCGACTTCGGCGTCATGATGATCAGCGGCTTGCGCAGGTTGCGCACCATCTGGCGGCGCAGCACGTGGAAGATCTGGCTGGCCGTGGTGGGCTGCACCACTTGCATGTTGGTGTCGGCGCTCAGCTGCATGAAACGCTCCAGGCGCGCCGAGCTGTGCTCGGGGCCCTGGCCTTCGTAGCCGTGCGGCAGCATCATGGTCAGGCCGTTGACGCGGCCCCACTTCACTTCGCCCGAGGCGATGAACTGGTCGATCACCACCTGGGCGCCGTTCACGAAGTCGCCGAACTGGGCTTCCCAGATCACGAGGGTGTTGGGGTCGTTCGAGGCGTAGCCGTATTCGAATGCGAGCACGGCTTCTTCCGACAGGATCGAGTCGATCACCACGAACGGTGCCTGGTTCTCGGCCACGTTCTGCAGCGGCGTGTAGGTGCCTTCGTCGAACTTCTCGCGGTTCTGGTCGTGCAGCACGGCATGGCGGTGCGTGAACGTGCCGCGGCCCGAGTCTTCGCCCGACAGGCGCACCGGGTAGCCGCTGGCCACCAGCGAGGCGTAGGCCATGTGCTCGCCCATGCCCCAGTCGACGTTCACGTCGCCGCGGCCCATGGCGGCGCGGTCGTCCAGCACCTTCTTCACGAGCGGGTGCACCGTGAAGCCGGCCGGCACCGTGGTGATCTTCTCGGCCAGGCGCTTCCACTCGCTGGATGGAATGGCGGTGTCGCCGGCATCGGTCCATTTCTTGTTGAGGTACGGATTCCAGTCGACGGCGTACTTGCTCTTGAAGTTCGTGAGCACCGGGTCGACCGTGTTGCGGCCTTCGTCGAAGGCGGCGCGCTGCGCCTTGACCATGTCGTCGCCGAGCGTGGCGCCCAGGCCCTGCGTCGCCAGCTTGTCGGCGTACAGCTTGCGCGTGCCGGGGTGCTGGGCGATCTTCTTGTACATGAGCGGCTGCGTGAGCGAGGGGGTGTCCTGCTCGTTGTGGCCGAGCTTTCGGAAGCAGATGATGTCGACCACCACGTCCTTCTGGAACTCCATGCGGAACTCGAGGGCGAGCTGGGTGGCGAGCACCACGGCCTCGGGATCGTCGCCGTTCACGTGCAGCACCGGCGCCTCGATCATCTTGACGATGTCGGTGCAGTACAGCGTCGAGCGGCTGTCGCGCGGGTCGCTGGTGGTGAAGCCGATCTGGTTGTTGATGACGATGTGCACCGTGCCGCCCGTGAAGTAGCCACGGGTCTCGGCCAGCGCCAGCGTTTCCATCACGACGCCCTGGCCCGCGAAGGCGGCGTCGCCGTGCACGAGCACGGGCAGCACCTGCTTGCCCTGCGGGTCGGCGCGGCGGTCCATGCGGGCGCGCACCGAGCCTTCGACCACGGGGTTGACGATTTCAAGGTGCGAGGGATTGAACGCAAGGCTCAGGTGCACCGGGCCGCCGGGCGTGGTCACGTCCGAGCTGAAGCCCTGGTGGTACTTGACGTCGCCGCTCGGCAGGTCTTCGGGCGCGGTGTGGTCGAACTCGGCGAACAGGTCGGCCGGCATCTTGCCGAGCGAGTTGACCAGCACGTTGAGGCGGCCGCGGTGGGCCATGCCGATCACGATTTCCTGCACGCCCTTGATGCCGGCCTGGTTGATCAGCTCGTCCATCGAGACGATGAAGCTTTCGCCGCCTTCGAGCGAGAAGCGCTTCTGGCCCACGTACTTGGTATGCAGGAAGCGCTCGAGCCCTTCGGCTGCGGTCAGGCGGTTCAGCACATGCTTCTTCTGGTCCGCATTGAGCTGCGGATTGGTGCGGGCGCTTTCGAGCTTCTGCTGCCACCAGCGCTTGTGGTTCTGGTCGGTGGTGTACATGTACTCGGCGCCGATGGTGCCGCAGTACGTTTCGCGCAAGGCATTGAGCAGGTCGCGCAGCGACATGGCCTCCTTGCCGAAGAAGGTGTTGCTGGTGTTGAACACCGTCTCGAGGTCCGCATCGGCGAAGCCGTAGAACGAGGGCTCGAGTTCCGGGATGGCCGGACGCTCGGCGCGCTTGAGGGGGTCGAGGTCGGCCCAGCGGGCGCCGACGTTGCGGTAGGCGGCGATCAACTGCTGGACGGCGGTGCGCTTGCGGCCGAGCTCGGAATCCGCGCCGCTGGCCTGCACGACCTTGGTGGTGCCCTGCTTCGCGCGTTCGGCAAAAGCGTTGATCACCGGCTGGTGCGGAACGTCCCGGGTGTTGGAGCCGTCGACCGCGGGCACGTTCTGCAGGGCGTCGAAATACGAGCGCCAGTTGTCGGGCACGCTGCCGGGATTGGTGAGGTAGTTTTCGTACATCTCCTCGACATAGGGCGCATTGCCGCCGAAGAGGTACGTGTTGCCCTGATACGCGGCATACGCCGTGGGCTTGGAGGAATCGCTCATGATCCGCTGACCTTCGCTTCCCTGAAGGAAGCACTAGCTGGTTAAGAAAACCTTCCGCGACACGGCTGAACCGATTGGCGGATGCGACTGTGGCTGGGGAAGGGCCTGAGTACCTTCGCATTGTGCCACGTCGAACATATGGCGGCTCGACGCGGCTTCGCAAGGCGCGGTTTCGCTCATTCAGCCGAAAGAAAGCAACTGCCTGATCTGCTGCAGGGTGGCCGGGTCGTCGAGGGTGGTCAGGTCGCCCGGATCGCGCTGCTCGCACACGGCCTGGATGGCGCGGCGCAGCAGCTTGCCGCTGCGCGTCTTGGGCAGGCCCGAGACGAAGCGCACGCGGGCGGGCCGCGCCAGCGCGCCGAGCTGGTCGGCCACCACTTTCATGATCTCGCCTTCGAGCTTGCGCGCCGCGTCGGCATCGGTCACGGCGATGCCGTCCTTCGGCACCACGAAAGCCATCGCCACCTGGCCCTTGAGCACATCGGCCACGCCCACCACCGCGACCTCGGCCACATTGGGGTGGCCCGAGATGCTCTCCTCGATCTCGCGCGTGCCGAGGCGGTGGCCGGCGACGTTGATCACGTCGTCGGTGCGCCCGAGGATGTAGAAATAGCCGTCCTCGTCGCGAATGCCCCAGTCGAAGGTCGAATAGACCATCCTGCCGGGCACGCTCTTCCAGTAAGTGTCGACGAAGCGCGCATCGTCCTTCCACACGGTCTGCATGAAGCCGGGGGGGGTCGGCCCTTCGACCACGACCACGCCCTTTTCATTGGGGGCGGTCAATTCCTCGCCGGTCGATTCGTGCAGGATCTTGATGCGGTAGCCGTACATCGGAACACCGGGGCTGCCGAACTTGCTCGGCTTGGCCTCGACGCCGTTGGCAATGGTGATCATCGGCCAGCCCGACTCGGTCTGCCAGTAGTTGTCGATGATCGGCACGCCCAGGCCTTCGCTGATCCAGCGCGCGGTGGGCTCGTCGAGCGGCTCGCCCGCCAGGAACAGCGCGCGCAGGCTCGAGAGGTCGTATTTCTTCAGCAGCGCCGGGTCCTGCTTCTTGAGCACGCGCACCGCGGTGGGCGCGCTGAACATCACCGTCACCTTGTATTTCTCGACCAGGCGCCACCAGATGCCGCCGTCGGGCTGCCGGTCGATGCCCTGCGTGGGCAAGCCCTCGTACAGGATGGTGGCCATGCCGGCGATCAGCGGGCCGTAGACGATGTAGCTATGGCCCACCACCCAGCCGATGTCGCTGGTCGAGAAATAGGTTTCGCCGGGCCGGCCGTCGAAGATGTGCTTCATGCTCGCGGCCAGCGCCACGGCATAGCCGCCCACGTCGCGTTGCACGCCCTTGGGCTTGCCGGTGGTGCCGCTGGTGTAGATGGTGTAGCTGATGTCGGTGGCAGCCAGCCACGTGCAGGGCACCTGGGCATCGAGGTGCCTTTGCCGGAGTTCGCCCGCCAGATGGTCGCGGCCGGCCATCAGGTGCATGGGCGCCAGGCCGCGGTCGGTCAGCAGCACCGCGGCCGGCTTGTACTTCGACAACCGGATCGCCTCGTCGAGCAGCGGCTTGTACGCAATGACCTTGCCGCCGCGCGAGCCGGCATCGGCGCTCACGACCACCTTGGGCTCGGCGTCTTCGATGCGCGTGGCCAGCGAGCCGCTCGCGAAGCCGCCGAACACCACGCAGTGGATGGCGCCGATGCGCGCGCAGGCCAGCATCGCGAAGGCAGCCTCGGGAATCATCGGCATATAGATGAGCACACGGTCGCCCTTCCCCACGCCCAGTTCGATCAGGCTGGCGGCGGTGCGCTGCACCTCGGCGTGCAGTTCCTTGAAGCTGTAGCTCTTCTCGACGCCGGTTTCGGTGGAAACGAAGATCAGCGCGGGCTGGTCGCCGCGTGTGGCCAAGTGCCGGTCGACGGTGTTGTGGCACAGGTTTGTGGTGCCGCCCACGAACCAGCGCGCGAACGGCGGCTGGCTGTCATCGAGGATCTGCTCAGCGGGGGTCTGCCAGTCGATCAGCTTCGCCTGCTCGGCCCAGAAGGCCTCGGGCGCATCGACAGACTGGCGATAGAACTCTTCGTAGCGGCTCATCTGGATATGTCTCCTGTTATTCGTCCGGCCCTGGCGGCATCGCCAAAACTGAATTCATAATTATGGAGACCGATCTTGCAGCAAGCTGACGGCCGGAACAATCCGGCCGAGCCCTGCGATGCTCCGCCGATTCCGGCTATCGAATCAGCGTGAGCAGCTCGTCAAATGCGGGGTGCTCCGCAGTGCGCAGCCACTCGAAGCCGACCATCTCGGTCGTCACGAGTTCGGCCCCGGCACCGGCCAGCCGGTCGAAGGCGGCGTCGCGGTTGCGCTCGGTGCGCGAACTGCAGGCATCCGTGACGACCCAGACTTCGAACTCGTCTTCGAGCAAGTCGAGCGCGGTCTGCAGCAGGCAGACGTGGGCTTCGCAGCCGGCGATCACGATGGAATTGCGCTCTTCGGCTGCCGCAGCAGGCTTCTGCAGATGCTTGGGCAGGCTGCGGGCATTGCCTTGCGGCGCCTTCGCCGGCGCGCGCAGCCATTCGCCGAGGCCCTCTTCCACGCCGCTGAAATGCATCTTCGACAGCGTGCGCTGGCACAGCGCGCGGATGTCGGGCAGGTTCTCGCCCAGCTTGGAGGGATTGTGTTCGGTGCCCCACACCGGCAGCTGGAACAGCTGCGCCATCTTGCCGAGCCGCACGGCGTTCTGCGCGACCGCCTCGCCCTCGAAGATCGCCGGCATCAGCCGCGCCTGGTAGTCGACCAGAACGAGTTGGGAGAGCGAGGCGTCGAGCAGCATGAACAGTGTCTTTCAGGTATCGGTTGAACTGGGCTGAACCGTACCACCGAAAAGATCGGATTGTCCGGACTCGATGGCCGCGGCGCGTCGCAGAAGCGGCCGTCCGCATCGCGGCGCCCCTAGACTCCGGGGCATGCGGATCTTTTCGACCCGGCGCCATTTCACGGCCCTGAGCCTTTGCGCGGCGCTTGCGGCCACGGGCTGCGGCGGCCTGCGCGCGGCCAGGGCGCCGCTGGACATCACGCTCGAAAAGAGCAACTGCACGCCGAACGCCGACACGCTGATCGTGATGCTCCCCGGCGCGCATTCGCGCCCGGAGGAGTTCGTGCGCGAAGGCTTCGTCGATGCCTTGAACGAGAACAGGCTCGCGGTGGACGTGATGCGGGTCGATGCGCACCTGGGCTACTACAACGACAAGACCATCCTCGATCGGCTGAGCCGGGACGTGATGGCGCCGGCGCGCAGCCAGGGCTACAAGGCGATCTGGATCGTCGGCATCTCGATCGGCGGCTTCGGCGCACTGCTCTACGCGCAAACCCACCCTGGCGAACTCGCAGGCCTCGTCGCCATTGCGCCCTATCTCGGGGAACGCACGCTCGGCACCGACATTGCCAATGCCGGCGGCCTCGCCCGCTGGACCGGACCGCTGGGCAATCCGCCGGGCAGCAACCCGCGAGCACCGAACGAGACACAGCTGTGGCAGTGGCTGCGCGGCTACGTCGGCGCCACCGCCACGTACGGCCCGCGGCCGCCGCTCTATCTGGGCTATGGCGTCGACGACCGCTTTGCCTTCAATCAGCGACTCCTGGCGGCCGCGCTGCCTGCGGACCGGGTCTTCACCACCGAGGGCGGCCACGACTGGCCCGAGTGGACGCGGCTCTGGCGCCGCATGCTGCCGACCTTGCCGCTGCCGGGCTGCCCCGGCTGAAAGCGGCCCGCCTCAGTTCGGCCGCAGGCGCAGCAGCTTGCCGTCGGATTCGTCGGTCAGCACATAGAGCAGGCCGTCCGGCCCCTGCTTCACATCGCGAACGCGGGCCCGGCCATCGGCCAGCAGCTTGTGCTCGGCCACCACCTTGCCATCCTTCAGTTCGATGCGGTCGAGATAGCCGAACTTGAGCGATCCCACGAACAGGTTGCCCTTCCATGCCGCACCGTAGCGGTCGCTGGTCAGGAAGGCCATGCCCGAGGGCGCAATCGACGGCACCCAGTAGTGCAGCGGCTGTTCCATGCCGTTCGTTGCCGTGAGCCCCTCGCCGATCTTCCCGCCGCCGTAGTTCTCGCCGTAGGTGATCACCGGCCAGCCGTAGTTGCGGCCGGCCTGCGGAATGTTGATCTCGTCGCCGCCCTGCGGGCCGTGCTCGGTCATCCAGAAGCGGCCATCGGGCGCGAGCGTCGCGCCCTGCCCGTTGCGGTGGCCATAGCTCCATATCTCGGGCAGCGCGCCCGGTCTGCCGACAAAGGGGTTGTCCCTGGGCGCCCCGCCGTCCTTGGCGATGCGCACCACCTTGCCCAGGTGGTTGTCGAGCTTCTGCGCATCTTCCTTGCGGCTGAAGCGGTCGCCCAGCGTGAGAAACAGCGTGCCGTCGCGCGCCTCGACGATGCGGCAGCCGAAATGGTTGCGGCTGGCCACCTTGGGTTGCTGGCTGAAGATGATCCTGAGGTTTTCGAGCCGCGCACCGTCGGCCGAAAGCTGCGCGCTTGCCAACGCCGTGCTGTTGGCCGAACCGCCCGCCTCGGGTTCGGAGAAGCAGAAGTACAGCGTGCGGTTCTTCTCGAAGCCCGAATCGGCCAGCACGTCGAGCAGGCCGCCCTGGCCGCCGGCGGCAATGGCGGGCAGGCCGGCAATGGGCGCGCCGACCTTGCCGTCGGCCGCGATCAGCCGCAGCCGGCCGGGGCGCTCGGTGACCACGAAGCGCCCGTCCGACAGGAAAGCCAGGCCCCAGGGGTTCTCCAGGTCCGACGAAATGGTTTCCGGCCGTATCTGCGCCATGGCGAGCCCCCAGGCGGCCAGTGCCATGACAACAACAGTCTTCCCAATGACGCACAGCGTTTCCTGAGTTCGCAGGTTCATGTCTTTTCCGGGTAGTTACAGCGATCTTGACGCGAAATGGGGTTCGAAACCAGGCTGTTCGCGTCGCGGCGAGGAGTACGAAAGTTCACTTTCGCCCGATCGCTTATGGATCATAAAGATCGGCCGTTACATTTTTTCTTCGCTCGAATCAAAAAAATTCAAACAAATCAAAGACTTGAGGATACATTCGCCAATTCGGATGAGGTTGACATAACCACGCGTCATCAATATCCTACGCGCCATGCGTTTTTTCGTCCTACCTGCGTCCCTCCTGTTTGCCGTCGCCGTCCAGGCCGCCCCCCAACAGGACCGAACCGACGACGAACTGGCCCGGTTGCTTGCCGACAAGGGCATCATCGGACAACTCAGGCAGGTTCGCCAAACCGTCGCCGAACGAACTTCCGACCTTGTGGTCACCGCCATCGGCTTCCTCGGGGTTCCCTACCGCCGTGGCGGCAACTCGGCCGAATCCGGTTTCGATTGCAGCGGCTTCGTTCGCGCGATGTATAACCAGACGCTCGGCCATGTGCTGCCGCGCCGCGCCGAGGAGCAGGCCGCAGCCACCGAGAAGATCGACCCGAGCCAGCTCAAGCCCGGCGATCTCGTCTTCTTCAACACCATGCGCCGCACCTTCAGCCATGTCGGCATCTATGTCGGCGAAGGCAAGTTCATCCACTCGCCGCGCACGGGCGCCCAGGTGCGCGTGGAAGACATGAACGGCAGCTACTGGAGCCGCCGCTTCGACGGCGCACGCCGCGTGCTCGGCGGCACACAGAACGAAGACGTGAAGGCCGCAGCCGCGGCGGCCGCGACCCACACCGGCAACTGAGCCGCCTGCCCGTTCCCGAATCCGGACGAAAAAAATCCCGCCGCGGCGGGATTTTTTGTGGCCGGTCGATCAGGCGATCAGGCAGCCTTCTTGGCCGGCGGCAGATCGGTACAGGTGCCGTGCGCCACCTCGGCCGCCATGCCGATGCTCTCGCCCAGCGTCGGATGCGGATGGATGGTCTTGCCGATGTCGATCTCGTCCGCGCCCATCTCGATGGCCAGCGCGATCTCGCCGATCATGTCGCCGGCATGCGTGCCGACGATGCCGCCGCCCAGGATGCGGTGGGTCTCGGCGTCGAACAGCAGCTTGGTAAAACCTTCGTCGCGGCCGTTGGCGATCGCTCGGCCCGAAGCGGTCCACGGGAAATGGCCCTTCTTGATCTTGATGCCTTCGGCCTTGGCCTGGTCTTCGGTGAGGCCGACCCACGCCACCTCGGGGTCGGTGTAGGCCACGCTCGGGATCACGCGGGCGTTGAAGGCGGCGCTCGAGAGTTCCTTGTCGCCCTTCTGCTCGCCGGCAATCACCTCGGCCGCCACATGCGCCTCGTGCACCGCCTTGTGCGCCAGCATCGGCTGGCCCACGATGTCGCCGATGGCGAAGATGTGCGGCACGTTGGTGCGCATCTGGATGTCGACCGGGATGAAGCCGCGGTCGCTCACCGTCACGCCGGCCTTCTCGGCGCCGATCTTCTTGCCGTTCGGGCTGCGGCCCACGGCCTGCAGCACCAGGTCGTACAGCTGCGGCTCCTTCGGTGCCTGCTCGCCCTCGAAGGTGATCTTGATGCCCTCCTTCGTGGCCTCGGCGCCGACCGTCTTGGTCTTGAGCATGATGTTGTCGAAGCGCGGTGTGTTCATCTTCTGCCAGACCTTCACCAGGTCGCGGTCGGCGCCCTGCATCAGGCCGTCGAGCATTTCGACCACGTCGAGGCGCGCGCCCAGCGTGGAATACACCGTGCCCATTTCGAGGCCGATGATGCCGCCGCCCAGGATCAGCATGCGCTTGGGGTCGGTGCCCATCTCGAGCGCGCCGGTGGAATCGACCACCCGCGGGTCCTTCGGCATGAACGGCAGGCTGACCGACTGCGAGCCGGCCGCGATGATGGCGTTGCGGAACTTGACGGTCTGCTTCTTGCCGGTCGTGTCCCAGCTGGTGCCCGAGGTTTCCTCGACCTCGAGGTGGTACGGGTCGATGAAGTTGCCGACGCCGCGCAGCACCGTCACCTTGCGCATCTTGGCCATGGCCGTGAGGCCGCCGGTGAGCTTGCCCACCACCTTGTTCTTGTGGCCGAGCAGCTTGGCGCGGTCGACCGTGGGTGCTGCGAAGCTCACGCCGAGGTCGGCGAAGTGCTTCACTTCATCCATGACCGAGGCCACGTGCAGCAGCGCCTTCGACGGGATGCAGCCGACGTTCAGGCACACGCCGCCGAGCGTGGCGTAGCGTTCGATCAGCACCACCTTGAGGCCGAGGTCGGCCGCGCGGAACGCGGCCGAGTAGCCGCCGGGGCCGGCACCGAGCACGACCACGTCGCATTCGACATCGACCTTGCCGCCATAGCTCGACACGGGCATGGGCTTGCTCCCTCCCCCGCTGGGGGAGGGGGGGCGGGGCGGGGGCACGGCGGCGCTCGCCTGCGCGGCAGCCGCCGGTGCGGGCGCGGCAGGTGCCGCGGCAGCCCCGGCCCCATCGACTTCCAGCGTCAGCACCACGGAGCCTTCCTTGACCTTGTCGCCGACCTTGACGGCCAGCGACTTCACCACGCCGGCCGCCGAGGATGGAATCTCCATCGAGGCCTTGTCCGATTCGACCGTGATCAGCGACTGCTCGGCCTTGACCGTGTCGCCGACATTGACCAGCACCTCGATCACCGCGACTTCGTCGAAGTCGCCGATGTCGGGCACCTTGATTTGTTGTTCGCTCATTTGGACACTTTCAGTTTGAGTGTGAGAACGTCGACCGGTGGGGCCGAATTGCGATCGAATTCGCAGGCGGCGGCAATGCCTGCCTCCGCCACGTCGCGCGAGCTGCGCGACTTGATGTCATAGGCCGCGTGCATGGCGCCGAGCGCAAAGCCGCGTCCCGAGCCGATGGCCCAGAACTGCTTGAACTCGAACACCTCGCGGTAGCTGTAGATGCCGTAGATGCCGCTCTGGTTGGCCATCAGCATCGTGAACTGGCTCGACTCGTAGGGCTCGTGCTCGTCTTCCTTGGTCTGCATGAAGAACGAGTCCTTCAGCACCGGATGCAGCAGCGTGAAGGTGCGGAAGATCTCGTGCTTGCTGCCGAACAGCAGCGCCTCGCGCGGCTGCGCGGCCAGCGCATGCTGCAGCACCAGGAAGTGCGCAGCGGCGCCGGCCACGGCAAAAAGGCTCTGCCCCGCCGCGTCTTCGATGGTGAAGATCTTCTGGTTCGCCTCGGCGCGGTGCGAAAGCCGCGTGTCGCCGAAGGTCACCAGGGAATCGGCCGCCATCGTGACCTGGCCGCCTTTGCGGACGGCCACTACCGTGGTCATAGCAGGATTCGACGGTAGTCCGCGAGCACTTGCCCAAGGTAGGCGTTGAAGCGCGCGGCCAGGGCACCATCGATCACGCGGTGGTCGTACGACAGCGACAGCGGCAGCGTCAGGCGCGGCACGAACTGCTTGCCGTCCCACACCGGCTTCATCTGGCCCTTGGAGAGGCCGAGGATGGCCACTTCGGGGGCGTTGATGATGGGCGTGAAGTGCGTGCCGCCGATGCCGCCGAGCGAGCTGATCGAGAAGCAGCCGCCCTGCATGTCGGCCGAGCCGAGCTTGCCGTCGCGCGCCTTCTTGGCGAGTTCGCCCATCTCGGCGCTGATCTGCAGGATGCCCTTCTTGTCGGCATCCTTGAGCACCGGCACCACGAGCCCGTTGGGCGTATCGGCCGCGAAGCCGATGTTGTAGTACTGCTTGTAGACCAGCTGGTCGCCGTCGAGGCTGGCGTTGAAGTCGGGGAACTTCTTCAGCGCCGCCACCACCGCCTTGATCACGAAGGCCAGCATCGTCACCTTGACGCCCGACTTCTCGTTCTCCTTGTTGGTGGAGACGCGGAAAGCCTCGAGTTCGGTGATGTCGGCTTCGTCGTTGTTGGTGACGTGCGGAATCATCACCCAGTTGCGGTGCAGGTTGGCGCCGCTGAGCTTCTTGATGCGCGACAGGTCCTTGCGCTCGACCGCGCCGAACTTCGCGAAGTCGACCTTGGGCCAGGGAATGAGGCCCAATGCCGCACCATCGGTGCCGCCGCCGGCCGGCGCCTTGGCCGCCGAGGCCTTGGTGCTGGCCTGGCCGCTCATCACGGCCTTGGTGAAGCCCTGGACGTCTTCCTGCGTGATGCGGCCCTTGGGACCGGAGCCCTTGACCTCTTCGAGCGGCACGCCGAGTTCGCGGGCGAACTTGCGCACCGAGGGCGAGGCGTGCGGCAGGTTGCCGGTGGGCGCGGCCGTCGGCTCGTGCGCCGCCGGTGCGGGCGCGCCCGCACCCCGGCCCTCTTCCGCAGCGGCGGGAGCGGGAGAGGAAACGGGGGCCGCAGCGGCCGGGGGACTGGCTCCCTCGCCCCTCTGGGGAGAGGGCTGGGGTGAGGGGCCGGCGGCGGTCGAACCTTCCAATATCGCGATCAGGTCGCCGATGTTGACCGTGTCGCCGACCTTGACCTTGAGTTCCTTGAGCACGCCGGCCGCCGACGACGGAATTTCCATCGAGGCCTTGTCCGATTCCACCGTGATCAGCGACTGGTCGGCCGCGATCGTGTCGCCGGGTTTCACGAGCAATTCGATGACCGAGACATCCTTGAAGTCGCCGATGTCCGGCACCTTGACCTCGACCGGACCCGAGGCGGCCGGTGCGGCCGCGGGGGCAGGCGCCGCTGCGGCTGGCGTTGGCGCGGCGGCTGCGGGAGCCGCAGCGGGCGCGGCGGCCGGCGCTGCTGCAGCACCCGCTTCCTCGGCCTCGAGCACCAGCACCACCGAGCCCTCCTTCACCTTGCCGCCGACCGCGACCTTGATCTCCTTGACCACACCGGCGGTCGACGACGGAATTTCCATCGACGCCTTGTCCGATTCGACCGTGATGAGCGACTGCTCGGCCTTGACCGTGTCGCCCACCTTCACGAGCACCTCGATCACCGCGACTTCATCGAAATCGCCGATGTCCGGCACCTTGACTTCCACTGCTGCCATATCGTTTGTCTCCCGCCGTGAGGCGCCGTTCGTTCGTTGGTTGTTGATTGATGTTCAGGCGTAAAGCGGGTTGACCTTGTCGACATTGATGCCGTACTTCTTGATCGCCTCGACCACCTTGGCCACCGGCACCGTGCCGTCTTCGCTCAATGCCTTGAGCGCAGCCACCACGATGTAATGGCGGTTGATTTCGAAGTGCTCGCGCAGCTTGTTGCGGAAGTCGCTGCGGCCGAAGCCGTCGGTGCCCAGCACCTTGTAGGTGCGGCCCTTCGGGATGAAGGGGCGGATCTGTTCCGCATAGGCCTTCATGTAGTCGGTCGATGCCACCACCGGACCGGTCGTGGGCGCGAGCTGCTCGGCCACGAAGGACACGCGCGGCGCCTGGTCCGGGTGCAGCAGGTTCCAGCGGTCGGCGTCCTGGCCATCGCGCGTGAGCTCGTTGAAGCTAGGGCAGCTCCACACGGAAGCCGAGATGCCCCAGTCCTTTTCGAGCAGCGCTTGCGCCGCAAAGCTCTCGCGCAGGATCGTGCCGCTGCCCAGCAATTGCACGGTGGGCGACTTGGCCTTCAGCGCAGGGCCCTGCTTCGACAGGTACATGCCCTTGATGATCTGCTCTTCGGTGCCGGGCTGCAGGCCGGGCATCGGGTAGTTCTCATTGAGCAGCGTGAGGTAGTAGTAGACGTTGTCCTGCTTCTCGACCATGCGCTTGAGGCCATGGTGCAGGATCACGCCCACTTCGTGCGCGAAGGTCGGGTCGTAGCTCACGCAGTTCGGGATGGTGTTGGCCAGGATGTGGCTGTGGCCGTCTTCGTGCTGCAGGCCTTCGCCGTTGAGCGTGGTGCGCCCCGAGGTGCCGCCCAGCAGGAAGCCGCGCGCCTGCATGTCGCCGGCCGCCCAGGCCAGGTCGCCGATGCGCTGGAAGCCGAACATCGAGTAGTACACGTAGAACGGCACCATGATGCGGTTGTTCGTGCTGTACGAGGTGGCCGCGGCGATCCAGCTGGACATGCCGCCGGCTTCGTTGATGCCTTCCTGCAGGATCTGGCCGGCCTTGTCTTCCTTGTAGTACATGACCTGGTCCTTATCGACCGGGGTGTACTGCTGGCCAGCAGGGTTGTAGATGCCGATCTGGCGGAACAATCCTTCCATGCCGAAGGTCCGGGCTTCGTCCACCAGGATGGGAACGACGCGCGGGCCCAGCGCCTTGTCGCGCAGCAGCTGCGTGAGGAAGCGCACGTAGGCCTGCGTGGTCGAGATCTCGCGGCCTTCGGCCGTGGGCTCCATCACCGACTTGAAGGTTTCGAGCGAGGGGACCGTGAAGCTCTCGTCGGCCTTGGTGCGGCGGTGCGGCAGGTAGCCGCCCAGCGCCTTGCGGCGCTCGTGCAGGTACTTCATTTCCGGCGTGTCGTCGGCCGGCTTGTAGAAAGGCAGTTCGGCGATCTTGCTGTCCGGAATCGGGATGTTGAAGCGGTCGCGGAAGGCCATGATGTCTTCGTCGCTGAGCTTCTTGGTCTGGTGGACGTTGTTCTTGCCCTCGCCGATCTTGCCCATGCCGAAGCCCTTGACCGTCTTGATCAGGAGCACCGTGGGCTGGCCCTTGTGCTTCACGGCCGCGTCGAAGGCCGCATAGACCTTCTGCGAGTCGTGGCCGCCGCGGCGCAATTGCCAGATGTCGTCGTCGCTCATCTTGGCAACCATCTCGAGCGTGCGCGGGTCGCGGCCGAAGAAGTGCTTGCGGACATAGGCGCCATCGTTGGCCTTGAAGGCCTGGTAGTCGCCGTCGTTGGTTTCCATCATGATCTTGCGCAGCGCACCTTCCTTGTCGCGCGCGATCAGCGGATCCCAGCCGTTGCCCCAGATCAGCTTGATGACGTTCCAGCCCGAGCCGCGGAATTCGCCTTCGAGCTCCTGGATGATCTTGCCGTTGCCGCGCACCGGTCCGTCCAGGCGCTGCAGGTTGCAGTTGATGACGAAGATCAGGTTGTCCAGGCCTTCGCGCGCTGCCAGGCCGATGGCGCCCAGCGATTCGACTTCGTCCATTTCGCCGTCGCCGCAGAACACCCAGACCTTGCGGTTTTCGGTGTTGGCGATGCCACGGGCGTGCAGGTACTTGAGGAAGCGGGCCTGGTAGATGGCCATCAGCGGGCCAAGGCCCATCGAGACAGTCGGGAACTGCCAGAACTCGGGCATCAGCTTCGGATGCGGGTAGCTGGAAAGGCCCTTGCCGTCGACTTCCTGGCGGAAGTTGAGCAGTTGTTCTTCGCTCAGGCGGCCTTCGAGGTAGGCGCGGGCATAGATGCCGGGCGAGACGTGGCCCTGGATATAGAGGCAGTCGCCGCCATGGTTTTCGCTCTCGGCATGCCAGAAGTGGTTGAAACCGGCGCCAAACATGTTCGCCAGCGAGGCGAAGGAGCCGATGTGGCCGCCGAGGTCGCCGCCTTCGGGCGGATGCAGGCGGTTGGCCTTGACCACCATCGCCATCGCGTTCCAGCGCATGTAGGCACGCAGGCGCTCCTCGATCTCGAGATTGCCGGGGCAGCGCTCTTCCTGGTCGGGCTCGATGGTGTTGACGTAGGCGGTATTGGCAGAGAACGGCTTGTCGATGCTGTGCTGCCGCGCATGTTCGAGCAGCTGCTCGAGAAGAAAGTGGGCCCGTTCAGGTCCCTCGCTCTGGATGACGGAGGACAGTGCGTCCATCCATTCACGGGTTTCCTGGGCGTCCGCGTCGTTCGCGGCCGAGCCGAACAGGTTCTCGGGATTTGCCGACATGCTTGTCTCTCCTTTAGGGCTGTGGCTGTAATTTAGTGCGCTCTTCGATCACCGCGCGGGAGTTTCTCATAGAAATACTTCTATTTCAAATGGTGCATGAAGATTTCTTAATGTGATATTTTGGAAACAAAGTCGCCCGCGTCGGAATCAATGGCACTGCGGCCCTCTGTCCTTGGCGCAGGGGCCATCACCTAAACTCGCAGGATGCCTTTTTCCTCTCCGCTGGCGGTTGCCCGCAGCGCCGTGAATGCGTCTCCGCTCTCGTGGTGGCGCCGCTGGTGGCGCCAGCAAACGCCGGTGCTGCAAGACGCGGTCGCCATGCTGGCGCCGATCGCGGCGGTGCTGCTGTTTCTGGCCGCCATCGTTTCGGCGTTCTGGTATTTGCGCACCGAGGAAGTCGAGCGCGAGCAGGAGTCCGTGCGCAGGGACGTCGAATACGCGCAGCAGCGCATGCGCCTGCGCCTACTCGAGCGCCAGGAACAGCTGATGCGCATTGCGCGCGACGCCTCGAATCGCGAGATCGACCCGGTCGAATTCGCGAGCCGCGCGGAATCGCTGGTGAGCCAGTTCCCGGAACTGCAGACCGTCACCTGGATCGACGACAGGCGCCGCTTCAAGGCCGGCTATTCGGCGCCGAGCGTGCATCCCGCGCAGCAGCACCTGATCGGCGACGTGCTGCGCCCGGGCGACGTGGAAAGCAACTACGCCCTGGCGCGCGAACTGCGCCAGCCGGTTTTCTCCCAGCCGGCGGCGGGCGGCGATCCGGCGGCGATGCTGCAGCTGCACATCCCCCTCTTCGACCAGGGCCTGTTCGCGGGCGTGGTACTGGGCGAGTTTTCGGTCGATGGCCTGCTGCGCTACGGCATGCCGTCGGAAGTGCAGGCGCGCTATGCGGTCTCGCTGCTCGACGCCAAGGGCAATGTGCTCGCGGGCAATACGGTCAACCTGAGGGAAAGCGGCAGGCGGCTCCTCCCCTGGCCCGAAAGAACCAACGAGTACGAGGTGCCGGTTTCGCCCGTCGGCAATGCGCTGGTGCTGCGCGCCCAGGCCTACCGCACTTCGCAGGGGGTGGTCGGCAACGGCCTGTTCTGGCTGGTCTGCGCGCTCAGCGTGCTGACCAGCTGGATGCTGATCGGCACCTGGCGCCACACCCGGCGGCGCCAGCAGGCCCAGCAGCGGCTGGTCGCCGAGACCAACTTCAGGCGCGCGATGGAAAACTCCATGCTCACCGGCATGCGCGTGCTCGACCTGCAGGGCCGCATCACCTACGTGAATGCCGCCTTCTGCGCGATGACGGGCTGGAGCGAAGCCGAGCTGGTGGGCCAGTCGCCGCCCTTCCCCTACTGGCTCGAATCGGACCGCGAAGTCATGAACGAGCGGCTCGAGGAAGAACTGCACGGACGCGCACTGCCGGGCGGCTTCCAGGTGCGCGTGAAGCGCAAGAACGGCAGCGTGTTCAACGCCCGGCTCTATGTGTCGCCGCTGATCGACGCGCGCGGCCACCAGACCGGCTGGATGACGTCGATGACCGACATCACCGAGCCCACGCGCATTCGCGAGCAGCTGTCGGCTTCGTACGAGCGCTTCACCACGGTGCTCGAAGCACTCGATGCCGCCGTGTCGGTCGCGCCCATCGGCAGCGAGGAATTGCTGTTCGCCAACAAGCTGTACCGGCTCTGGTTCGGCTCCGACACCGTGGGCCACCTGGGCATGGTCGCGCAAGCCGGCGTGCCCGCCTCCAATGCGCACGACGAGGGCCTGGACGACGTCGACCCGTACGCCGGCCTGCCGATCGACACCCTGACCGCCGCGCAGGCGGCCAACAACGAGATCTTCGTGCCGCACCTGGGCAAGTGGCTCGAAGTGCGTTCGCGCTACCTGACATGGGTGGATGGCCGGCTCGCCCAGCTGGTGATTGCCACCGACATCACGCCGCGGCGCGACGCCGAGGAGCAGGCCGCCGCGCAGGCCGACCGCGCCCAGGCGGCGAGCCGGCTGATCACGATGGGCGAGATGGCATCGAGCGTGGCGCACGAACTCAACCAGCCGCTCACGGCCATCACCAACTACTGCAACGGAATGATGTCGCGCATCAAGGGACAGGCCATCGACACCGAGGCGCTGCTCGCGGCACTGGAGAAAACCTCCAAGCAGGCGCAGCGCGCGGGGCAGATCATCCAGCGCATCCGCTCGTTCGTGAAGCGCAGCGAGCCCAACCGCACAGCCGCCGACGTGTCCACCATGGTCAGCGAAGCGGTCGAACTCGCGGGCATCGAGCTGCGGCGGCGCAACGTGCGGCTCAACCACTACGTGGCCGCGCGGCTGCCGGTGGTGCAGGTGGACCCGATCCTGATCGAGCAGGTGATGGTCAACCTGCTGAAGAACGCGGCCGAGTCCATCGACATTGCCGAGCGACCGCTCGCGCGCCGCAGCGTCGAACTGCGCGTGCTGCCCAAGGTGATCGAGGGCCACAACGCCATCGAGTTCTCGGTGCAGGACACCGGCAAGGGCCTGGCCCCCGAGGTGATGGACCGGCTGTATGAAGCCTTTTTCTCTACCAAGCCGGAAGGCATGGGCATCGGTTTGAACCTCTGCCGCACCATCGTCGAGTCCCATCGGGGCAGGATGCAGGCGGAGAACATCTACAATGGTCCGGATGTGATCGGATGCCGTTTTTCCTTCTGGATTCCGGTGTTGGACGCTCCCAGTTCCGTAGCAAGCGACGAGGCAAAGGTACCTGCATGAGTTTGATTCCGAAGAAGGGCACTGTCTATGTCGTCGATGACGACGAAGCCGTGCGAGATTCGCTGCAATGGCTGCTCGAGGGCAAGGACTACAGGGTTCGCTGCTTCGATTCGGCCGAGTCCTTTCTCTCGCGATACGACCCGCGCGAAGTCGCCTGTCTGATCGTCGACATCCGAATGGCCGGCATGACCGGCCTCGAGCTGCAGGACCGGCTGATCGAACGGCGCTCCCCGCTGCCCATCGTGGTGATCACCGGCCACGGCGACGTGCCGATGGCGGTCGACAGCATGAAGAAAGGCGCCATGGATTTCATCCAGAAGCCTTTCAACGACGAAGAGCTCGTCACGCTGGTCGAGCGCATGCTCGAGCATGCGCGCGGAGCCTTCACCCAGCACCAGCAGTCGGCCAGCCGCGATGCGCTGCTGTCCAAGCTCACCGGCCGCGAGGCCCAGGTGCTCGAGCGCATCGTCGCCGGCCGCCTGAACAAGCAGATTGCCGACGACCTCGGCATCAGCATCAAGACGGTCGAGGCGCACCGCGCCAACATCATGGAAAAGCTCAACGCCAACACCGTGGCCGATCTGCTCAAGATCGCGCTCGGGCAGGCGGCGCCAGCGGCCAAGGCCTGACCGAACGCCCGGCTATCCCCCCGATAGCAACGAATGTCCCCCACGCCTGCGCAAGCGGGCGTTTTTACTTGGAAAATCGAAACCGATGACCGCCCAACTGATCGACGGCAACGCCCTCGCCAAAACCATTCGCGCCGAGGTTGCCGGCCGCACCGCCGCGCTGAAGGCCCGTGGCGTGAACCCGGCCCTTTCCATCATCCTCGTGGGCAGCGATCCGGCCAGCCAGGTCTACACCAGGCACAAGGTCAACGACAGCACCGAAACCGGCCTCGCGGCCACGCTCGAAACCTACCCGGCCGACATGAGCGAAGCCGAGCTGCTGGAGCGCATCCGCGCGCTCAACGACGACCCCAAGGTACACGGCATCCTGGTCCAGCTGCCGCTGCCCAAGCACATGGACAGCCAGAAGGTCATCGAGACGATATCGCCCGCCAAGGACGTGGACGGCTTCCACGTGGCCAGCGCCGGCGCGCTCATGACCGGCGCGCCGGGCTTCTGGCCCTGCACGCCGTATGGCTGCATGAAGATGCTCGAATCCATCGGCTACGAGCTGCGCGGCAAGCATGCGGTGGTCATCGGCCGCAGCAACATCGTCGGCAAGCCGATGGCCATGATGCTGCTCGCCAGGAGCGCCACCGTGACCATCTGCCACAGCGCCACGCAAGACCTCGGCGCCCTCACGCGCCAGGCCGACGTGATCGTCGCCGCGGTGGGCAAGCGCAACATCCTGACCGCCGACATGGTGAAGCCCGGCGCGGTCGTAATCGACGTGGGCATGAACCGCAAGGAAGACGGCAAGCTGGCCGGCGACGTCGATTTCGACGCTGTCAAGGAAGTGGCCGGCTGGATCACCCCCGTACCTGGTGGCGTGGGCCCCATGACACGCGCCATGCTGCTCCTCAACACCCTTGAAGCCGCGGAACGCGCCGCAAATTGATTTCCATGACCAACCCCCTCCTCGACTTCAAAGATCTCCCGCTGTTCGACCGCATCGAGCCCAGGCACGTCGCGCCCGCGGTCGACATCCTGCTGGCCGAGGCCGAGGCGGCGCTGCAGACCGTGACGGCCGCCGGCTTTCCCGCCGACTGGAATGCGATCTCCAAGGTGCTCGACGTGGCGTCCGAGCGCTTCAGCCGGGCCTGGGGCGCCGTGGGCCATCTCAACGCGGTGGCCGACACGCCAGAGTTGCGCGCCGCCTACAACGAGGCGATGCCGCGCGTGACCGCCTTCTGGACCCGCCTGGGTTCCGACGAGCGCCTGTATGCCAAGTACAAGGCCATCGACGTGGCCACCCTCAACCCCGAGCAGCGCCAGGCGCACAAGAATGCCGTGCGCAACTTCGTGCTCGGCGGCGCGGAACTGCAGGGCGACGCGAAGAAGCGTTTTGCCGACATCCAGGAGCGCCAGGCCGAACTGAGCCAGAAATTCAGCGAGAACGCGCTCGACGCCACCGACGCCTTCGCGTACTACGCGCAGCTGGGTGAACTCGACGGCGTGCCCGAAGACGTGGTGAGCGCGGCCCGCGCGGCCGCCCAGGCCGAGGGCAAGGACGGCTACAAGCTCACGCTCAAGATGCCCTGCTACCTGCCCGTGATGCAATTCGCCAGGAGCAGCGCGCTGCGCGAAACGCTCTACCGCTCGTACGTCACACGCGCCAGCGAACTCGGCGATCCGGCCTTCGACAACACGGCATTGATCAACGAGATCCTCGCGCTGCGCGAAGAAGAAGCCAGGCTGCTCGGCTACAGGAATTTCGGCGAACTCTCGGTCGTGCCCAAGATGGCCGAGTCGCCCGAGCAGGTGATCAAGTTCCTGCGCGATCTCGCGGCCAAGGCCAAGCCGTATGGCGAACGCGACCTGGCCGACCTGCGCGCCTTCGCCTCGGAACAGCTGGGCATCGCCGATCCGCAGGCGTGGGACTGGAGCTACATCGGCGAGAAACTGAAGGAAGCGCGCTATGCCTTCAGCGAGCAGGAGGTCAAGCAGTACTTCCCGGCGCCCAAGGTGATGGCCGGCCTGTTCAAGATCGTCGAGACGCTGTTCGAGGTGTCCATTCGCCGCGACAGCGCGCCCACGTGGCACCCGAGCGTCGAGGTCTACCGTATCGAGCGCCAGACGGCCGAAGGCAGCCAGAAGGTCGGCCAGTTCTACCTCGACCCGTCCGCGCGCGCCGCCAAGCGCGGCGGCGCCTGGATGGACGACGTGCGCGCGCGCTGGCTGCGCCCGGACGACGGCGTGCTGCAAACGCCGGTGGCGCAGCTCGTGTGCAACTTCGCGAGCGGCGTCGACGGCAAGCCGCCCCTGCTCACGCACGACGACGTGACCACCCTCTTCCACGAGTTCGGCCACGGCCTGCATCACATGCTCACGCAGGTGAACGAGCGCGACGTGTCGGGCATCAGCGGCGTCGAGTGGGACGCCGTCGAACTGCCGAGCCAGTTCATGGAAAACTTCTGCTGGGAGTGGGACGTGCTGCGTCACATGACGGCCCACGTCGACACCGGCGAGCCGCTGCCGCGCGCCCTGTTCGACAAGATGACGGCCGCCAAGAACTTCCAGAGCGGCCTGCAGACGCTGCGCCAGATCGAGTTCTCGCTGTTCGACATGCTGCTGCACACCGAATACCAGGCCGCCACCGCGCAGCCGGGCGGCGTGCTCGCGCTGCTGGGCAAGGTGCGCACCGAGGTGGCCGTGATGCCTTCGCCGCCTTTCAGCCGCACGCCGAACACCTTCAGCCACATCTTCTCGGGCGGCTACGCGGCCGGCTACTACAGCTACAAGTGGGCCGAGGTGCTGAGCGCCGACGCCTATGCCGCCTTCGAGGAAACCGTGGGTGCCGACGGCCAGCCGAACATCGAAACCGGCCGCAGGTACCGCCAGGCCATCCTCGAAGCCGGCGGCAGCCGCAGCGCCATGGATTCGTTCAAGGCTTTCCGCGGCCGCGAGCCCCAGCTTGATGCGCTGCTGCGACACCAGGGCATGGCGCAGGCCCAGCCCGCTTGATGCGGGCCTGAAGCTTGCGATACTCGGGCGATGCATTCGATCCACAAGAAATCCCCCTTGCATCGCCTGTCCGGCGTCGCCCTGCTGCTGATCGCCGCAGGCGCGATGGCCCAGCCGATCTACCGCAATGTCGACAAGAACGGCAAGGTCACCTTCTCGGACCGCGCGCCTACCGCAAGCACGGAACCGGCCGCAGCACCGCAGGCGGGCATCACGCCTGCGGCCAACGCCGGCCTGCCCTACGAGTTACGGCAAGTGGCACAGCGCTACCCAGTGACCCTGTACAGCAGCGAGGAATGCGCGCCCTGCGGCACGGCCCGTTCACTGCTCGTCACGCGCGGCATTCCGTTCGAGGAGCGCACCGTCAAGAGCAACCAGGATGTCGAGGCGCTGCAGCGCCTGAGCAACCAGTCCTCGCTGCCACTGCTGACGATCGGCTCGCAGCAACTCAAGGGTTACTCGGACGCCGAATGGTCGCAATACCTGGACGCCGCGGGATATCCGAAGAGCAACAGCCTGCCCGCCGGCTACCGCAATCCGCCGGCCCGGCCCCTGGTTGCGCTGCAACCGGCGCCCGCCGCACGCGAGCCCGCGCAGCCGGCGCCTGCACCGCAGCAGCCCACGCCTGCCCCCAGCGGTCCGAGCCCGAGCAACCCGGCGGGCATCAAGTTCTGATACCCAGCCGCCGCCGGCTACAGCTGGCGGCCTTTTTCTTCAGTCGAACTGCATCGTCTGCACGCCCGAGGGCGTGCCCAGCAGGCACACGTCGGCCTTCTGGTGGGCAAACACGCCGACCGTGACCACGCCGGGCCACTGGCTCACTTCGGATTCGAAGGCGAGCGGATCGCTGATCTGGAGCCCCGTCACGTCGACGATGTGCTGGCCGTTGTCCGTCACGAGCGGCAGGCCGTCTTTCTCACGCACCTGCGCGATGCCGCCCATGGCTTCGAACTGCCGCATCACGCGGCGCGCCGCCATCGGAATCACCTCCACCGGCAGCGGAAAGGCACCGAGCGTGCCGACCAGCTTGGAGACATCGGCAATGCAGACGAAGCGCCGCGACTGCGCCGCGACGATCTTTTCGCGTGTGAGCGCTGCACCGCCGCCCTTCACCATGAAGCCGTGGTGGTCGATCTCGTCGGCGCCGTCGATGTAGACGCCGAGTTCCTCGACCTCGTTGCTGTCGAACACCGGAATGCCCAAGGCGCGCAGGCGTTCGGTCGACGCCACCGAGCTGGACACCGCTCCCCTGATCTGGTCCTTGATCGTGGCCAGGGCGTCGATGAACTTGTTCACGGTGGAGCCGGTGCCCACGCCGACGATTTCATCCTTCACCACGTAGGCCAGCGCGGCGCGGCCGACCTGCGCCTTGAGCTCGTCCTGGGAGATGGCGCCCGCGCCGTTTGCGGCGCCTGAGGCGGAAGAAGGGGAAACGGGTGCAGTCATCGCGGAGAATCCTTGGCTCATTGAAGCCGAGAATTATCCGATGCCCCTGCTCCCCTCTTCGCTCTACGGCCTGGCCCGGCCCTTTCTGTTCGGCTTCGACCCGGAGCATGCCCACGAACTCACGCTCGACGCGCTGGCCCGCACGCAGAACACGCCGCTGGCATGCGCCTATGCCGCGCCGCGCGTCGATGATCCGGTCACGCTCGCGGGGCTGGAATTTCCCAACCGCGTGGGCCTGGCCGCCGGGCTCGACAAGAACGCCCGCTGCATCGACGCCTTTGCCGCCATGGGCTTCGGCTTCGTCGAGGTCGGCACGGTGACGCCCAAGGCGCAGCCGGGCAACCCCAAGCCGCGCATGTTCCGCCTGCCCCAGCGCGATGCGCTCATCAACCGGCTCGGGTTCAACAATGAAGGGCTCGCTGCCTTCCTCGCCAACGTGCAGAAGGCGCGCTTCCGCAAAAACGGCAGCGGCGGCGGCAAGAAGCCGATGCTGCTCGGACTCAACATCGGAAAGAACGCCACCACGCCGATCGAAAGAGCGGTGGACGACTACCTGGCCTGCCTGGATGGCGTGGTCCCGCATGCGGACTACGTGACCATCAACATCTCGAGCCCCAACACCGCCAACCTGCGAACACTGCAGAGCGACGAGGCGCTCGACGCCCTGCTGGGCGCCATCGCCGAGCGCCGCCATGCGCTGGCCGAACGCAACCGCCGGCGCGTGCCGCTGTTCGTGAAGATCGCCCCTGACCTGGACGAGCGCCAGGTTGCCGTCATCGCCGCCACGCTGCAGCGCCACGGCATGGATGGCGTGATCGCCACCAACACCACGCTGGCGCGCGAGGCGGTCGCCGGCCTGCCGCACGCCGACGAAGCAGGGGGGCTCTCGGGCGCACCCGTGCGCGAGGCAAGCAACCGGGTGATCTCGCAGCTGCGCGCGGCGCTGGGGCCGGGCTTTCCGATCGTGGGGGTGGGTGGCATCCTGAGCGCGGCCGATGCCAAGGCCAAGATTGCCGCGGGCGCAGACGTGGTGCAGATCTACACAGGCCTGATCTACCGCGGCCCGGCGCTCGTGCGCGAGGCGGCGCAGGCGTTGCTGCAGAGTCGCAGCGCCGCCTGAGCCTTCGCTTCTTCGCTTCTCTCCGCTTCCTCTCAGCGCATGCGCCAGAGTACCGGCGCAATGAAGGCGGCCCAGCGCAACAGCCGCCTGGGACGGATCACCACCACGGCCACCGCGGCGGCAACGCCGGTGGCCACGGGGTGCTCACGGGCAATGCGCAATGCCGCAGCGGCAGCCGATTCATCCGCCGGCGGTGCTTCGGAAGAAGCACCCGTTGCACCACCGGGCTGCACCGGCCGCGCGCCCTGCATCGTGGCAATGCGTTCGCGCTGGCGCTCCATGCGCGCGAGCAATTCTTCGCGCGTGGCAGGCCGCGGGGGTCGCGGCGCTTCTTCGTCCTGGTCGGGATCCTTGCCGAGCCCGAAGCTGTCCTGGACCCAGGCCCAGTCGCGTTCGAATTCGTGGCGCGCCGGGATGAAGCTGTTCGAGGCATTGCGAAGGGTCAGGAACAGGCCCAGCGCCGCGCCCAGCCAGAGCAGGATCCAAACGCCGGCCACTGACCACGCCGCCGCGATGCGGTGCGGGGTTTCCCAGAAATGCACCACCACCGCCATCGACAGCAATGCCACCGCCACCGTGGTCAGGCCGAGCACGGCCACCACCAGCACGAGCATCAGCTTGAGGCGCTGCTTCTCGTCCTCCCACGCCATGCGCAGGAGCTGAACGCGGTCTTCGGCGGCCAGCGCGCCTTCGGCCGCAGCGATCCGCAGCCGCCGCAGACGGGCATCGAGCCCGAACAGGGACAGCAATCTCATGCGCCGACTCCGGTTCGGCGAGCAACGATGCGGCGGCGGCTTGCGTTCAGGTCAGCGGCGGCCAAGCAGCAGGCCCACCAGCACGCCGACGGCCAGCGCGGCGCCGGCAATCTGCCACGGTTCGTCGTGGGCGTAGGCGTTGGCAGTGTTGGCCGCTTCGCGGGCCTTCTTGGCGGCCAGCTTGCTCTTCTCCGCAGCAAGCTCGCGCGCAATGGCGAGCTTGGTGTCGATGCGCTGGCGCAGCGCCTTGATGTGGGGAACCGAATCGAGGTCCTTGCTGGCCAGCACGCCACGCACGTCGCTTGCGATGTCTTCGGCTGCCGCTTCAATATTGTTGGATGCACTCATTGGAATCTTTCCTCCGTGATGACACCGGCACCGCGCCGGCGGCTTCACGCCAGCAAATGGCGTGGTGTCATGTTACAGGCACAAAAGCCCCTCATGCACTGCAGTTATGCAGACTTCTGCACGCGATGGCCCCTGTATTGCGTCCGCCGTCAGCCTGACGCGAGCATGCGCTCGACGTGGCGCCCGATGGCCAGGCTGCTCGTGAGCCCGGGCGACTCGATGCCGAAGAGATTCACCAGGCCCCGCACCCCATGCGATTGGGGCCCGTCGATCATGAAGTCGCGCGCCGGCTCGTCCGGGCCCGAGATCTTGGGCCGCATGCCCGCGTAGCCGGGAATCAGTGCCCCGTCGGGCAGCGCGGGCCAGTACTTTCGCACTTCGGCGTAGAAGCCGTTGCCGCGCGCCGGATCCACCACCAGGTCATCGGCCGATTCCACCCATTGCACATCGGGCCCGAACTTGGCTTGCCCGCCCAGATCGATCGTCAGGTGCACACCCAGTCCGCCAGGCTCGGGCACCGGATAGACGAGGCGTGTGAATGGCGCGCGCCCCGACAGCGTGAAATAGCTGCCCTTGGCAAAGTACGCGGTGGGCACGGCGGCTTCCGGCAGTCCTTCGAAGCGGCGGGCCAGATCGGGCGCAAGCAGGCCGGTTGCATTGACCACGGTATTGCAGCGCAGCGCCGTTCCGTCTTGCGCTACCAGGACGATAGCGCCCTGGCCGCACTCCGCACGGGCGATGGGCGATTTCAGTGCCAGCATGCCGCCCGCGTTCTCCAGGTCGCCGAGCAGGCTCAGCATCAGCGCATGGCTGTCGACGATGCCGGTGCTCGGCGAATGCAGGGCCGCCACGCAATGCAGTTGCGGCTCCATGGCCATGGCCTGCTGCGCGGTCAGCAGCACGAGGTCGTCGACACCGTTGGCGGCCGCCTTGGCGCGGATGACTTCGAGCTGGGCCACCTGCTCTGCCGAGGTCGCCACGATGAGCTTGCCGCAGCGCTGGTGGGGCACGCCGCGCTCTGCCGCATAGGCATAAAGCGCCGCCTTGCCCTCGACGCAAAGCCTGGCCTTAAGTGAGCCCTGCGGGTAGTAGATGCCCGCATGAATCACCTCGCTGTTGCGCGAACTGGTGCCGGTGCCAATGGCACCTTCGGCTTCCAGCACAACCACCTCCCGGCCCGCGAGCGCCAAGGCGCGCGCCACGGCCAGCCCCACTACACCGCCGCCGATGACGGCGCAATCGAATTCATCCATGGCGCGAGCTTAGCGCGGCTCGCGCGGCGAATTCAGGACGAGGTGGGAGGCGGCTCGGGATCGGTCGGCTCGTCCGGCGGCGTGCTCGGCCCTTCGTCGGGCTCCACAGGCAGATCCGGCGTGACCGGGGTCGGAAGATCGGGATGGGTGGCCATGGTGCTCTCCTTTCCCCGGTTCTATGCCATGGGTTCAGGAACGCAGCCGGTGCGTGGCGGCAGTTGGCGTCAGCACGAGCCGACAGGTGCGCGTCGATATTCGGCGCCGCAGGAAGTGGCCCGGAAAACAAAAAAGCGACCTGGACAATCCAAATCGCTTTTATCTTGGGAAATTGGTGGGCGGTGGAGGTTTCGAACCTCCGACCCCAGCAGTGTGAATGCTGTGCTCTACCCCTGAGCTAACCGCCCTTTCAACCCTTGGCACCGCGCGTGCAGTGCCTTGGAATTAATCGCGTTGCGCGAAGCCTTCGATTATGCCACAGCATTTCAGCCGTTTTGCCGGAACAGCGTGCGTCCGTTGCTGGATTTGTCGAGCTGCGACAACACCGCTTCGTGCGCCGCGAGCTCCTGCTCGGCCGCCATGATCACCGGCAGCTCGAACTGGCTCAGGTCGATGGCCACCACCGTGGTGCCCTGTGCCGGCTCGTTGGAGGCCACGTCGATCAGCAGCGCATCCTGGCCGCGCGTGAGGTTGATGTACACGTCGGCCAGCAGCTGCGCATCAAGCTTGGCGCCGTGGAAGGTGCGGTTCGAGCGATCGACGCCGAAGCGGTCGCACAGCGCATCGAGCGAGTTGCGCTTGCCCGGGTAGACCAGCTTGGCCATGGCCAGTGTGTCGGTCACCTCGCCGACGAAGCTGCGCAGCGGCGGCAGGCCGGCCAGCTCGAGCTCCTTGTTGAGAAAGCCGACGTCGAAGGCCGCGTTGTGGATGATCAGCTCGGCGCCGCGCAGATATTCGACGATGTCGTTGGCCAGCGTGGCGAACTTCGGCTTGTCGCGCAGGAAATCGGTCGTGAGGCCGTGCACCTTGAGCGCGTCCTCATGGCTCTCGCGCTCGGGATTGAAGTAGATGTGCAGGTCGTTGCCGGTGAGCTTGCGCGCGAAAAGCTCCACGCAGCCGAGCTCGATGACGCGGTCGCCGTTCTCGGCGGAAAGGCCGGTGGTTTCGGTGTCGAGGACGATCTGGCGCGACATCAGTGATTTTCCTTCGCGTGGTTGATCGAGTATTTGGGAATCTCGATCGTCACATCTTCCTGCGCCAGGATCGCCTGGCAGCTGAGGCGCGATTGTGGCTCCAGGCCCCAGGCGCGGTCGAGCAGGTCTTCCTCGCCTTCCTCGGCCTCGTTCAGCGAATTGAAGCCCTGGCGCACCACCACGTGGCAGGTGGTGCAGGCGCAGCTCATCTCGCAGGCGTGCTCGATGTTGATGTGGTTGTCGAGCAGCGCCTCGCAGATCGAGGTGCCGGCCGGCGCCGTGATCTCGGCGCCTTGCGGGCAATACTCGGGATGCGGATAGATCTTGATGGTGGGCATGTTGTTCTTAGAGGGATTCGAGCTTGCGGCCGGAGAGTGCTCGCGCAATGCCCGCGTTCATGCGCTGGGCAGCGAAGGCTTCGGTGTCGTTCGCCAGCGCCTTGGTGGCGCCTTCGATGGCCGCGGCATCGTCGCCTTTGGCGGCTTCGCGCAGCTTCGCCATCGACGCATCGATGACTGCGCGCTCTTCTTCGCTCAGCAGATCGCCGTCCGCATCGAGCGCGCTCTGCGTGGCAAGCAGCATGCGCTCGGCATCCACGCGCGCCTCCACCAGCGCGCGCGCCTGCATGTCCTGCTGCGCGGTGGAAAAGCTCTCCTGCAGCATGGTCGCGATCTGGTCGTCCGAGAGCCCGTACGAAGGCTTGACCGTCACGCTGGCCTCCACGCCGCTTCCCTGCTCCTTGGCGCCGACACTCAGCAAGCCATCGGCATCGACGGTGAAGGTCACGCGGATGCGCGCCGCACCCGCCGCCATCGGCGGGATGCCGCGCAGCGTGAAGCGCGCCAGGCTGCGGCAATCGGCGACCAGGTCGCGTTCGCCCTGCACCACATGCAGCGCAAGAGCGGTCTGCCCGTCCTGGTAGGTGGTGAAGTCCTGCGCCATCGCGGTGGGAATGGTCTGGTTGCGCGGCACGATGCGCTCGACCAGTCCGCCCATGGTTTCGATGCCCAGCGACAGCGGGATCACGTCGAGCAGCAGCAGATCACCCGCACCGTTGTTGCCGGCCAGCTGGTTGGCCTGGATGGCGGCGCCGAGCGCCACCACTTCGTCGGGGTTCAGGTTGATGAGCGGCTCGCGGCCGAAGAACTCGGCGACGGCGCGGCGGATCTGCGGCATGCGGGTGGAGCCGCCGACCAGCACGATGCCCTGCAGATCATCGGGCTTGAGCTTCGCGTCGCGCAGCGCCTTGCGAACCGCTGCGATCGTGCGGTCGGTGAGCGCTTTGGTGGCGGCATCGAAATGCGCGCGCGCCAGATCGAAGCGGGCGGGGCCGCCGGCAAGCTCGGCGTGGAACGCCACGGAGTCGGCGTCGGTCAGCGCCTCCTTGGCCGCACGGGCCGCCACCAGGACGGCGGCCCTGTCGGCGTCGCTGCCCACCTGCAGGCCGGTTTGCGCGAGCACGAAATCGGCGAGCGCGTGGTCGTAGTCGTCTCCGCCCAGGGCCGAGTCGCCGCCCGTGGCAATGACCTCGAACACGCCCTGCGTGAGCCGCAGGATCGAGATGTCGAAGGTGCCGCCGCCCAGGTCGTAGACGGCGTAGACGCCTTCGCTCCCGTTGTCCAGGCCGTAGGCAATGGCCGCGGCCGTGGGCTCGCTGATCAGGCGCAGCACGTTGAGGCCGGCGAGCTGCGCGGCGTCCTTGGTGGCCTGGCGCTGGCCTTCATCGAAGTAGGCCGGCACGGTGATGACGGCGCCGTAGAGCTCATCGTCGAAGGTGTCTTCGGCGCGGTAGCGCAAGGTGGCCAGGATCTCGGCGCTGATCTCCACCGGCGACTTGATGCCCGCGGCCGTCTGCACCTTGACCATGCCGCCCTCGTCCACCAGACGGTACGACATCGACGCGCGGTTCGCGATGTCGGCCAGCCCGCGGCCCATGAGCCGCTTGACCGAGGTGATGGTGTTCGCGGCATCCTGCGCGCGCGCGGCGAGCGCATCGAAGCCGATCTGGCGCCGCTCCGTGTCGAGGTAGCGCACGGCCGAAGGCAGGATCACGCGGCCCTGGTCGTCCGGCAGGCATTCGGCCACGCCGTTGCGCACCGCGGCCACCAGCGAATGCGTGGTGCCGAGGTCGATGCCCACGGCAATGCGGCGCTGATGCGGGTCGGGCGCCTGGCCGGGTTCGGAAATTTGAAGAAGAGCCATAACGGACTATTGTCCCAACTGATCGAATTTGGCTTCGACGTCCTGTCCGAAGCGCTCAATGAACATGAGGGCTCTCACCTGCTGCGCGGCGGCCGGGTAATCGCCCTTTTCGTCGATCAGCCAATCGAGCGACGACAGCGCCCGGGCACGCCCGGCCTCGACTTCGGCCTGCAGCTGCGCGACCGCGGCAATGTCGTGAGCATCGTCGAGCGCTTCGCGCCATTCCATCTGCTGCATCAGGAAATCGGGCGGCATCGCGGTGTTGTTCTCGGCGTTCAGCGGTGCACCGTTGAGTTCGCAGATGTAGCTGGCCCGCCGGATCGGATCCTTGAGCCGCTGGTAGGCCTCGTTGATGCGCACCGACCACTGCATGGCCACGCGCTGCGCCGCAGCCCCCTGCGCGGCGAAGCGGTCCGGATGCGCCTCGCGCTGCAGCTCTTTCCAGCGCGCGTCGAGTGCGGCACGGTCCTGCGCGAAGGTCGCGGGGACGGCGAACAGTTGAAAGTCGGTGTCGTTCAGGTTCATGGCAAGAAAAAACCGCCAGCACATGACATGGTGGCGGCTGTGGTCGCTGTCAGCGACGGTGCATCAGATGCGAAAGCTTTCCCCGCAGCCGCAACGGTCGCGCTCGTTCGGATTGATGAACTTGAAGCCTTCGTTCAGGCCTTCGCGCACGAAGTCGAGCTGCGTGCCGTCGATATAGGCCAGGCTCTTGGGGTCGACGAGCACCTTCACGCCGTGGTCTTCGAACACCACGTCTTCAGGCGCGAATTCGTCCACGTACTCGAGCTTGTAGGCCAGGCCGGAGCAGCCGGTGGTCTTCACGCCCAGCCGCACGCCCACGCCCTTGCCCCGTTTGCCGAGGTAGCGGGTGACGTGGCGCGCAGCGGCTTCGGTCAGCGTAACGGCCATGTCAGTGGACTGCCGAGGGCTCGGCTTCTGCCGCCTTGGCGCCGTGCTTGGCCTTGTAGTCGCTCACGGCGGCCTTGATGGCGTCTTCGGCCAGGATCGAGCAGTGGATCTTGACGGGCGGCAGCGCCAGTTCTTCGGCGATCTGCGCGTTCTTGAGTGCCGCGGCTTCGTCGAGCGTCTTGCCCTTGACCCATTCGGTCACGAGCGATGACGAGGCAATGGCCGAGCCGCAGCCATAGGTCTTGAAGCGCGCGTCTTCGATCACGCCGGTTTCCGGATTGACCTTGATCTGCAGCTTCATGACGTCGCCGCAGGCCGGCGCGCCGACCATGCCGGTGCCGACCGAGTCGTCGCCCTTTTCGAAGGAGCCGACGTTGCGGGGATTTTCGTAGTGGTCGATGACCTTGGATGAATATGCCATGGTGTACCTCTCAAACTTTGTTCAATGCGTCAGTGGGCCGACCACTGGATCGTGCTGATGTCGACGCCGTCCTGGAACATCTCCCACAGCGGGCTCAACTCGCGCAGCTTGGCAACGTTGTGCTTGATGGTCGAAATGGCGTAGTCGATTTCTTCTTCGGTCGTGAATCGGCCGATGGTCATGCGCAGGCTGCTGTGGGCCAGTTCGTCGCTGCGGCCCAGGGCGCGCAGCACATAGCTGGGCTCGAGGCTGGCCGAGGTGCAGGCCGAACCCGACGACACCGCCAGGCCCTTGATGCCCATGATCAGCGACTCGCCTTCGACGTAGTTGAAGCTCATGTTCAGGTTGTGCGGCACGCGGCGCTCGAGGTCGCCGTTGATGAACACCTGTTCGACATCCTTCAGGCCGTTCAGCAGACGCTGCTGCAGGCGGCGCGCATGAGCGATATCGTCTTTCATCTCGAGCTTGGCGATGCGATACGCCTCGCCCATGCCGACGATCTGATGCGTGGGCAACGTGCCCGAACGCATGCCGCGCTCGTGACCACCACCGTGCATCTGTGCTTCGAGCCGAATGCGCGGCTTGCGACGCACGTACAGCGCGCCGATGCCCTTGGGGCCGTAGGTCTTGTGCGAGGCGAGGCTCATCAGGTCGATGGGCAGCTTCGTGATGTCGATGTCGACCTTGCCGGTGGCCTGGGCCGAATCGACGTGGAAGATGACGCCCTTTTCGCGGCAGGCATTGCCGAGCGCGACCACGTCCTGGATCACGCCGATTTCGTTGTTCACGAACAGCACGCTGGCCAGGATGGTGTCGGGGCGAATGGCGGCCTTGAACTTCTCAAGGTCGACAAGGCCGTTTTCCTCGACGTCGAGGTAGGTGACCTCGAAGCCCTGGCGCTCGAGTTCGCGCATGGTGTCGAGCACGGCCTTGTGCTCGGTCTTCAGGGTGATGAGGTGTTTGCCCTTGCCCTTGTAGAACTGGGCCGCGCCCTTGAGCGCGAGATTGATCGACTCGGTCGCACCCGACGTCCACACGATTTCGCGAGGATCCGCACTGATCAGGTCAGCCACCTGGCCGCGCGCCTTCTCGACCGCCTCTTCAGCCTCCCAGCCCCAGGCATGGCTGCGCGACGCCGGGTTGCCGAAATGCTCGCGCAACCAGGGGATCATGGCATCGACCACGCGCGGGTCGACCGGCGTGGTGGCGCCGTAATCGAGATAGATCGGGAAATGAGGAGTGACGTCCATGGCTGGCTCGGGCTGGCGTGGGGTTGTTTCGTTGATCTGGGCTTCTGGTGGCAGCGCCCGAAGGCGCTCCACGGCTTCAGGACTTCGCGAAGGCGTTGCCGAGGGCAAACACCGAGTTGGGCGCGTTCACGCGAATCGGCTTGACCACCGGCTGCGCGGAAATGGCGCGCTTGACGACCGGCTTGTTCTCGATCTGCACGCCCTTGGCGATCTGGTCGTCGACCAGCTTCTGCAGCGTGACGGAATCGAGGAACTCGACCATGCGCTGGTTCAGCGAGGCCCAGAGCTCGTGCGTCATGCAGCGGCCGGCTTCGCCGAGGCAGTTTTCCTTGCCGCCGCATTGCGTGGCATCGATGGGCTCATCGACGGAAACAATGATGTCTGCGACGGTGATATCCGCAGCCTTGCGGCCGAGGCTGTAGCCGCCGCCAGGGCCGCGGGTCGACTCGACCAGCTCGTGGCGGCGCAGTTTGCCGAACAGCTGTTCGAGATACGACAACGAAATCTGCTGCCGCTGGCTGATCGCAGCCAGCGTGACCGGACCGGTATTCTGGCGCAGCGCCAGGTCGATCATTGCTGTGACCGCAAAACGGCCTTTGGTAGTGAGACGCATCGCAAGCTCCTTCAAGTGCTTACCGTTGAAATGACACCGTGGCCCAGGGCCGCGGTGACTTCGTCTCCGCCCTGCCCGACCCCCTGGCGCTGGTGAACCAGCCGGTGGGATCGGTTCTTCATCGCGAAGTTCTTTTTTGTTGTTGAGTATTTCGGTCAAGTATAGCAGAAGGCCCTGGAGTCTGCTCGGGTAAACCCCTGCGGAAACCGCTTGAAGAACCCGGAATCCCGGCCTACGACGGCAGGATCGCGATATTGTCCCCGCCGGAGGCGCCAAAAGCCTGCTCCCGCAGCAGCGCCAGCTGGTCGCGCACCCGCGCCGCCTTCTCGAATTCGAGATTGCGGGCGTGCTCCATCATGAGCTTTTCGAGCCGCTTGATCTCGCGGGCGATGTCCTTTTCGCTCATGTCCTCGACCTTGGCGCGCTCCAGGTCCAGCTTGGCCATTTCCTTGCCGGTCTTTTCGCTGTAGACGCCGTCGATCAGGTCGCGCACCTGCTTGACGATGCTGCGCGGGGTGATGCCATTGGCCTCGTTGTGGGCAATCTGCCGGGCGCGGCGGCGCTCGGTTTCGCCAATGGCCTTCTTCATCGATTCGGTCATCCGGTCGGCATAGAGGATGGCCTTGCCGTTCAGGTTGCGGGCCGCGCGGCCGATGGTCTGGATCAGCGAGCGCTCGGCGCGCAGGAAGCCCTCCTTGTCGGCATCGAGAATGGCGACCAGCGACACCTCGGGAATGTCCAGGCCTTCGCGCAGCAGGTTGATGCCCACCAGCACGTCGAAGCTGCCCAGCCGCAGGTCGCGCAGGATTTCCACCCGCTCGACGGTGTCGACATCGCTGTGCAGGTAGCGCACCTTCACGCCGTTGTCGCTCAGGTAATCGGTCAGCTGCTCGGCCATGCGCTTGGTGAGCGTGGTGATCAGCACGCGTTCGCTCTTCTCGACGCGGATGCGGATCTCGCCCAGCACGTCGTCGACCTGGTGCGTGGCGGGGCGCACCTCCACCTCGGGGTCGATCAGGCCGGTCGGCCGGACCAGCTGCTCGACGACATTGCCCGAATGGTCTTTTTCGTACTGCGCCGGCGTGGCCGAGACGAAGATCGCCTGCCGCATGCGCTTTTCGAATTCTTCGAACTTGAGCGGCCGGTTGTCCATTGCCGAGGGCAGCCGGAAGCCGTACTCGACCAGCGTGGTCTTGCGCGCCCGGTCGCCGCTGTACATGGCGTTGAGCTGGCCGATCATCTGATGGCTCTCGTCGAGGAACATCAGCGCGTCCTTCGGCAGGTAGTCCGTGAGCGTGGCCGGCGGCTCGCCCGGCGCGGCGCCCGACAGGTGGCGCGAGTAGTTCTCGATGCCCTTGCAGTGGCCGATCTCTGCCAGCATCTCCAGGTCGAAGCGGGTGCGCTGCTCCAGGCGCTGCGCCTCCACCAGTTTGCCCTGGCTCACAAATTCCTTGAGCCGCCCGGCCAGTTCGATCTTGATGGTTTCGACCGCGCCCAGCACCTTGTCGCGCGGCGTCACGTAGTGGCTCGACGGGTACACCGTGAAACGCGGGATCTTCTGGCGGATGCGGCCTGTGAGCGGGGTCGAACAGCTGCAGCGTCTCGATCTCGTCGTCGAACAGCTCGATGCGGATGGCCAATTCGCTGTGCTCGGCCGGAAACACGTCGATGGTGTCGCCGCGCACACGGAAGGTGCCGCGCGAAAAGTCCTGCTCGTTGCGGGTGTACTGCATGCGGATCAGCCGCCCGATCACGTCGCGCTGGCCGATCTTGTCGCCCACCCGCATGATGAAACGCATCTGCGTGTAATCCTCGGGCGTGCCGATGCCGTAGATGGCGCTCACCGTGGCCACGATGACCGTGTCGCGCCGCTCCAGCACGCTCTTGGTGGCCGACAGCCGCATCTGCTCGATGTGCTCGTTTATCGACGAGTCCTTTTCGATGAACAGGTCGCGCTGCGGCACGTAGGCCTCGGGCTGGTAGTAGTCGTAGTAGCTCACGAAGTATTCCACCGCGTTCTTCGGGAAGAACTCGCGGAATTCACTGTAGAGCTGCGCCGCCAGCGTCTTGTTGGGCGCGAACACGATGGCCGGGCGGCCCAAGCGCGCAATCACGTTGGCCATGGTGAAGGTCTTGCCCGACCCCGTGACGCCCAGCAGCGTCTGGAACACCTCGCCGTCGAGCACGCCCTCGACCAGCCCGTCGATGGCCTTCGGCTGGTCTCCGGCCGGTGGGTAGGGCTGGAAAAGTTCGAAAGGCGAACCGGGGTATTTGATGAATTCGCCCTGCTTGGCCGGACCGATCGGGTCCAGTTTCTTCAGGTCTGCTATGGCTTCGTTGTTCTCTGGCATGGCTGTTCCCGACAGGTGGCGATGGCACCGGTAAAATTCAAGGCAACCGGAAAGCATAAAGCCTCCTCCGGTTGCAGCGAAGCTTTCATCCCAAAGGACCTTTCCATGTCTATGTTCACCGCGGTCGAAATGGCACCGCGCGACCCGATCCTCGGCCTCAACGAGCAGTTTGCAGCCGATACCAACCCCAACAAGGTCAACCTCGGCGTGGGCGTCTACTACGACGACAACGGCAAGCTGCCGCTGCTCCAGTGCGTTCAGGCGGCCGAACAGAACATGATGAAGGCGCCGACCGCGCGCGGCTACCTGCCGATCGACGGCATCGTGGCATATGACAACGCGGTCAAGGGCCTGGTCTTCGGCGCCGACAGCGAGCCCGTGCAATCGGGCCGCGTGGCCACCATCCAGGCCATCGGCGGCACCGGCGGCCTCAAGGTCGGCGCCGACTTCCTCAAGAAGCTCAACCCCAAGGCCAAGGTGCTGATCAGCGACCCGAGCTGGGAAAACCATCGCGCCCTGTTCACCAATGCGGGCTTCGAGGTCGACAGCTACCCCTACTACGATGCGGCCAAGCGCGGCGTGAACTTCGACGGCATGCTGTCCGCCCTGAATGCGGCGCCGGCCGGCACCGTCGTCGTGCTGCACGCCTGCTGCCACAACCCGACCGGCTACGACATCACGTCCGAGCAGTGGGACCAGGTCGTCGCCACGGTCAAGGCCAAGGGCCTGGTGCCCTTCCTCGACATGGCCTACCAGGGCTTCGGCTATGGCCTGAAAGAAGACGGCGCGGCCGTTGCCAAGTTCGTCGATGCGGGTCTGACCTTCTTCGTCTCGACCTCTTTCTCCAAGAGCTTCAGCCTGTATGGCGAACGCGTGGGCGCTCTCTCGGTACTGTGCGAAAGCAAGGAAGAAGCCGGCCGCGTGCTGTCGCAGCTCAAGATCGCGATCCGCACCAACTACAGCAACCCGCCGATCCACGGCGGCGCCGTGGTGGCCGCGGTGCTCGGCAACCCCGAGCTGCGCGCCCTGTGGGAAAAGGAACTCGGCGAAATGCGCGTGCGCATCAAGGCCATGCGCCAGAAGCTGGTCGACGGCCTGAAGGCCGCGGGCGTGAAGGAAGACATGAGCTTCATCACCACGCAGATCGGCATGTTCAGCTACTCGGGCCTCAACAAGGACCAGATGGTGCGCCTGCGCAACGAGTTCGGCGTGTACGGCACCGACACCGGCCGCATGTGCGTGGCGGCGCTCAACAGCAAGAACATCGACTACGTCTGCGCGTCGATTGCCAAAGTCGTTTAGGTGACGGCAAAAGTGTGAAGGAATCCGACTTCGAGAATTCCTTCACATCCTGGGCCAGAAACAACCCTTGCGGCGGTGTTGATGTAGGGGTTAGGCCCCCCTTCAACCCGACAAATGCGCTGATATATTGCACTGCAACATTCACTCCAAGACCAGCCATGCTTTATCAACTCTACGAAGCCCAGCGTTCCCTGATGGAACCATTTTCGGACTTCGCCC
Organism: Variovorax paradoxus; assembly: GCF_030815975.1. Lineage (NCBI taxonomy): Bacteria > Pseudomonadati > Pseudomonadota > Betaproteobacteria > Burkholderiales > Comamonadaceae > Variovorax > Variovorax paradoxus. The sequence continues at coordinate 5,166,923 of NZ_JAUSXL010000002.1, forward strand.
AAGCAGCTTCCAAGCTTTATGGCCAAGGCGCGGTGTGGGGCCAGTTGCCCATGGCGCAGCGCATGGCGGCAGGCTATGACCTGCTCTATCGCCTCGGCAAGGACTACGAGAGGCCGGAGTTCAACATCAAGTCCGTCAAGGTCGAGGGCGAAGACGTGGTCATCCAGGAGGTCGTCGAGCTCGACAAGCCTTTCTGCGAACTGCGCCGCTTCAAGCGCTTCACCGACGAGCCGCACATCCTCAAGACGCTCAAGAGCCAACCCGTGGTGCTGATCGTGGCGCCGCTGTCGGGCCACTACGCCACGCTGCTGCGAGACACGGTGCGCACCATGCTGCAGGACCACAAGGTCTACATCACCGACTGGAAGAATGCGCGTCTCGTGCCCATGTCGGAGGGCGAGTTCCACCTCGACGACTACGTCAACTACGTGCAGGAGTTCATCCGCCGCCTGCAGGCCGAGTACGGCAACTGCCACGTCGTGAGCGTGTGCCAGCCGACCGTGCCGGTGCTGGCGGCCGTCTCGCTGATGGCCACCCGCGGCGAGCCGCTGCCCCTCACCATGACGATGATGGGCGGCCCCATCGACGCGCGCAAGTCGCCCACCGCGGTGAACAACCTCGCGATGAACAAGAGCTTCGAGTGGTTCGAGAACAACGTGATCTACCGCGTACCGCAGGGCTTCCCGGGTGAAGGCCGCCGCGTGTATCCGGGCTTCCTGCAGCACACGGGCTTCGTGGCCATGAACCCCGACCGCCACGCCTCGAGCCACTACGACTACTTCAAGGACCTCATCAAGGGCGACGACGCCAGCGCCGAGGCCCATCGCAAGTTCTACGACGAGTACAACGCCGTGCTCGACATGGACGCCGATTACTACCTCGACACCATCCGCACCGTGTTCCAGGAATTCGACCTGGTCAACGGCACCTGGGATGTCAGGAACCCCAAGGGCCAGATCGAGCGCGTGCATCCGCAGGACATCCATTCGGCCGCGCTGCTGACCATCGAAGGCGAACTCGACGACATTTCGGGCTCGGGGCAGACCGAGGCTGCGCACAGCCTGTGCACCGGCATTGACGACGCGCAGCGCGAACACTACGAAGTCAAGGGCGCGGGCCACTACGGCATCTTCAGCGGCCGCCGCTGGCGCGAGCTGGTCTACCCCAAGGTACAGAAGTTCATCGCGGCCCACGACCAGCCCCAGCGCCGCGCCGGTGCACGCGAAAGCCTGCCGGCCGAAGACCGGATCAAGCCGGGGCGGAACACGGCGGCCGTTGCAGCCGCGAAGAGCGCCAGAGCCGGGAAGGCGGTGGCGGCGGCCCCCGCCAAGAAGCCCGCGGCACGCAGGAAGTGAACGGACTGGCCGCACGCATCCACGATGCACTGCCGCAGACGCAGTGCACACGTTGCGGCTACCCCGATTGCGCAGGGTATGCACAAGCCGTGGCTGACGGCCAGGCGGGCATCAACCAGTGCCCGCCCGGCGGCGCCGAAGGTGTTGCCAGGCTGGCGCGGCTCACCGGCCGCGAGGCGCAGCCGCTCGACCCGCAGTTCGGCACCGAAGGGCCGCGCGCCATGGCGGTCATCGACGAGGCGTGGTGCATCGGCTGCACGCTCTGCCTCGATGCCTGTCCGACCGACGCCATCGTGGGCATCAACAAGCGCATGCATACCGTGATCGAAGCGCACTGCACCGGTTGCGAGCTCTGCATTCCGGTCTGCCCTGTCGATTGCATCTCGCTCGAGGTCGAGACGCCGGGCCGCAGCGGCTGGCAGGCCTGGTCGCAGGCACAGGCCGAGGCTGCGCTGCAGCGCTACAAGCTGCATGGCGAGCATCGCCGTGCCGACAAGCACAAGGGCAAGGAAGAAGCGCCCGCCATCGCCGAACCGCAGGCCGCCGACACGCGCAAGCGATCCATCGTCGAAGCCGCGCTGGCGCGTGCCCGCGCCGCCTCGCAACACCGCCCACCCGCCGCCAAGCCATGACCCTCGACACCCTGTTCATCTACGTCGTCGCCTCGCTCGCCCTGGCCGTGATTCCCGGCCCGACGATGCTGCTGGCGCTGTCCAATGGCATCGACGGCGGCATGCGGCGCGCGAGCTGGGGCATTGCCGGCGCGTCGCTCGGGAGCGTCACGCTGATCGCGGTGGTCGCGCTCGGACTCGGCTCGCTGCTGGCCGCATCGGAACTGCTCTTCAACGCGATTCGCGTGGCGGGTGTCGCCTACCTGGTCTGGCTCGGCGTCAAGCTGTGGCGCAGTGAGGCGACCGACCTCGGCGCGGCGCTGGCCAAGTCCGCCATCGAGGTTCGCCCGCATGGCCGGGTCGCGCTCATGCGCAGCCTGCTGGTGGCGCTGTCGAACCCCAAGACGGTGCTGTTCTTCGCCGCTTTCCTGCCGCAGTTCATCGACATCGCCAAGCCGCAGGGCGCGCAGTACCTGCTGCTCGGCTCGATCTTCGTGGCGCTCGACACCTGCGTGATGCTGGCTTATGCGGCCGCCGGCACGCAGGCCGTGCGCTGGCTCTCGCGCCGCGGCCTCAAGGCGCTGAACCGCAGCTGCGCGGCGGGCATGTGGCTGCTGGCGGCCACGCTGGCTTTCTGGCGCCGCCCGGGCGCCTGAACGGCGCGGGGTTCAGCTCTCTTGCGTCTTCTGCGGACGCTTGAACAGCAGCAGCAGAACACCGGCCAGCACGACGGCCACCGCGTACCACTCGAAGCGCGTGACGGTCTCGTTGGCAATCCATACGCCCAGCAGCATCGCGATCACCGGATTGACAAAGGTGTAGCTCGCGGCCAATGCAGCGGGCGCCTTCGCGAGCAGCACCATGTAGGCGTTGAACGCGATCAGCGAGCCGAACACCACGAGGTACAGCCAGGCCGCAGCGGCCTCGGGCTGCGGCGGCCACACCAGCTGCTCGCCGGAGATCGCCGCGAGCACCAGCAGCACGACGCCGCCGCAGATCATTTCGCTTGCAAAGCCCATCGCGCCGGGCGCGAGCGGCAGGCTGCGCTGGCTCAGCACGCTGCCCATCGACCAGCAGACGCAGGCAATCGAAATCGCCACCAGTCCCGCGGGCGACGACTGGAAGCCGCTGCCTTGCGTCAGCATCAGAACGCCCACGAGGCCGAGCGCAATGCCCATGGCTTCCATGCGCGTCGGCTTCACGCCCCAGATCAGGTTGAGCAATGCGATCAGCAGCGGCACCACCGCGATGAAGGCCACCACCAGCCCCGAGCCGATCGACACTTCGGCATGGGCCGTGCCGCCCATGCCGCCGCCCAGCATCAACGCGCCGACCACGAGGGCATTGCGCCACTGCACCCGCGAGGGCCAGGCGGCGCCGCGCCAGCGCATCCAGGCGGCGAGCAGCGCGCCCGCGAACAGAAAGCGCGAGCCCATCTGGAGGAACGGTGCAAAGCTGATCAGCGCGTACTTGATCGCCAGATAAGTCGAGCCCCAGACCACCCATGTGGCGGCCAGGCAAAGCCACAGCAGCGGCGGCAGTGCAGCGCGTGCGGAACCGGGCGCGGCTTGGGCGGGGGATGCGAGAGTGGGCATGGCGGGTCTCTGTCTTGTTGGTATTGGAACGCCGTCCATGGTATGAAAGCGATCCTTTCGCAACCATGCATATCTCATGGTTCTTTCCGTTTCGTACCGTCGATTTGAAGGAGTTGCATGGACTTCACCTTGAACCCCGCGCTGGATGCCCATGACACCCGCATCCTGGCCGAACTGCAGGGCGATGCGCGGCTCACCATGGCCGAACTCGGCCGCCGCGTGCACCTGAGCCAGCCGGCCGTGACCGAACGCGTGAAGAAGCTGGAGGCCGCGGGCGTGATCAGCGGCTACCGCGCAACCGTGAACCTCGGCAAGCTCGGCTATGGCATTCGCGCGATTATCCGCGTGGGCCGCGCCGACTATGCGCGCGTGGTGGAGCTGGTGCAGCAGACGCCCGAATGCGTCAATGCCTACAACGTGACCGGCGACGACAGCTGGATATTGGAGATCGCCGTCATCGACGTGAGCCACCTCGATGCGGTCGTGACCAAGTTCTGCATCCTCACAGAGACGGCCACCTCGATCATCCTGAACCCGGCGCGCGAGCACCAGCCGATGCTGCCGCCTCAGCGTTCGGACGTCAGGCCGCCGATCAGGAAAGTGCTCAACGCGTAGCGGCCAGCGCGCTGAAGGCCGCCACCACCTCGGGCGGCGCCTGCACCATCTCGATCAGCACGCCCTCGCCCGCGATCGGAAACTGGTCGTTCGCCTTCGGATGCAGAAAGCAGATGTCGAAGCCCGCCGCGCCCTTGCGGATGCCGCCGGGTGCAAAGCGCACGCCCTGCGCGGTGAGCCACTCGACGGCCTTGGGCAGGTCGTCGATCCACAGGCCCACATGGTTGAGCGGCGTCGCGTGAACGGCGGGTTTCTTCTCGGGGTCGAGCGGCTGCATCAGGTCGACCTCGACCTTGAACGGCCCGCTGCCCATCGAACAGATGTCCTCGTCGACGTTCTCGCGCTCGCTCTTGAAGGTACCCGTGACTTCGAGCCCCAGCATGTCGACCCAGAGCTTCTGCAGACGCAGCTTGTCGGGCCCGCCGATGGCGATCTGCTGGATGCCCAGCACCTTGAAGGGGCGTGCCGTGGCAGTCATGCGGAGCAACCTTCCGGCTGCTCCTGCACCTGCCGCGCATTGAGGCCGAGCTTGCGCAGCAGCACCGTGTCGGCTTCGACGTCGGGATTGCCGGTCACGAGCAGCTTGTCGCCGTAGAAGATCGAATTCGCGCCGGCCATGAAGCACAGGGCCTGCACCGCGTCGCCCATCTGCTGGCGGCCTGCCGACAGGCGCACGCGCGCGGTCGGCATGGTGATGCGCGCGACCGCGATCATGCGCACGAAGTCGAAGGGATCGACCGGCTCCGAATCGGCCAGCGGCGTGCCCGGCACGCGCACCAGGCTGTTGATCGGCACCGACTCCGGATAAGGATTCAGGTTGGCCAGCTGCGCGATCAGCCCCGCGCGGTGCACCGGCTGCTCGCCCATGCCGACGATGCCGCCGCAGCACACGCTGATGCCGGCGCTGCGCACATGGGCCAACGTGTCGAGCCGGTCCTGGTAGGTGCGCGTGTCGACCACGTCGGTGTAGTACTCGGGCGCGGTGTCGAGGTTGTGGTTGTAGTAGTCCAGGCCCGCGGCCTTGAGCTGGTGCGCGTGGTGCGGCTCCAGCATGCCGAGCGTGGCGCAGGTCTGCAGGCCCAGCCCCTTCACGGCCTCGACCAGCACCGCCACCTTCTCGACGTCGCGGTCCTTCGGCGCACGCCATGCGGCACCCATGCAAAAGCGCGTGGCGCCGGCGTCCTTGGCGGCCTGTGCGGCGCGCACCACCTCGTCGACCTCCATCAGCTTCTGCGCCTTCACGCCGGTGTCGAACTCGGCCGACTGCGGGCAATAGCCGCAGTTCTCGGGGCAGCCACCGGTCTTGACCGAGAGCAGCGTCGCGAGTTCGATGTCGCCTTCGGGGAAGTGCTGGCGGTGCACCGTCTGCGCCTCGAACAGCAGGTCCATCAGCGGCTTGTCGAGCAGCGCCTGAATCGCCTCGACCGTCCACGGGCCTTGCGGTGCCGCGGCCTTGGCCGGCCGGTGCAGTGTGACAGGCGCCGAGATGGGAACTTCAATAAAAGGAGCGGAGGTCGTCATATCAGTGGGACTTTCATAACTGCGCGAAGCGTTGCCTGTTCGGGAAACACCGCGGAACCGGCTTCGCCGGGCCGCAGGTGTTGCCCCCGGAAGGGGGTTGGAGAAGCGACACGAAGTGCGCGAAGCCTGGGGGTGAGCTTTATTCAAACTCCAGAATGATTTGATCGACGGCGAGCGATTCGCCCTTGTCCGCCGAAATCTTGCCGACCACGCCGTCCTGCGTGGCGAACAGCACGTTTTCCATCTTCATGGCCTCGATCACGGCCAGCTTCTCGCCGGCACGCACCTGCTGGCCCGGCTGCACCGACACCTCGACCAAGAGGCCCGGCATCGGCGACATCAGGAACTTGCTCAGGTCCGGCGGCGCCTTGTAGGGCATCAGTTCGAGCAGGCGCGCGCCCCGGGGCGACAGCACCATCGCCTCGACCTGCGTACCGTCGTGCGACACGCGCAGCGCCAGCGGGTTCCTGCCGGCTCCGCGCTCGACCTGTGCGGTGAAGGGCCGGTCGTTGACCATGCCTTGCACGCGGATGGCGCCGAGCGCAAAGCCGCTGTCGATCTTGTAGTTTTTTTCGCCCACGGCCACGGCGCTGGCGCCGGTCTTGCCGTGGAAGTCGGTGACCGACACCGGATGGTGCACATGCTTGCCCTCCGGCCCGAGCTCCACCACCACGAACTGCTCGCCCACCTTCACGCCGTGGCCTTCGAGCTGTCCGCTGATGCCCGAGGCGCGCGCACGATAGCGGCGGTGCACATAGGCCGCGAGCGCGATCAGGAACGAAGGATCGGCGTGCGGCACGTCTTCGGCATGGAAGCCCTTGCCGTAGTGTTCGGCGATGAAGCCGGTATTGAAATCGCCCGCCACGAACTTCGGATGCGCGAGCAGTGCGGCCTGGAACGGGATGTTGCTGCTGATGCCGCGGATCACGAAGCCATTGAGCGCCTCGCGCATGCGGGCAATCGCATGCTGCCGATCCTTGCCGTGCACGATGAGCTTGGCGATCATCGAGTCGTAGTACATCGGGATCTCACCGCCGTCGTACACGCCGGTGTCCACGCGCACACCGTTCAGGTGCTCGGTATCGCTCGCGAACATGGTCTCGGCCGGCGGCTGGAACTTCACCAGGCGGCCGGTCGAAGGCAGGAAGCTGCGGAACGGATCTTCGGCATTGATGCGGCATTCGATGGCCCAGCCGTTGCGCTGCACCTGGGCCTGCGTGAGCGGCAGTTCCTCGCCGGCCGCCACGCGGATCATCAGTTCGACCAGGTCGAGCCCCGTGATGCATTCGGTCACCGGGTGCTCCACCTGCAGCCGGGTGTTCATCTCGAGAAAGTAGAAGCTCTGGTCCTTGCCGACCACGAACTCCACCGTGCCCGCGCTCTGGTACTTCACGGCCTTGGCCAGTTGCACCGCCTGCTCGCCCATGGCCTTGCGCGTGGCCTCGCTGATGAAAGGTGAAGGCGCCTCCTCGATCACCTTCTGGTGACGCCGCTGGATCGAGCATTCGCGCTCGTTCAGATAGATGACGTTGCCGTGCGAATCGCCCAGCACCTGGATCTCGATGTGGCGCGGCTCCTCGACGAACTTCTCGATGAACACACGGTCGTCGCCGAAGCTGTTGCGTGCCTCGTTGCGGCACGACGTGAAGCCCTCGAAAGCCTCCTTGTCGTTGTAGGCCACGCGCAGGCCCTTGCCGCCGCCGCCGGCCGAAGCCTTGATCATCACCGGGTAGCCGATGTCCATGGCGATTTCGACGGCGCGCTCGGCGGTCTCGATGGCGTCGTTCCAGCCGGGAATGGTGTTGACCTTGGCCTCGTTCGCGAGCTTCTTGGAGGCGATCTTGTCGCCCATGGCCGCGATCGAATAGTGCTTCGGCCCGATGAAGGCGATGCCCTCTTCCTCGACCCTGCGCGCGAAGGCTTCGTTCTCCGACAGGAAGCCGTAGCCCGGGTGCACGGCCTCGGCGCCGGTCTTCTTGCAGGCTTCGATGATGCGGTCGGCCTGCAGGTAGCTCTCGCGGCTCGGCGCGGCGCCGATGTGCACAGCCTCGTCGGCCAGTTCGACGTGGCGGGCTTCCTTGTCGACGTCGGAATAGACGGCGACGGTGAGGATGCCCATCTTCTTGGCGGTCTGGATGACCCGGCAGGCGATTTCCCCGCGATTGGCGATCAGGATTTTCTTGAACATATTGTTGTCCTGCGTTCCTCAGAGCGGAATGTTCCCGTGCTTGCGCCACGGGTTCTCGAGCTTCTTCTCGCGCAGCATCACGAGCGAGCGGCAGATGCGCTTGCGTGTTTCGTGCGGCAGGATCACGTCGTCGATGTAGCCGCGGGCGCTGGCCACGTACGGATTGGCGAAGCGTGCCTTGTATTCCGCTTCGCGCGCGGCCAGCTTCTCGGGGTCGTTCTTGTCCTCGCGGAAGATGATCTCCACCGCGCCCTTGGCGCCCATCACTGCGATCTCGGCGCGCGGCCAGGCCAGGTTGACGTCGCCGCGCAGGTGCTTGGACGCCATCACGTCGTAGGCACCGCCGTAGGCCTTGCGCGTGATGACGGTGATCTTGGGCACCGTGCACTCCGCGTACGCGTAGAGCAGCTTGGCACCGTGCTTGATGATGCCGCCGTACTCCTGGCCGGTGCCGGGCATGAAGCCGGGCACGTCGACGAAGGTGACCACCGGAATGTTGAAGGCATCGCAAAAGCGCACGAAGCGCGCGGCCTTGATGCTGCTCTTGATGTCGAGGCAGCCCGCCAGCACCAGCGGCTGGTTGGCCACGATGCCGATGGTCTGGCCTTCCATGCGCGCGAAGCCGATCACGATGTTCTTCGCGTAGTCGGGCTGCAGCTCGAAGAAGTCACCGTCGTCCACCACCTTGAGGATCAGCTCCTTGATGTCGTAGGGCTTGTTCGGGTTGTCGGGCACCAGCGTGTCGAGCGAATAGTCGGGCCGGTCGGCCGGATCGCCCTGCCCGTTGTTGCCCAGGCGCACCGGCGGCTTTTCGCGGTTGCTGAGCGGCAGGTAGTTGTACAGGCGGCGCAGCATCATGAGCGCCTCGACGTCGTTCTCGAACGCCATGTCGGCCACGCCGCTGCGCGTGGTGTGGGTGACGGCGCCGCCGAGTTCCTCGGCCGTGACGCTCTCGTGCGTCACGGTCCTCACCACCTCGGGGCCGGTGACGAACATGTAGCTGGAGTCCTTCACCATGAAGATGAAGTCGGTCATGGCCGGCGAATACACCGCGCCGCCCGCGCACGGGCCCATGATCATGCTGATCTGCGGCACCACGCCCGAGGCCATCACATTGCGCTGGAACACGTCGGCATAGCCGCCGAGCGAGGCCACGCCTTCCTGGATGCGTGCGCCGCCCGAATCGTTAAGGCCGATGACCGGCGCGCCGACCTTCATGGCCTGGTCCATCACCTTGCAGATCTTCTCGGCATGCGCCTCGCTGAGCGCGCCGCCGAACACCGTGAAGTCCTGGCTGAACACGAACACGAGGCGGCCGTTGATCATCCCGTAGCCGGTGACCACGCCGTCGCCGGGAATCTTCTGCTCGGCCATGCCGAAATCGACCGAGCGGTGCTCGACGAACATGTCCCATTCTTCGAAGGTGTTGTCGTCGAGCAGGAGCTCGATGCGCTCGCGCGCCGTGAGCTTGCCCTTGGCGTGCTGCGCGTCGATGCGCTTCTGCCCGCCGCCCAGGCGCGCCTGGGCGCGGCGCTTTTCGAGTTGTTCGATCAGTTCTTGCATGGTGTGCTTCCGAAGCTGTGGTCCTGAATTTCGTGTGTGGTCATGGCCGGGCGGTGATGGCGGCCGCCGCAAGCAGCTGGCGCGCCGCCGTCGATGCGGGCAGCGAGCCCTCTGCCACCTGCTGCGTGAGCTGCGGCAGCAGTTCGCGCACCTGCGCGTGCTGCCTGAAAGCCTGCTTGAGGCCAGCGTCGATGCGCTCCCACATCCAAGCGGTGGCCTGCTTTTCTCGCCGCTTTGCGAGTTTGCCGTTGGCCGTCTGCAGCGACTTGAACTGCATCACTGCCTCCCAGAATGCGTCGATGCCGGTGCCCGCCAATGCGCTGAGCTGCAGCACCCTGGGCAGCCAGAAGCGCACCTCCACGCCGCTGTGCGCGTCATGCACCGCATGCGCGTGGTCCGGGTTGCCCTGGTGGCCGAACAGGCGCAGGGCAGAGGTGATCTGCGCCTGCGCGCGCGTCGCGGCGTCCTTGTCGATGTCGGCCTTGTTGATGACGACCAGGTCGGCCAGTTCCATCACGCCCTTCTTGATCGCCTGCAGGTCGTCGCCCGCATTGGGCAGCTGCATCAGCACGAACATGTCGGTCATGCCGGCCACGGCAGTTTCGCTCTGGCCCACGCCCACGGTCTCGACGATCACGATGTCGTAGCCCGCGGCCTCGCACACCAGCATGGCCTCGCGCGTCTTCTCGGCCACGCCGCCGAGCGTGCCGCTCGAGGGGCTGGGCCGGATGTAGGCGCGCTCGTGCACCGAGAGCCGCTCCATGCGCGTCTTGTCGCCGAGGATGGAGCCGCCCGAGACGGTGGACGAGGGGTCGATCGTGAGCACCGCCACGCGGTGGCCCTTGCCGATCAGCAGCAGGCCCAGCGTTTCGATGAAGGTCGACTTGCCGACGCCGGGCACACCCGAGATGCCAAGGCGAAACGAATTGCCGGTGCGCGGCAGCAGCGCGGTGAGCAACTCGTCGGCCTGGGCCCGATGGTCGGCGCGGGTCGATTCGAGCAGCGTGATGGCCTTGGCAATGGCGCGGCGCTGCGCCATGCCGTCCGATCCGGCGATCGCACGCTCCAGCGCAGCAGCTGGCTTGTTCAGCACGCGGCCTCCGAAGACACGCGCCAGCGGTAGTGCAGGTCGACGCCCTCTTCGCCTTCGAGCACGAAGCCGTGCCGCAGATAGAAGCGGTTGGCGTCGCTCTGCACGAGCGCGGTGAGCTTGATGTCCAGTAGCCGTTCGCGCGCCAGCGACTTGGCCCATTCGAGCACCCACTCGCCGATGCCCAGGCCCTGGAAGCCGGTGCGCAGGTAGAGATGGTCCAGGCGCAGCGCATCCGCGTCCTCGGGCTTGAGCGTGACGAAGCCGATGCGCAGCTCGCCGTCGAGCACGATGTGGTGCATGAAGGGCACGACAAAACCGGCCTGCAGCCGTTCGCGCGAGCGCGCGGGATCGAAGCGCCCCACGCGCTCCAGGCTGGGGCGCATCGCATCGACGCGCAGGGCCAGCATGGCCTCGAAATCGCCGGATTCCACCGGCTGCAGCGACAGCCGCGACAAGAGATCGCTCACGCCGCTTCTCAGGCCGAGACCGCCGCGCGGATCTGCTCCAGCACGTCCTTGGCGCTGGCCGGAATGGGCGTGCCCGGACCATAGATGCCCTTGACGCCGGCCTCGTAGAGAAAGTCGTAGTCCTGCCGCGGAATCACGCCACCCACGAACACGATGATGTCGTCCGCGCCCTGCTTCTTCAGCTCGTCGATGATGGCGGGCACCAGCGTCTTGTGGCCGGCTGCGAGGGTGCTCACGCCCACTGCGTGCACGTCGTTCTCGATCGCCTGGCGCGCACATTCTTCGGGCGTCTGGAACAGCGGCCCCATGTCCACGTCGAAGCCCAGGTCGGCGAAGGCCGTGGCCACCACCTTGGCGCCGCGGTCGTGCCCGTCCTGGCCCAGCTTGGAGATCATCACGCGCGGGCGTCGGCCCTGTTCTTCGGCGAAGGCGTTGATTTCGGTCTTGAGGGCTTCCCAGCCTTCGGCCGAGTCATAGGCAGCAGCGTACACACCGGTCACCTTTTGCGTGTCGGCCCGATGGCGGCCGAATGATTTTTCGAGCGCGTCGGAAATTTCGCCCACCGTGGCGCGCTGGCGCACCGCGTCGATGCTGAGCGCGAGCAGGTTGCCGGTGCCGTTTTCGGCGGCTTCGGTGAGCGCGTCGAGCGCGGCCTGCACCCTGGCGGTGTCGCGCGAGGCGCGGATCTTCTGCAGCCGCGCCACCTGCTGGTCGCGCACCATCACGTTGTCGATGGAGAGGCTGTCGATCGCGTCTTCGTTCTTGAGCTTGTACTTGTTGACGCCCACGATCACGTCGCGGCCCGAGTCGATGCGCGCCTGCTTCTCGGCGGCGGCGGCCTCGATCTTGAGCTTGGCCCAGCCGCTGTCGACCGCCTTGGTCATGCCGCCCATCGCCTCGACCTCCTCGATGATGGCCCAGGCCGCATCGGCCATGTCCTGCGTGAGCTTCTCCATCATGTAGCTGCCGGCCCAGGGGTCGACCACGTTCGTGATGTGCGTCTCTTCCTGGATGATGAGCTGCGTGTTGCGCGCGATGCGCGAACTGAACTCGGTAGGCAGCGCAATGGCTTCGTCGAGCGCGTTGGTGTGCAGGCTCTGCGTGCCGCCGAACACCGCGGCCATCGCCTCGATGGTGGTGCGCACGATGTTGTTGTACGGGTCCTGCTCGGTGAGGCTCCAACCGGAGGTCTGGCAGTGGGTGCGCAGCATCAGGCTCTTGGGGTTCTTGGGATTGAACTCCTTCATGATGCGGCACCACAGCAGGCGCGCGGCACGCATCTTGGCCACTTCGAGGTAGAAGTTCATGCCGATGGCCCAGAAGAAGGAGAGGCGCCCGGCAAAGCCATCGACGTCCAGGCCCTTGGCCAGCGCGGTCTTCACGTATTCCTTGCCGTCGGCCAGCGTGAAGGCCAGCTCCAGCGCCTGGTTGGCGCCGGCTTCCTGCATGTGATAGCCGCTGATCGAGATCGAGTTGAACTTGGGCATGTGCTGCGCCGTGTACTCGATGATGTCGCCGATGATCCGCATGCTCGGCGCAGGCGGAAAGATGTACGTGTTGCGGACCATGAACTCCTTGAGGATGTCGTTCTGGATGGTTCCGCTCAGTTGGTCCTGGCTCACGCCCTGCTCTTCGGCCGCGACCACGTAGCCCGCGAGCACCGGCAGCACGGCCCCGTTCATCGTCATGGACACGCTCACTTTATCGAGCGGGATCTGGTCGAACAGGATCTTCATGTCCTCGACCGAATCGATGGCGACGCCGGCCTTGCCGACGTCGCCCGTCACGCGCGGATGGTCGCTGTCGTAGCCGCGGTGGGTGGCGAGGTCGAAGGCCACGCTCACGCCCTGCCCGCCGGCGGCCAGCGCCTTGCGGTAGAAGGCGTTCGACTCTTCCGCAGTGGAAAAGCCCGCGTACTGGCGGATGGTCCAGGGGCGCACCGCGTACATGGTGGCCTGCGGGCCGCGCAGGTAGGGCTCGAAGCCGGGCAGCGTGTCGGCGTACTTCAGGCCCTGCAGGTCGGCGGCGGTGTAGAGCGGCTTCACGGTGATGCCGTCCGGCGTGAGCCAGTTGAGTGCGCCCAGGTCGCCGCCCGGCGCCGACTTGGCAGCGGCCTTGGCCCAGTCAGCGAGATTGGCGGGCTTGAAGGTGGGTTCGGGTGTGCTGCTCATGAGGGGCTCTGTTTCGCAGTGTCTTGCAGGGTAGTCGCAAATTCGCCTGCAAGGATTTGCAAGCCGGCCGCGAGTCTAACCGATCCATAATTATTAATTCAAACCCGTTTTTGCGGTACAGTCCGCCCCATGTCCGCCGTCACTCTTACCCCGCGCGCCCTCTATGAAGAGGTGGCCGAACTGCTGCGCCAGCGGATCTTCCGCCGCGAGCTCGAGCCGGGCGGCTGGATCGACGAACTCAAGCTGGCCGAGGAATACGGCATCAGCCGCACGCCGCTGCGCGAAGCCCTGAAGGTGTTGGCGGCCGAAGGCCTGGTGACAATGAAGGTGCGGCGCGGCGCTTACGTGACCGAGGTGTCCGAGCAGGACCTGGCGGACGTCTACCACCTGCTCTCGCTGCTGGAGAGCGATGCGGCCGGCGTGGTGGCCGAGCGCGCCAGCGAAGCCGAGCGCGCGGAACTGAAGGCGCTGCACGCCGAACTGGAAGCGGCGGGCGCCCCCGGCAAGGAAGACCGCGAGCATTTCTTTGCGGTCAACGAACGCTTCCACATGCGCCTCCTGGCCATTGCCAACAACAAGTGGCGCGACCAGATGGTGGCCGACCTGCGCAAGGTGATGAAGCTCAACCGGCACAACTCGCTGCTGAAGGCGGGGCGCATCGCGGAATCGCTGGCCGAGCACCGGTCGGTGATGGCGGCCATCGAGGCGCGCGACGCCGCGGGGGCCATGGCTCGCATGCGCGAGCACTTCAGGAACGGCCTGGAAGCCGCTGGCTAGGCTCTCCCCCAGTCTTCGCGCACTTCGTGTCGCTTCGCCAACCCCCTCGCCGGGGGCAACACCAGGGGACCGGCGGAGCCGGATCCTCGGTGTTCCACGAACAGATCCGGGGCGCCGCGAGGGCTCAGTCGGTGCTGACGGTTCCGGTTTCCCCGGAGATTCTCTGGGCGATTTCCAGGAGCTTGGAGGCTACGCGGCCGAGCATCATTTCCTTGGGCAGCAAGTAGGCGGGGCCGCCGCAGCTCACGCCGTAGCGCTCGCCGTGCGGACCATGCAGCGCGAAGCCGAGGGCATGGATGTGCGGGTGCCATTCGCCGAACGAGCTGCAATAGCCCAGGCGGGCGTATTCGTCGAGCCCGGCCAGCAAGCGGGGTTCGATGGAGGCCCAGTTCTCGCCGCTTTCCTGCCGAATCTGCTGGAGCACCGTTGCCTGCTCGGCAGCAGGCAGCGCCGCAAGGGAAGCACGGCCCGCGGCCGAGGTGACCATGGTCATGCGCGTGCCGACCTCGAGGCGCGAGCTGATCAGCACCGAGCGGGGGCGCAGCGAATCGATGACGACCATGTCGAGCTCGTCGCGCACCGCGACGTGCACGCTGGCGCCCGCAAACTCGGACAGCTCCGACAAATAGGGTCGTGCCACCGTGCGCAGATCGAAATGACGGAGATAGCTGCTGCTCATGTCGAGCAGCGCCGGACCGAGGCTGAAGCGCTCGCTGTCCTGCGACTGCCGCAGGTACCCCGCGCCCACCAGCGTGGCCGTGAGGCGCGACACCGTGGCCTTGGGCAGGCCCGTGGTGTCGGCCAGCTCGCGATTGCTCATCGGCGCCGCGGCCATCCCGATGACCTTGAGCAAGGCCAGGCCCCTGCCGAGTGCGCCGACTTCTTCCTTGCTCCCCGCCGAGTCGTTCATGAATCGAAACCCTTGCTTATTGGTATTTCTTGATTCTTTAACAGAAAAGTTGGAAAGTTTCGTCCCCTTCCCAATCATTATCATTTTGGAACACTTGGCGTTGCTGGGCGGCGAAACCTTGCCGCCCGCAGCCCGGCACACGGCTCGCCCGGCTACGCCGCCTGCGCCACGGGCTCATGCGCCAGCGCCATCACCTCGTGCGGCGAGCACGCCTTCCGCCGGTGATCGCTCCAGACCTGGCGCCAGCGCCGTGCGCCGGGCAGGCCGTTGCGCAAGCCCAGCATGTGCCGCGCGATCGACGACCATGGCGTGCCGTGTTCGGCCGCCTCGCGGACCATGTAGTCGCACATCAGCGATTCGACGTCTTCGCGCGTGAGCGGCTGCGGCGCGGCGCCGTAGAACTGCGCGTCCCACTCGGCCAGCCACCAGGGATTGTGGTAGGCCTCGCGGCCGACCATCACGCCGTCGAGCAGCCGCAGATGCTCATGCACCTGCGCGTTGGCCGAAATGCCGCCATTGATCGAGAAATTCAGCTCCGGGAACTCGTGCTTCAAACGGTGCACGAGTTCGTAGCGCAGCGGCGGAATCTCGCGGTTCTGCTTCGGGCTCAGGCCCTTCAGCCAGGCATTGCGCGCATGCACGATGAAGGTCTTGCAGCCCGCCTCGCTCACCGCACCGACAAAGTCGCGCACGAACTCGTAGCTCTCGATCTTGTCGATGCCGATGCGGTGCTTGACCGTGACCGGCAGGCGGGTGGCGTCGACCATGGCCTTCACGCAATCGGCCACCAGCGCCGGCTCGGCCATCAGGCAGGCGCCGAAAGCGCCGCGCTGCACGCGCTCGCTGGGACAGCCGCAGTTGAGGTTGATCTCGTCGTAGCCCCACTCTTCGCCGAGCCTGGCGCAATGCGCCAGGTCGGCCGGCTCGCTGCCGCCCAGCTGCAAGGCCACGGGGTGTTCTTCCACGTTGAAGCGCAGGTGCCGGGGGACGTCGCCATGCACCAGCGCACCGGTGGTCACCATCTCGGTGTAGAGCAGCGCATGGCGCGACATCAGGCGATGGAAGTAACGGCAATGGCGGTCCGTCCAATCCATCATCGGTGCAACCGAAATGACTTTTTCTTTCAAATTCAACAGCTTGGCGCTTTCGTTCATACAGATGGCCTTCAGCTGTAGTTTCTCATGCAGCGGCCGCCCGGGCGCGGCTCACCGCCCCATGAAGCGCCGGGCGACATAACTCCCGGCATCCACCAGGGCGACCAGCACGATCATGGCCAGCAGCACCGTGCCGGTCTCGCCCATCTGGAACAGGCCCAGGTGGAAGGCCAGCATCTGGCCCAGCCCGCCGGCACCGACCACGCCCAGCACGGCCGCCGCCCGGATGTTGTTCTCCCAACGGTAGAGCGCATAGCTCATCAGTTGCGGCAGCACCTGCGGCAGCGTCGCATAGAGGAACACCCGCCCTTCCGGCACGCCGCGCACGCGCAGGGCGAACGCCGGGCCCTGCGCCGCGTTCTCGATGCTTTCGGCGAACAAGCGCCCCAGCACGCCGGAGGTGTGCACCGCCAGCGCCAGCGTGCCCGCGAAAGGCCCGAGGCCGGCCGCGATCAGCAGCAGCGCGGCCCACATCAGTTCCGGGACGCTGCGCAGGGCGTTGAGCAGCAGCCGCGTCGGACCGCGCCAGCGCGCCGGATCGGCGGCGTGCAGCTTGCTCGCGGGCAGCGCGAGCAGCAGGCCGGCCACCACGGCCAGCAAGGTGCCGACCACCGACATCGCCAGCGTCTCGAGCGCGGCCGGCAGCAGCTTCTGCAGGAAGGCCGCGCCGAGGGCCGGCTTCGCGAGTTCGCCGGCGAAGCGGCCCATGCGGGCCAGCGACTCGGTCGAGAAGAAGCGCGCCCACTGCAGGTCGAGCGACCAGAAGCTCGCGACCACCAGCGCCGCCAGCGCAGCGACCATCCAGCAGGCGCGGCAGCGCGCATCGAACAGCGGCGGCGGCAGCCGGTAGACCTCGTTGGCGGCGGATGACTTCGGTTCGGTCTTGGGCATGTCGAGGCTCTCAGGCTCTCAAGCCAATGCGCGCCGCAGCCACGCGCTCAGCCGGTCGGTGGCGGCGACCAGCAGCACGAATACGAGCAGCATGGTGCTGACCTCGGCGCCGTTGAACATCTTCATCGACGCATCCATCTGCTGGCCGAGCCCGCCCGCGCCCACGAAGCCGAGCACGGCCGACGAGCGGATGGCGCATTCCCAGCGGTAGACGGTGTAGCTGGTGAGTTCGCCCGCGTTCTGCGGCAGCAGCCCGTAGAAGAAGGCCTGGATGCGGCCCGCGCCGTTGCGCAGCAGTGTCTCGGTGGGATGGGCATCGCCGCTCTCCAGGATCTCGCCGTAGACCTTGCCCAGCATGCCGGCATAGGTCAGCGCGATCGCCAGCACGCCGGCCGTGACGCCCAGCCCGACCACGCGCACGAACACCAGCGCCCAGATGAGTTCCGGCACACTGCGCAGCACGATGAGCAG
The DNA here is from genome assembly GCF_030815975.1 of Variovorax paradoxus. NCBI lineage: Bacteria > Pseudomonadati > Pseudomonadota > Betaproteobacteria > Burkholderiales > Comamonadaceae > Variovorax > Variovorax paradoxus. The sequence continues at coordinate 5,184,305 of NZ_JAUSXL010000002.1, forward strand.
ACCGCGCACCGAAAAGCGCAGCACTGCCGGCAGCGCCGCCATGCGGCCGGCCAGCCCGGAGATCGAGAGCGAGCGCACCGACAGCAGCGTGAGCGGAACCGCCAGCACCATGGCCAGCGTCAGCCCGGCGGTGGCGATGGCCACCGTGCGCCAGGTTTCCCGTGCCACCAGCGCCAGGAACTCCGCGTCCATGCGCGGCGGCACGAAGCCGGCCAGAAACCGCAGCGCCGGTTCCAGGCTGCCGGGCGCGAGCAGCAGCCAGGGCTTGAATTCGGCCAGCACGAGCATGGGCCACAGCACCACGGCCGCGGCCAGCAGCCAGAACACGCGGTGCGCCCAGGCGGGGTCGCGCTGCGCCGGTGTGCGTGACGGGACGGCGGCCATGGTCAGCGGCAGTGCATGACGACAGGACCCGCTTCGACAGGGCCCCGGTCAAGGACGCCGGCCTGCGCCGGCTCCTGTGCATACAGCTCGCGCAGCAAGGCGGGCGTCACCTGCGCGGTGGGCAGGTCGAAGGCCAGCGATCCGTCGCGCAAGCCGATGATGCGCGGAAAGTGCTGCAGCGCAAGCGGCACGTCATGCAGGGTGGCCACCAGCGTCGCCCCGCCGTCGCGCGCCCACTGCGTGAGGCTGTCCAGCGCCTGCCCGGCGCGGGCCGGGTCCAGCGCCGACAAGGGCTCGTCGACGAGCAGCAGCTGCGCCTCGGACAGCAGGCCGCGCGCCAGACCCACGCGCTGCCGCTCGCCGCCGGACAGGCGGTCCACGCGCGCGAAGAGCTTGTCCGCCATGTCGAAGTGCGCCAGCGCGGCGTCGGCCTGCGCGATGCCGGTCGGATAGAACAGGCTGCGCAGCGCCTGCCACAGCCCGATGCGCGGCAGCCGGCCGGCCAGCACCGCGGTCACCACGCGCTGGCGCGGCGGCAGCGGCGGCACCTGGGGCGCCAGGAACAGCCGGCCGCGCAGGCGCTGCAGTTCGCGCCGGGGCAGCCGCCACGGATCGCGGCCGTCGAGTTCGATGCTGCCGGCCGCGGGCGCGAGCGCGCAGGCCATCAGGTGCAGCAGCGTCGTCTTGCCGGCGCCCGAAGGACCGATCACCGCGGCCTGCTCGCCCGCCGCCACGTGCAGGTTCAGTGCCCGCAGCGCGGCCGGCGCCGCGGCGGGGGCCGCCGGGTGCCGGCCGGACGCCGACCGCAGTTCGATGTTCACCGGCTTCGCTCCTGCATCGCGCCGCTCAGTTCAGCAGGCCGGCGTTGCGCGCCGCGGCTTCGATGCCCTTGTAGTTCTCGGCGCGCGTTGGCACGAAGCGCGTGGCGCGCTGCAGCGCGAGGATGTCCTTGCCCTCGGCGGTGGCCGGGCTCAGCTCGACGAACGCGCGCACCAGCTGCTCGCGCCTGGCGGCCGGCATGTCGGCATGCACGGTCCAGTTGTAGTCGTAGTAGGCGGGCGTGGTGTAGAACACCCGCACCTTCACCGGATCGACCTTCTTGTCGGCCACGAGCTTGTCCCACACCGAGATGTTGAGCGCCCCGGCGTCCACCTTGCCCGATGCGACCGCGGCCACCGTGGCATCGTGCGCGCCAGAATAGGCCACGCGCTTGAGGTCGCGGTCGGGGTCGATGCCGGCCGCCAGCAGGAAGCTGCGCGGCATCAGGTGGCCCGAGGTGCTCGACTGCGAGCCGAAGCTCAGGTTGCGGCCCTTGAGATCGGCGAGCGAGCGGATGTCCGGATTCGTGGTGATGAAGACCGAGCGGAATTTCTCGTCTTCCTCGCGCTGCACCAGCGGCACCACCTTGCCGCCGGAACGATGGCTCGCCTGCACGAAGGTGAAGCCGCCGAGCCAGGCCAGGTCCACCTGCTTGTTGGCCAGCGCCTCGACGGCGGCCGCGTAGTCGGTGACCGGCGTGAATTCAACCTTCACGCCCAGCTTGCGCTCCAGGTAGGCGGCCAGCGGCGCCGACTTGCGCGCCAGCTCGGTCGGCGACTCGTCGGGGATCGCGGTGATGCGGAACGTTTGTTGGGCCTGCGCGGCCACGGCACCAGCCAGCAGGGCCAGCGCCAGCACGAAGCGCGGCAAGACAGCAAATTTCATGAAACTCCCGAAAAGCGAAGAACAAAGCGGGGATTAGACCGCAAGAGCCCGGTTCAACCGCCGGCGGCCCGGCTGCTGCGGAAGCCGGCGAAGACGTCGCGGCGGTGCGGCTCGAAGAAGTTGCGGTAGCGCGCATGCGCGAGCGCCGCCGAGGTGGCATGGCAGGCGCCGCGCAGCACCCGCCGGGTGCCGAACCACGGCGCCGAGTAGTCGCGGTAGGGATGGGGTGTGAAGCCCGGGTAGGGCTCGAACGGGCTCGAGGTCCATTCCCATACCCCCAATACCCGGCCCCAGGCGAAGCCCGGCAGCGTGAGCGCCGCGCACTCCCATTCGGCTTCGGTCGGCAGCCGCCGCCCGGCCCAGCGGCACCAGGCTTCGGCTTCGTGTGCGTTCAGGTGAACCGCTGCATCGAGCGGGTTCAGCGGCAGCCAGCGGTCGCCATGCCGCTGCTGCCAGCCCGTGCCCGCCGCACGCAGATGGGCGGGCTGGCGCAGCGGCTGGCGCGCGAGCCAGTCGCGGCCCGCGTCGGACCACCACGCCGGGTTGTCGTAGCCGCCGCCTTGCACGAACGGCAGGAAGCGCGCCCAGCTCACGGGTTGCGCGTCGATGCGCAGCGGCTCGATGGCCACGTCGTGCGGCAGCAGCTCGTTGTCGAACGCAAAGCCGGTGCCGGCCTCGGAACCCATGCGGAAACGCTGCGCCGGCAGTTCCAGTTCGGCATCCGCGGCCGGCTGCGGCGCAGGCCCGCCCTCGCGCAGCGCGATGCCCAGGCCCTCGGCCATGTAGGCCGCCGCTTCCGCATGCATGGCCTCGTGCAGGGCGACCAGGCGGAAGAAGTACAGCGCATCGTCATCCGCATCGGGCGGGAGCCCGTCCAGCAGTGCCAGCGTTTGCGCGAGCGTGCGTTCGAGGTAGCCGCGCGTGGCCTCGGCATCGGGTAGCGGGAGCGCCCAGCGGGTGCGGTGCGCCACGCGGCTGGAGTCGTACCAGGCGTCGGCCTGCGGCAGCAGCGAGGGCTCGCGCGCAGGGTCCGGCGCGCAGGCCACGCCCCGCGCGCGCTGCCGGTTGCGGCCGATCCACCATTCCTGGAACCAGGCCACATGGCCCAGCTCCCAGAGCGGCGGGTTGAGCTCGGGCGCGTAGTCGATGCCGGGATAGGCGTCTCCCAGCGCGGCCCGGAAGTCGTCCGCAAGATCGAGCGTGCGCTGCCGCGCGGCCAGCAACGCCGCGCGCACCGATGCCGGCGGCCCCGCGCGAAGCGCCAGCGCCTCGGGCGCCGCGGCCACGCTATAAACAGGCAATGTCGAATCCATCGGTTGTCATCGTAAGCCCGGCACTGCCCGGCGCCAACAACGGCAACTGGCGCACCGCCCAGCGCTGGAAGGCCATGCTGTCGCCCACCTGCAGCGCACGCGTGGTGCAGCAATGGCCCGATGCAGCCGCGCCGGCCGACACCGTGATGCTGGCATTGCACGCGCGGCGCTCGGCCGATTCCATCGGGCACTGGGCGAAGGCCCACCCCGGCCGCGGCCTGGCCGTGGTGCTGACCGGCACCGACCTGTACCAGGACATCGGCAGCGATCCGCAGGCGCAGCGTTCGCTGCAGCTGGCGCAGCGCCTGGTCGTGCTGCAGGCGCTGGGCGCCCAGGCCCTGCCGCCGCAATACCGGGCCAAGGCGCGCGTGGTGTACCAGTCGACCTCCGCGCGCGCCGAACTGCCCAAGTCCGCACACCACCTGCGCGCGGTGATGGTCGGCCACCTGCGGCAGGTCAAGTCGCCGCAGACGCTGTTCGAGGCGGCGCGCCTGCTGTGCGGGCGCGAGGACATCCGCATCGACCACATCGGGGACGCGGGCGACGGCGGCCTGGGCGAGCTCGCGCGCTCGCTCGCAAGCGACTGCCCGGGCTACCGCTGGCTCGGCGCCCTGCCCCATGCGCAGACCCGCCAGCGCATCCAGCGCGCCCACGTCCTGGTGCACACCAGCGCGCTGGAAGGCGGGGCCCACGTGATCATGGAGGCGGTGCGCAGCGGCACGCCGGTGCTGGCGTCGCGCGTGCCCGGCAATGTCGGCATGCTCGGCGGCGACTACGCGGGCTACTTTCCGCATGGGGATGCCGCCGCACTGGTGGCGCTGCTCGAGGCCTGCCGCGCTGGCCAGCGTTCTAAAGACCGCGCAGCCGGCCTGCTCGATAGCCTGCGCACACAATGCGCGTTGCGCGCGCCGCTGTTCGACCCGAGGGCCGAACAGGCCGCACTGTTCCAACTCCTGAACGAACTCCAGCCACCACCATGAACGCTGCCCTCCCGCAAGCCTCCGCCGCCGAGCCCCGCCTCACCTCGCTGTCGCATGGCGGCGGGTGCGGATGCAAGATCGCGCCCGGCGTGCTGTCGGAAATCCTCAAGGGCACCGCGCGCATGCCGATGCCGCCCGAGCTGCTGGTCGGCATCGAAACGGCCGACGACGCGGCCGTCTACCAGCTCAACGACGAGCAGGCGCTGATCGCCACGACCGACTTCTTCATGCCGATCGTCGACGATCCGTTCGACTTCGGCCGCATCGCGGCAACCAACGCGATCTCCGACGTGTATGCGATGGGCGGCAAGCCGATCCTGGCGCTCGCCCTGGTCGGCATGCCGATCAATGTGCTCGGCACGGCGACCATCGCGCGCATCCTCGAGGGCGGCGAATCGGTGTGCCGGGCCGCAGGCATTCCGATCGCGGGCGGCCACACCATCGATTCGGTCGAAGCCATCTACGGGCTGGTCGCGCTCGGGCTGGTCCATCCGAAACGCGTCAAGCGCAATGCCGGCGCGAAGGCCGGCGACGTGCTGGTGCTGGGCAAGCCCCTGGGCGTGGGCATCCTGTCCGCGGCGCTCAAGAAGGAAGCACTCGACGCGGCCGGCTACGAACGCATGATTGCCACCACGACGCAGCTGAACACGCCGGGCCCCGAGCTCGCGGCGCTCGATGGCGTGCATGCGCTGACCGACGTGACGGGCTTCGGCCTGGCCGGCCATGCGCTGGAACTGGCGCGCGGCGCGGGCCTGTCGCTGGAAATCGGCTGGCGGCAGGTGCCCGTGCTGGAGGGGGTGCGCGATCTGGTGCAGTCGGGGCACGTCACCGGCGCTTCCGGCCGAAACTGGGCCGGCTACGGGTCCGACGTGGCGCTGCCGCAGAACTTCGCCGAGGAGGAGCGCGCGCTGCTCACCGACCCGCAGACCAGTGGCGGACTGCTCGTTTCGTGCGCGCCCGAGACACTCGGCGAGGTATTGGCCATCTTCCGTCGGCATGGCTTCGACGACGCCGCAGTGATTGGCAGCGCCAGCCCGCAAGGCACCGGGGCGCGCCTGGTGATCCGCTGACGCGCTGGCGCGTGGGCCGCGCTGTCGAGGCCGCGGCTCAAGCCACATCGCACTCTGAGGTTGTTCCGGAAGTCGCCCCGGTTGTCGCACCTGAACTGCCATTTCAGCCCGGCTGTCGCCTATCCTCGGACCCGCGTTCCAGCACTCCAGAGAGACCCGTCCCTTGCCCTCGACCAAAGCATCCGCCCCCCTGCCCCGTCCGGCGACGATGGCCGATGTCGCCGCGCGCGTCGGCGTCTCGAAGATGACGGTGTCGCGTGCGCTGAACCGCCGCACGGGCAGCGACCGGGCGACCTCGCAGGCGCTGCGCCAGCGCATCCTCGAGGCCTGCGAGGAGATGGGCTACGTGATCGACCAGACCGCGCGCACCTTCTCCAGCAAGCGCTCGGGCTTCGTCGCGGTGCTGATTCCGTCGCTGAACAACTCCAATTTTTCCGAGACGGCACAGGGCATCGCCGCCGCCCTGGAAGCGCGTGGACTGCAGCTGCTGCTGGGCTACACCGACTACCGCGTCGAGACCGAAGAGCGCCTGCTGCGCGCCATGCTCGCGCGCCGGCCCGAGGGCGTGATCCTCACGGGCGGCGCCCACACGCCCGCCGCGCGCGCCATGCTGCAGGCGGCCGGCGTGCCGGTGGTCGAGACCTGGGACCTGCCCGCCACGCCCGTCGAGCACACGGTCGGCTTCTCGAATGCGCAAGCCGCCGCCGCGATGGTGCGGCACCTGCATGGCCAGGGCTACCGGCGCATCGCCTTCATCGGCGGCACCTCGAACCGCGACACGCGCGGCGCCGACCGGCAGCGCGGCTATGCCGAGGCGATCCGCGAACTGGGCCTGCCCGCCGGGCGCGTCATCAGCTTCGGGCAGCCGCCGATCTCCATGGCGCAAGGCGGCGAGGCCGTGGTGCAGCTGATCCGGCAATGGCCCGACGTGGATGCGGTGATGTGCGTGTCCGACCTCTCGGCCTTCGGCGCGCTGATGGAATGCCGGCGCCGCGGCTGGGACGTGCCGGGCCGCATCGCGATCGCGGGCTTCGGCGACTTCGAGGTGGCCCGCGCCTGCCACCCGCGCATCACGACCGTGGCGGTGGACTGCGTGGGCATGGGCTGGGCCGCGGGCGAATTGCTGCTGCGCGTGATCGACGGCGCGCGCGAAGGCCAGCGGCCGCCCGCGGAAACGGTGCTGATCCCGTTTCGCGTCGAGCAGCGCGAAAGCTCCTGAGGCCGGTCAGGCCGCCGCGGCTTCCACGCCGGTGTCGGCAAAATCGATCAGCACCTTCATCGCCTGCCTGCGGTCGCTCGCCAGCTCGAAGGCCTCGCGCGCCTGCAGCATCGGGAAGGTGTGCGACACCACCGGCGACAGGTCCACGCGCCCTTCGTTGATGAGCCGCACCGCAAGCGCGAACTCCGCGTGGAAGCGGAACGAGCCGCAGATGCTGAGCTCCTTCGCCACCACCATGTTCTGCGGAATGCTCACGTCGCCGCCCAGGCCCAGCTGCACGACCACGCCGCGCGGGCGCATCACTTCGAGCCCGTCGCGCAGCGCGCGCTCGTTGCCCGAGCATTCGAGCATCACGTCAAAAGTGCCCTTGTCGGCCGAATAGCGCGACACCCAGGCCTTGTCCTCGGCAACATTGATGGCGTGGTCGGCGCCCATGGCGCGCGCAATGGCCAGCGGCTCGTCGACCACGTCGGTGGCGGTGATCTCGGCCGCGCCGTGCGCGCGCGCGGCTGCGATGGCCAGCACGCCGATGGGCCCGCAGCCCGACACCAGCACGCGCTTGCCCAGCAGCGGGCCTGCGCGCGACACGCCATGCAGCCCCACCGAGAACGGCTCGGCCAGCGCCGCCAGGCGCAGCGGCACGTGCTCGGCCACCTTCACGCACTGCGTGGCCTCGCACAGCAGCATGTTGCGGAACGCCCCCTGCACGTGCGGCATGCGCATGGCGCTGCCGTAGAAGCGCATGTCCAGGCACTGGTTGGGCAGGCCTTCGAGGCAGAACTTGCAGGCGCCGCATGGGCGGCTCGGGTTGACCGCCACCTTGTCGCCGATGCGCACGCTGTCAACGCCGGGCGCCGTGGCCACCACGGTGCCGGCCACTTCATGGCCCAGCACCATCGGCTCCTTGATGCGCACGGTGCCGAAGCCGCCGTTGTGAAAGTAGTGCAGGTCGGAGCCGCAGATGCCGCCCATGCCGACCTTCACCAGCACCTGGCCCGGGCCGATGTCTCCGGCGTCCTGTTCCTCCAGGCGCAGATCGTCGGGGGCGTGGATCACGAGGCACATGCAACGTAGACGCATGATGTTTCTTCCTTCGGGCCGTCAGGCGACCGGGGTGACGAGGGGCTGGCCCGCGAAGTGGGCCTCGAGGTTGCGGCGCACCAGCTCGCCCATGGCGCGGCGCGTCTGCTCGGTGCCGCTGCCATGGTGCGGATGCAGCACCACGTTGTCGAGCGCCGCAAAGCGCGGGTCGATGCGCGGCTCGTTCAGGAACACGTCGAGCGCCGCGCCCGCGATGGTGCGCTGCTCGAGCGCCTGCAGCAGCGCGCCCTCGTCCACCGTGGTGCCGCGCGACACGTTCACGAGCCAGCCCTTGGGGCCCAGCGCCTGCAGCACCTGGGCATTTACGATGCCGCGCGTGGCCTCGCCGCCGGGCAGGATGACGATGAGCACGTCGCACCATTCGGCCATGGCCGCGAGGCTGCCGAAGTGGCGATGCGGGCTGTCTTCGCGCGCCGTGCGGCTGAAATAGCCCAGCTCCACGTCGAAGCCCGAGAGCCGCCGCGCGATGGTGCCGCCGATGCGCCCGAAACCCGCAATGCCGATGCGCTGGCCGAAGACCCGCGTGGCCAGCGGCATCGGGCCCTGGGCCCATTCGCCGCTGCGCACGAAGCGGTCGCCGGCCGGAATGCGCCGCTGCAGCGCCAGCGTGAGGCCCACGGCAAGGTCGGCCACGTCGCCGTTGAGCACGTCAGGCGTGTTGCTGACGCGGATGCCGCGCGCGCGGCAGGCCGCAAGGTCGATGCCGTCGGTGCCCACGCCATAGCAGGCGACCAGCTCCAGCCTCGGCAGCGATGCGATGAGCTCGGCGCTGGCACCCAGCTCGCCACGGGTTGCGACCGCGCGGATGTGCGGGGCGTGCTCGGCGACGAAGGCCTGCCGGTCCGGCGCCTCCCACCAGCGAAGCAGCGTGTAGCTCGCCTGCATCGGCACCATGTCCCATTCCGGATAGGGGCCGGGCATCAGCACGTGCGGGGGTCTCGGGACAGCGGTCAAGCGGAATCTCCTGCGGGATGGCGCGGATGCGCAAAAACGGATACCGGTAACTTTAACAGCGGCCGGGGCTAGCCCGACGGAAACTCTCACGAAGGTTTTCACCATTGACGATCAAACAAGATACCGGTAACGTATTTGCATCGCCACCGCCCGCCCATCCTCCTGGAGCTCCGCTTTGAAACTGTTCGACCTGACCGGGCGCACCGCCCTCATCACCGGCTCCAGCAAGGGCATCGGCTTTGCGCTGGCTGCGGCACTGGGCTCGGCCGGCGCGCGCATCGTGCTCAACGCGCGCGATGCCGGCGCGCTGGAAGCCGCGCGCGACGCCCTGCGCGCCCGGGGCGTGGCGGCCGAGGCCATGGCCTTCGACGTGACCGACGCCGCCGCGGTGGAAGCCGGCGTGGCGCGCGTCGAGGCCGAGGTCGGCCCCATCGACATCCTCGTCAACAACGCGGGCATGCAGCACCGCGGTGCGTTCGCGGAGTTTCCGCTCGACGCCTGGCACAAGATCACCACCACCAACATCGACAGCGTGTTCTTCGTCGGCCGCTTCGTGGCGCAGCGCATGATCGAGCGCAAGCGCGGCAAGATCATCAATGTCTGCTCGGTGCAAAGCGAGCTGGGCCGCCCGGGCATTGCGCCCTACGCCGCCACCAAGGGCGCGGTGAAGATGCTCACCAAGGGCATGGCGATCGACCTCGGCAAGCACGGCATCCAGGTCAACGGCCTGGGCCCGGGCTATTTCAAGACCGAGCTGACGCAGGCGCTGGTCGCCGACGAAGCTTTCACGGCATGGCTCTCCGGCCGCACGCCCGCCGGGCGCTGGGGCGACGTGGAAGAACTCGGCGGTGCGGCGATCTTCCTCGCGTCGGACGCATCGAGCTTCGTCAACGGCCACATCCTCTACGTGGACGGCGGCATCACCGCCAGCCTCTAACCATGTCCGCGCAGCCGGGCCAGCGCGTGGCCGTGATCGGCGTCGGCATCATGGGCTCGGCCATTGCATACCGCCTGCTCGAATGCGGCCACGCAGTGTGCGTGTTCGATCCCGATGCCGCCAGGGTCGCCACGATGGAGCAGCTGGGCGCGCAGGCCGCCAGCAGCGCGGCCACCGCCGCGGCGGCGAGCGACTTCGTCATCACCAGCCTCAACTCGGCCGCGGTGCTGGAGCGCGCGCTCTTCGGCGAAGCCGGCGTGGCCGCCGCCGTGCCCGCGGATTCGCGCCGGCTGCTGATCGACATGTCGTCCATCGACCCGGTCTCCACGCGCCGGCTCGCGCAGTCGCTGCGCGAGCGCACGGGCATGGGTTTCGTCGATGCGCCGCTGTCGGGCGGCGCTCCCAAGGCCCTGGTCGGCCAGCTGACGGTCATGGCCGGCGGCAGCGAGGACGACGTGGCGCGCGCACACGCCGTGATGGACAGCCTGTGCGCCAACTACACCCGCATGGGCGAGAGCGGCGCGGGCCAGACCACCAAGCTGGTCAACCAGCTCCTTTGCGCCATCGGCTTCCAGGCGGTGGCCGAGGCGGTGCGGCTGGCGGAGGCCGGTGGCGTCGATGCGTCGAAGCTGCACACTGCGCTGGCCGGCGGCCGGGCCGACAGCAATATCCTGCGCGAGTTCGGCCCCAAGATGGCCGCGCGCGACTTCACGCCCACCGGACGCATCGACAACATGCTCAAGGACCTCGAGGCGGTGCAGGCCTTTGCACAGGGCGAGCGCCTGCCGCTGCCGCTGGCGGGTGCGGTCTCCGAGCTGCATCGCGCCTTCGTGGCGGCCGGCCTCGGGGCCGAGGACACGGCCGCCATGATGCGGCAGTTCAACGGCTACGCGCGCGACTGAAGCGCATATTGGCCATCCACAGAAAGAAGATCACCATGTTCATCCGTTGCGCGTTTTTCCGGGGCCGGGTCAAGCCCGGCATGGAAGAGGCTTTCGACCGGCACGTGCACGACAGGCTGGTGCCGCTCTGGACCCGCTTTCCCGGCGTGCTCGAAGTGCGCGTGCTGCGGCAAATCGAAAGCGATGTGAGCGATCCCGAACTGGCCATGGTGCTGTCGACCCGCTATGCGAGCCGCGAAGACATCGCGCATGCGCTCGATTCACCGGTGCGCTACGAAAGCCGCGAGGTCTCCAGGCACCTGTTCGAGATGTTCGACGGCACGGTCTTTCACACGGTGTTCAGCGCCGAGGAATTTCCGCTCGCCAACCGCTGATGCGGCGCACGCTGCGCCGGCTCAGAGCAATTCGAACGCAATGTCCTGCGCACCCTGCCACAGCACCTTGTTGCCGAGGGCACGCAGCTGCTCCTTGCCTTCGACGATCGTCAGGAAGTGATTGCCCGCGAGCGGCCCCATCTTGCTGGCGAAGCTGCAGCTGCCGTAGGCCAGGATGATCTCGGTCTCGCTGTAGCCGCCGGGGTAGAACAGGATGTCGCCGACCGAAGGATGGCTCGTGTGGTTCTCGAACCCGACGCCCAGTTCGAAGTCGCCCAACGGGATCCAGCAGCCTTCGCCGCTCCAGCGCACATGGATGATCTTCTGCCGGTAGGGCAGCAGCCTGGTGAACGCAGCGACGGTGTTCGGTGCTTCCGGATTCGTTTCCGCGACGAAGCGCATGCCCGCCGCCTCAATGCCGATTCTTGCCATGAGAGATTGAAGTAAGGGTTGATCAGTGCAGCAGCTGGCTCAGGAAAAGCCGGGTGCGTTCGTGCTTGGGGTTTGCGAAGAATTCCTGCGGCGCGGCCTGCTCGACGATGGCGCCCTGGTCCATGAAGATCACGCGGTTGGCCACCTGGCGCGCAAAGTTCATCTCGTGCGTCACCGACAGCATGGTCATGCCGTCGTCGGCGAGCGAGACCATGGTGTCCAGCACTTCCTTGACCATCTCGGGGTCCAGCGCTGAAGTCGGTTCGTCGAACAGCATGACTTTCGGCCCCATGCACAGCGCGCGTGCAATGGCCACGCGCTGCTGCTGGCCGCCTGAAAGCTGCGACGGATACTTGTTGGCCTGCTCCGGAATGCGCACGCGCTCCAGGTACGACATGGCCACTTCCTTCGCCTGGCTGGGCGTGTACTTCTTGCTCCACACCGGCGCGAGCGTGCAGTTCTCGAGGATGGTGAGATGCGGAAACAGGTTGAAGTGCTGGAACACCATGCCCACGTCTCGCCGCACCGCGTCGATGCGCCGCATGTCGGCCGTGAGCTCGGCACGGTTCACCACGATCTGTCCCTGCTGGTGCTCTTCGAGCCGGTTGATGCAGCGCAGCAGCGTCGATTTTCCCGAGCCCGAGGGCCCGCAGATCACGATGCGTTCGCCGCGCTGCACTTCGAGATCGATGTCGCGCAGCACCTGGAAGTCGCCATACCACTTCTGCACGCCGATCATGCGGATGACGAGTTCGGCCCGGCCGTCGGCGGCTGGCGCGGGCGTGTTCGGTTGCAAGGCGCTCATGGTGGGGATTCCTCAGGCGGGGGTGGTTTGGATCTGGAGGCCGAGCTCGTCGACCAGGCGCTTCGCGGCGGCGATGCCCTCGGGGCCCATCGGCAGGCGCGGCGGACGCGGCGCGCCGACCGGCAAGCCCATGGCCGCCAGCAATGCCTTGGTGCCCGCCACGTAGGACTGGCCGGCGACGAAGTCGATCATCGGAAAGTGCCTGAACGCCAGTGCGCGCGCTTCGGCCAGCTGGCCGGCCATGACGAGGTCGTACAGCCGCGCCATTTCGCCCGGCGCGCCGTTGGAAGGCACGGCCGCCCAGCCCACCGCGCCTTCGACATACGACTCGAAGCCCATGATGCCGCCGAACACCGCCATGCGGCCTTCGGACAGCCGCATGATGTCGCGCACGCGGGTCACTTCGAGCGTCGATTCCTTGATGTAGCGGCAGTTGTCGATCTGCGAGAGCCGCGCCACCAGCGGCGGCTTCAGGTCGACGTTGGCGACGGCCGGATTGTTGTAGACCATGATCGGAATGCCGATGGCGTCCGAGATGGTTTTGTAGTGCAGGAACAGCTCGTCATCGGTGGGGGTGCAGTAGAAAGGCGGCAGCACCATCACGCCGTTGGCGCCTTGCGCCTCGGCGCGGCGGCTCAGGCGCACGGCGGCGCGCGTGTCTTCGGCGGTGGTGCCGATGAGCACCGGCACGCGGCCCGCGGCGCGGTCGATCACGGTCCGGGCGACGAGCGCGATTTCGTCGTCGGACATCGACATGAATTCACCCGTCGAGCCGAGCGGGATCAGGCCATGGATGCCGGATTCGATCTGCCAGTCGACATAGCGCTCGAGGGTGGGTACGTCGACGTTGCCTTCGGCGTCGAAGGGCGTGACCATGATGGTGTAGGTGCCGCGGAAATCAGCCATGGAATGGATCGTTCAAGAGGACGGGAAGTCGGAGTGGCCGCCACCCAGCAGGCCTGAGGCCAGCAGCGCCGCGCGGATGCGCGCCGTGTCGTCGGCCGGCACGGGCAGGAGCGGCGGGCGCGGGTCCGGATGGGGCAGCCGGCCGAGAAGATGCAGCGCCGTCTTCATGCGGTTGTGGGCGTCGAGCCAGGGCGCGCGGTAGAAGGCCCGGCACAGCGGCACCAGCCGCTCGTTGACCGCGCGTGCGGCGAGCAGGTCGCCGCGCGCGACGGCCTCGTGCAGCGCCACCAGCAGCCCGGCGGCCACGCTGCCCAGCCCCGAAAGAATGCCGTCCGCGCCATAGGCCAGCGAAGCGAACAGCCAGCTGTTGCTGCTGCTCAGCAGCGCGACGGGACGTGGCAGCGCGCGCAATGCCCGCAGGTTGTCCTCGTAGAGCTCGGGAATGTCGCTGCCCTCCTTCACCGCCACGATGGCCGGCACGTCCGTGCAAAGCTGCGCCAGTATGTCGGTCGAGTAAGCGAGGCCCGAGGCACGCGACAGCTGGAACAGCACGATCGGCAGGTTGTTCGCGGCGGCCACCTCGCTCACGAAGCGGCGGGCCATGTCGGGGCGCGCGCCCGCACCCTGCGCGAACACCGCGGGCGGAAACAGCAGCAAGGCCGAGGCTCCGGCCTGCGCCGCGTCGCGTGCCAACGCGCAGGCCCCGCGGGTGTCGTCGGCCACCACGCCGGCCACAACGGGCACCTGGCCGGCCGCGGCCACCGCCACCCGCACCACCTGGGCGCGTTCCGCGCGATCGAGCGATGTCGCTTCGCCCGCGTGTCCGTTGACCACCACCGCACGCACCCCGGGCGTGCCGGCGATGTCGCGCACATGGGCGGCCAGTGCGTCGTCGTCGACGCGGCCGTCCGGCATGAAGGGGGTCAGGGTGGCGGGCCAGATGCCGCCGACTCCGGAGATGTGCATGGCCATCCTGTTTGTAGCGTCGCGAAAGCCGCCAGTATGCAATAACGCTGGAAACGATTGCAATCGTCGCCGACAATTCTGATCAACAATCAATTTCTTCTTGACCATTCACCTCTTGCAGAACTAGGATAAAAAAATGCAATCGTTTACAAAAAACCGCTTTCGTAAGGCCGCACCATGGCGGTGACGCTGCGCGACGTGGCCCGTGCCGCCGACGTTTCCATTGCCACGGCCTCGCGCGCACTGGCCGGCTCCAGCCTGACCAACCACGCCACGCAGCGGCACGTGATCCAGGTGGCCGCTGCCCTGGGCTACCGCACCAACACCTTCGCCCGGGCGCTCAAGACCAAGCGCTCGCGGCTCATCGGCCTCACCGTGCACAACCTGGAGAACGCCTCGTTCCAGGTGCTCGCCTCGGTGGTGCAGAAGCGCATGCAGGCGCTCGGCTACCAGGTCATCCTGAGCATCAGCGCCGACGATCCCGAGCAGGAACGCGACATCTTCAAGACCCTTGTCGACCACAGCGTCGATGGCCTGATCGCCGTGCCCAACGGCGCCAACGGCGCCCAGCTGCTGGCCATGGAGCACGCCGACATCCCGGTGATCTGCGCGGTGCGCCGCGTCGAGGGCGCCACGCTCGAATCGGTGCTTGCGGGCGACCTCGACGGCGCCTACGCCGGCACCAGGCACCTGCTGGACCTCGGGCACCGGCGCATCGGCCTGATCGTGGGCATGAGCGACACCACCTCCGGCAAGGAGCGCCTCGCGGGCTACAAGCGGGCCATGCAGGAAGCGGGCCTGCCCATCGATCCGGCGCTGATCCAGGCCGGCCGCTATGCGCCCGAGACCGGCGTGGCGGCCGCCAATGCGCTGCTGTCGATGCCCACGCCGCCTTCGGCCCTGTTCGTGGCCAACCACGAGTCCTCGCTCGGCGTGCTGCGCGTGGTGTCGGAGCGCGGGCTGCTGATTCCCGACGACCTGTCGCTGCTGTTCTACGAAGACTCGCCCTGGTTCGAATGGCAGCGCCCCGCCATCAGCGTGGTGGACAGCGGCGCGGTCGAAATGGCCAACCTCGCGGTCGACCGGCTGGTGCAGCGCCTGGGCGGCGTGGCCAACAGCGGCCGCGAATACCGCGTCGGCTCGCGGCTGATCCAGCGCGCCTCGTGCCGCGCCATCGCACCGGACTGAAACAACTTCTCCCCGACATGCCCTATCTCGAAATCCTGGCGCCGAGCGCGCCCGAAACCCGCAAGCGCACCGCCAGCCGCGCGCTGACCGACGGCGTCGTCGCGTCGTTCGGCGTCGAGCCCTCGACCGTGACCCTTTATTTCATGCCCGTCGCGCCGCACGACTACGCCCACGAGGGCCAGCTGGGCCACGACGGTGGCGAAGAGGGCCCGCGCGTGTTCGTCAAGGTGCATGCCTACCGCCGCACGCGTGACCAGCGCCGCGCGCTGGCGGCCGCCATCACGCCCGCGCTGGCGGCGTGCTTCGCCACCACCGGCGAGAACGTGGCCGTCTATTTCCTCGACCGCGAACGCGACGAAGTCGCGCACGACGGCCACCTGGCCAGCGACGAATCCGCCTGAAGACCATGACCCATTTCCTCACCGAAGACCAGATCTCGCTGCGCGACACCGCGCGCCGCTTCGCCGAGGGCGAAGTGCTGCCGCGCGCCGCAGCCATCGACCGCGAAGACAAGTTCGACCGCGTGCTGTACCGCGGCATGGCCGAGCTCGGCCTGTTCGGCGTGAGCCTGCCCGAGGCGGCCGGCGGCTCGGGCTTCGATACCGTCAGCACCTGCCTCGTGATGGAAGAACTGGCGCGCTGCTCGGGCGCCATCGGCAACGCGTTCGCGATTCCCGTCGAGGCGGCGCTGTTCCTGCATCACCACGGCAACCCGAGCCAGAAGGCGCTGATCCCCGGCATCCTCGACGGCTCCATCGTCATGGCCACCGCCATGTCCGAGCCCGACTTCGGCTCCGACGTGGCCAGCATCACCACCACCGCGCGCGCCGTGGACGACGGCTGGGTGCTCAACGGCACCAAGGCCTGGGTCACGCTCGGCGGCGTGGCCGACCGCATCATGGTGTTCGCGCGCACCGGCAAGGAGGCCGGCCACAAGTCGATCAGCTGCTTCATGGTCGATGCGCACCAGGCCGGCGTGAGCCGCGGCAAGAACGAAGAACTGCTCGGCATGCACGGCCTGGAAGACTGCCAGATCGTGCTGCAGGACGTGCACGTGCCCAGGACCGCGCTGATCGGCGCCGAGAACCAGGCCTTCAAGACGGCCATGGGCAACTTCAACTTCAGCCGGCTGCTGATGTCGTCCATGGCGCTTGGCATGGCGCAGGCCGCGATGGAAGACGCCGTGGCCTACGCCACCACGCGCAAGCAGTTCGGCGAGCCGATCATGAACTTCCAGGCGATCCAGTTCATGGTGGCCGACATGGCCACCGACATTGCCGCGGCGCGCCTCTTGATCCATCACGGCGCGCGGCTGCAGGACGCCGGCCACTCGATCGCCAAGGAAGGCGCGCAGGCCAAGCTCTTCACCACCGACATGGCGATGCGCCACGTGTCGAATGCGCTGCAGATCCACGGCGGCAACGGCTATTCGCGCGACTATCGCATCGAGCGCATCTTCCGCGACGTGCGCCTGGCGCAGATCTACGAAGGCACCAACCAGATCCAGCGCCTGATCATCTCGCGCCAGGTCGTCAAAGAACTGGCCTGAGGACGCGGCCATCATGATCGACTGCATCACCCCCGACGCCGCCGCCGCCGCGCTGCTGCGCGATGGCGACATGGTGCTGGCCGGCGGCAACGGCGGCTCGGGCGTGCCCGAAGCCGTGTTCGAAGCCATCGAGCGGCGCTTCACGGCCGGCGACGGCCCGCACGGCCTCACGCTGTTCCACGTCACCGGCGTGGGCGCGCTCACCGAAAAGGGGCTGTGCCACTTCGCGCACCCGGGCCTGGTGCGCCGCGTGATCGGCGGCAACTTCGGCATGCAGCTGCCGTTCATGAAGATGATCCTCGCGCAGGACGTGGAGGCCTACAACTTCCCGCAGGGCGTCATGACGCACCTGTGCCGCGCCATGGCGGGCCGCCAGCCCGGCGTGCTCACGCACGTGGGCCTCGAAACCTACATGGACCCGCGCCAGGACGGCGGCCGCATGAACGCGCGCACCACCGAGGCGCTGGTCGAGCTGGTGCACGTGGCCGGGCGCGACTGGCTGTTCTACCGCGCGCCCGGCGTGCCGAAGGTGGCGCTGATCCGCGGCACCTCGGCCGACGAAGATGGCTACGTGAGCATGGAGCACGAAGCCACCGCGCGCGAAGACCTCTCGATGGCGCAGGCCGTGCACAACGCCGGCGGCATCGTCATCTGCCAGGTCAAGCGCATCGTGAAGCGCGGCACGCTGCATCCGCACATGGTCAAGATCCCGGGCTTCCTGATCGATCACTTCGTGGTCGAGCCCGAGCAGATGCAGACCTACACCACGCGCTACGACCCGGCGCGCTGCGGCGAGACGGTGGTGCCCGCTTCGAGCATCGCGCCCGACCCGCTCGACGTGCGCCGCGTGGTGGCAAGGCGCGCGGCCTTCGAGCTGCGCCCGCGCGATGTGGTGAACCTCGGCGTGGGCATCTCCGCGATGATTCCCAACGTGGCCTCGGAAGAAGGCATTGCCGATCTCATCACGCTCACGGTCGAGTCGGGTGTGGTCGGCGGCGTGCCCGGCCATGCGCGCGAGTTCGGCACCTCGGTGAACCCGCGCGCGATCCTCGACCAGTCGTACCAGTTCGACTTCTACGACGGCGGCGGCCTGAGCTGCGCGTTCCTTTCGTTCGCGCAGGTCGACCCGCAAAGCAACGTTAACGTCACGCGCTTCGGCAAGCGCTACGACGGCGCGGGCGGCTTCATCAACATCACGCAGAACACGCAGCGCCTGGTGTTCAACGGCTCGCTGACAGGCGGCGACTTCGACATCGGCGTGACTGACGGCAAGCTCGACATTCGCCGCGACGGCGCATTCAAGAAGTTCGTGCCGGCCGTCGACCAGATCAGCTTCTCGGGGCGGCTCGCGCGCGAGCGCGGCCAGCAAGTGAGCTTCGTGACCGACCGCGCCGTGTTCGAACTCGAAGCCGACGGGCTCGTGCTCACCGAGATCGCGCCCGGAGTGCGCCTGAAGGAAGACGTGCTCGAGAAGATCGGCTTCGCGGTGCGCGTCAGCGAGCAGCTGCGCACCATGGACGCACGCATCTTCCGCAGCGGCCCCATGGGCGTGCACGACGAGTTCATTGCGAAAGCGCCGCGCCACGCGGGCAACGCGGCGCAGGGAGAACGGGCATGAGCGACGTGTATTTCGAAGACGTCGCGATCGGCGCCGAGCTGCGCAGCAAGAGCCACGTCGTGAGCGCCGAAGACATCGGCCGCTTCTGCGACCTCACGCACGACCACCACCCGCTGCACACCGATGCTGGCTACGCGCAGTCGCGCGGCTTTCCGGGCGTCATTGCGCACGGTCTGTTCGGCCTCTCGCTGATGGAGGGGCTCAAGACCGCCTTGAAGATCTACGAGAACAGCTCCATCGCTTCGCTCGGCTGGGATCAGGTCCGATTCTTGCGGCCTGTGGTTGCAGGCGATGCGGTGCACGTGGTGTTCCGCTTCACCGACAAACGTCTTTCGGCGCGTGGCGGCCGCGGCGTGGTGACCGAGAGCCTGCAGCTCGTCAACCAGCGCGCAGAGCCCGTGATCGAAGCCGTGCACGTGGCATTGGTCGCTTGTCGAGAAGCGGCCGAGCCGGCCTGATTCCGATTGCCCTGAGTTCTTCTCTTTCATTCCTCCCTGTCTTCAACGAAAGCATCTCATGCACATGATCAAACTGTCCCTGGGTTTCTTCGTCGGCCTCGTGCTGAGCGGCTCGGTCCTTGCCCAGACCTGCACACCCAAGGTCTCGGCCGAACACCTGACCGCACCCGGCAAGCTCCAGATGTCCACCAACCCGACGCTGCCGCCACAGCAGTTCGTCGACAGCAAGGGCGAGCTCCAGGGGCTCAACATCGAACTCGGCCGCGCCGTCGCGAAGCAGCTGTGCCTGGAACCCGTCTTCGTGCGCATGGACATGCCGCCGATGGTGCCCGCGCTGCAGGCCGGCCGCTTCGACGTGATCAACACCGGCCTGTTCTGGACCGAGGAGCGCTCCAAGCTCATGTTCCAGGTGCCGTACGGCCAGCAATCGATGAGCATCTACACCGTGCCCAACAGCAAGCTCGCCGTGAGCAAGTTCGAAGACCTCTCGGGCCACGTCGTCGGCATCGAGACCGGCACCTACGCGGAGCGCAAGTCGCGCGAATCGAATGCGGCCATGGTCGCCAAGGGCATGGCACCGATCGACTTCCGCACCTTTGCAACGGCCTCCGAAACCACGGCCGCACTGCGCGCCGGACAGCTCGAAGCGGGCATCAACATCGACGAGACGGCCATTGCCTTCGAGGAGCGCGGCATCGTCAAGATCCGCGCGAGCGGTCTCTACGGCACCGACATCACGCTGTCGTTCCGCGACCGCGCGGTCGCCGATGCCGTCGCGCAGGCCCTGACCGACCTGAAGGCCGATGGCACCTACGACAAGCTGTTCGACAAGTTCCGCATGACGCGCCTCAAGGACACCACCAAGTTCGCGATCCGCGGCCCCGGCCCGGTACCGAAGTAAGCAAGCCGAGAGGGCCCGGGCGTGTTCAATTTCGATGCCTTCCTGTCCTACTTCGTCAACCCGTTCCTCCTGGGGGGCGTGGGAATCACGATCGGGCTGACCATTGCGACCATCGCGATCGGCCTGGCCCTGGCGCTTCCCCTGGCGCTGGGCAGCATGTCTACGCATCGATTCCTGTCGGCGCCGGCGCGCTTCTACATCTGGGTCTTTCGCGGCACGCCGCTGCTGGTGCAAATCGTCATCATCTACACCGGCCTGCCGCAGCTGGGCCTGCGCTTCGACGTGCTGACCTCCGCGGTGCTGGCACTGAGCCTGAACGAAGCCGCATACCTGTCGGAGACCATTCGCGGCGGATTCTCCGCCATCGCCAAGGGGCAGATCGAAGCGGCCAAAGCGCTGAGCCTGTCGCGCTTTGCCACCCTGCGGCTGGTGACGCTGCCGCAAGTGCTGCGCGTGATCATTCCGCCGCTGGGCAATTCGGTGAACGGCTTGCTCAAGGCCACGTCGCTGGCCTCGGTGATCTCGATGGAAGAGCTGATGCGCCGCGCGCAGGTGCTCATGCAGGAGAAATTCGAAGTGCTCGAACTCTATTGCGTTGCGGCCTGCTTCTACCTCGTGCTGACCACGCTCTGGGATCGCGTGCAGGTGCGGCTGGAGCGGCACTACGGCAGGGGCTACGCGGTGGCGCGCGGCGCGGCTTGAACCGGATTCATCTGAACCAACCATGTCCACTTCAACCTCTGATTTCGACCTCGTCGTGCGCAACGCGCGCGTCGTCACGGCTTGCGACACCTTCGATTGCGACATCGGCATTCGTGATGGACGCATCGTGCAGCTCGGCCTCGCGCTGGACGGCGGCGCGCGCGAGATCGATGCGGCCGGCCGCACCGTCACGCCCGGCGGCGTCGACGCCCATTGCCACCTCGACCAGCCGATGCCCGCGCCCATGCGCAACGCCGACAACTTCGACACCGGCACGCGCAGCGCGGCCTGCGGCGGCACCACCACCGTGATTCCCTTCGCCGCGCAGCAAAAGGGCCAGTCGCTGCGCGCCGCGGTCGAGGACTACCGCGCCCGCGCGGCCGGCAAGGCGCACGTGGACTACGCCTTCCACCTGATCGTGAGCGATCCGACGCCCACCGTGCTGAACGAGGAACTCCCCGCGCTCATCCGCGAAGGCTTCACCTCGTTCAAGATCTACATGACCTACGACGACATGAAGCTGGACGACGGCCAGATCCTCGACGTGCTCGACGTTGCGCGGCGGCACGGCGCCATGGCCATGATCCACGCCGAGAACGCCGACTGCATCGAATGGCTCACGCGCCGCCTCGAAGCCGCCGGGCGCACCGCGCCGCGCTACCACGCGCATGCACGGCCGATGCTGGTGGAGCGCGAAGCTACGCACCGCGCCATCGCGCTGGCCGAGCTGGTCGACGTGCCGATCCTGATCGTGCACGTGTCGGGCCGCGAGGCGGTGGAGCAGATTCGCTGGGCGCGCGCGCACGGCCTCCACGTGTTTGCCGAGACCTGCCCGCAATACCTCTTCCTCACGGCCGAGGACTTGGGGCTGGACGACAGCTACAAAGGCGCCAAGTGCGTGTGCAGCCCGCCGCCGCGCGACAAGGCCAACCAGCAGGTGATCTGGGACGGACTCAACGATGGGCTGTTCACGGTGTTCTCGTCCGACCACGCCCCCTTCAGGTACGACGCGCCCGAGGGCAAGAAGCCCGGCGGCGAAGAGGTGGCCTTCCGACACATTCCCAACGGCATTCCGGGCCTGGAGACGCGCATGCCGCTGCTGTGGTCCGAGGGCGTGCTCGCAGGGCGCATGACGCCGCACCGATTCGTCGAGCTCACGGCCACCGGGCCGGCCAAGGCCTACGGCCTGCATCCGCGCAAGGGCACGATCGCGGTCGGCGCCGACGCCGACCTGGTGATCTGGGACCAGCGCGAGTTCGTGCTGAAGAACGAGCTGCTGCACCACGAGGTCGACTACACGCCCTACGAGGGCATGACGCTGCGGGCGTGGCCCGGCGTCACGCTCAGCCGCGGCGAGGTCGTGTGGAGCCGCGACGATGGCTTTCGGCCGATGCCCGGACGCGGCGAGCTGCTGCACTGCGGCGTGCCGACATTGATGCCCAGGCCCGCCTGATCGCCCTGCCCGTGCCAACCGTCCAGGTCAGTCGGCCATGAGGCTCACGGTGCCGCGTCGAGCACCAGTTGCGTCTGCGTGACCACGGCGCAGAGCTTGCCTTCCGCGCTGGTGATCGCGGTCTGCCAGACCATCGTGGTGCGCCCGCGGTGCAATGCGACGCAGGTGCCGGTCACCGTGCTGCCGAGGCGTGCGCCGGCAATGAACTTGGTGCTCGAATCCGTGGTCGTCGTTCGCTTGCCCTCCGCCAGGTTTACGATCGTGCCGATGGCGCCCAGCGTGTCGGCAAAGGCCATCGAGGCGCCGCCGTGCAGGATGCCGCCGGCGGTGCAGAGGTCCTGGCGCACCGCCATCTCCGCCACCACGCGATCGGGCGCCAGCGCCGTGAGCCTGATGCCCATCAGGTCGGGAAACAGTCCGGCGAACAGCTTTTGAATGCCTTCCATATCGGTCATCGAAGTCTCCTTGGGGCGGACAGCCTAGTGGAAAGCCTCGATCATTGCGAGGCTTGGCGGCGCCTACACTGCAGCCGCTTGGCACGAAGCGTGCGGGCCAACGGCAGGAGCCCCACCATGCACCATGACACGGCACCCGAACTGAGCTTTGCGCCCCGTCTCTCCGGGCGACGTTCAGGGCTACTCCACCGCGCTCGATTCGCTGGTCTATCCCGGCGAACTCAGCGCGCGGGACACCAATCCGCGCATGAGCCTCAAGGCCTGCCGCCTCGTGGGCGGCGGCCTGGCGATCAGCTTCGCCTCGACACCGCTCGCGGTGCGGCACGGGCCCACCGCAAGTCGCCGGATTGATCGGCGTACGTGGCGGCCTGCCGATGGAAGCGTTCGATGGCCTGCGCGCCGGGCACAAGGATAAGTTCAACGCCGACCTGCTGGCGTTCATCAAGTCCTGAGCGGGCGGGGCGTCGCGCCGCTCAGGCGTAGCGACGCTCGAGCGCATCCCATTCAGGCTTGCCGACGAGCCGCTGGCGCTCCGCGAACGGAGTGACCAGCGCGGGGTTTTCGTCGAGGCGCCTTGTGTCACGCAGGACCGTCAGCGCCTTCTGCATGCCGGCCACCGCGCCCTGCAGCGCGGCATTCGCATAGAGCACGAGCCCGTAGCCCATGCCGCCGAGCTCCCGGGCACCGAAGATGGGCGTCTTGCCGCCGACCACCATATTCATGAGCTGCGGGCGATCCAGGCGCTGCGGCAGAGCGCGGATCTCGTCGGCGCTGGTCACGGCTTCGACGAACAGGATGTCGGCGCCGGCCTCCGCGAACCTCTGCGCGCGCTCGACGGCCGCCTCGAAGCCGTGCACCGCGCAGGCATCGGTGCGCGCCAGGATCAGCAGGTCGGCGTCCTGCCTGGCATCGGCCGCGGCCTTGATCTTGTTGACGGCCTCCTCGGTGGAAATCACGTCCCTTGCCCGAGAAGTGGCCGCAGCGCTTGGGCGCGACCTGGTCCTCGAACTGGATGCAGTCGGCGCCCGCGCGCTCCAGCGTGCGCACGGTGTGGCGCACGTTCAGCGCATTGCCGAAGCCCGTGTCGGCATCGACGATCAGCGGCAAGCCGACGGCATCGCGGATGCGCGCCGTGTGGTCGGCCATCTCGGCCAGCCCCACGAAGCCCTGGTCCGGCAGGCCGAACCACATGTTGGTGACGCCGGCGCCGGTGATGTAGATTGCCTCGAAGCCCAGGTCTTCGACCACCTTGGCCGACAACGCATTGAAGGCGCCCGGCACCAGGGCACCGCGGCGGGCCTCCACCAGGGCGCGGAGTTGTTGTTTGGTGTTCATGGGTGTGCTCATCACTTTTCCTGCATCTGGGCGGCCTTGACGATCTCGCCCAGGCGCTTGCGTTCGGCATCGGTGAACTTCACGAACTCCTGGCGCGTACCGCCGATGGGCTCGATGCCCAGGCCCTTGAGCTTGGCCACCGTGGCGGGTTCGCGCATGGCCTTGTCCACGGCGGCAGCCAGCTTGTCGAGGATGTCGTCGGGTGTGCCGCGCGGCGCATGAAGGCCGGCCCAGTGCGCGATCTGCAGATCGGCAAAGCCCTGCTCCACGGCCGTGGAAAGTTCCGGATACGCCGAGATGCGCTGCGTCCAGGTGGTGGCCAGCGCCTTGAACTTGCCATCGCCGCGGATGTGCGGCAGCGCGATGATGCTGGCCTCGGACGTGCCCTCGACCTGCCCGCCGAGCACGGCCGTGGTGCTCTCCGAACCGCTCTTGTACGGCACGGGCTGCAGCTTGGCGCCGTACTTCACGTTGAGCATCTCGGCCACGAAGTGCGGCGTGCTGCCGGTGCCGGCGGTGGCAAAGTTGAAGCCCACGCCCTTCTTCGAGGCCTCGACGAAATCGCGCAGGTTGTTGTACGGCGCCGACTTGGGCACCACCACCACCGATGGCGCCAGTCCGATCATGACCGCCGGCACCAGGTCCTCGTCCTTGAAGGGCAGCGACTTCTTGATCATGCTATTGGAGATGACGCCGGCCGCGCTGATCAGGAATGTGTAGCCATCGGGCGCGCTCCTGGCCACCAGGTCGGCACCGAGCGAGCCGCCCGCGCCGGGCCGGTTGTCGATGATGACGGGCTGGCCCAGCACTTTCGCGGCGCCTTCCGCCGCCGCGCGCGCCATGAGGTCGTTCGCACCGCCCGGCGCGAACGGAACGACGAAGCGGATGGTCTTGGCGGGCCAGGCCTGGGCCTGCGCGGACAGCGGCAGGACGCAGGCCAGCGCGGCGGCAGCGGCGCTGGCCATGGCGAAACGGCGGTTGAGTTTCATGGGGTCTCCTGGGTATGTGAGCGGACAAGCGTTCCGCGGGGTTGCCTCGAGTTCTGCGCAAACGCCGTACCACCGATCCGGGGCGCACCCGATCCGTCCCAAGTCGTTGATTTCAAACATATCCACGATGCCGCATGGTGCCGTGCGCGCGCCCGTCATTTCAGTTGTTGTTCACAAATGACACAATCAAACCAGCTGAACTGAACAAGCCGCCCATGCTCTCGCCCTCTTCCTCATCCGCGCCGCGGCCGCTGCATATCGTCGCCGTGGCCCGCCATCGGCTGGGCCGCGTGCTCGCGCGGCTGGTCCCCGAATTGGCTGCAGAGGCGCACATCGAGCTGGTCGGACATGCCTTTGACGACGCCGTGGCCGCCGTGCGCGCACTGCATGCCCGCTCTCCCGTCGACGCGGTGGTGGCCGCGGGCGCCAGTGGCGAATGGCTGCGCCAACACCTGGACATCCCGGTGGCGATGGTGGAGGTGCGCGGCTTCGACCTGATGCGCGCACTGGCCGCCGCGCGCGCCATCTCGCCCAAGGTGGGCCTGGTCTCGTTCGACGGCCCGTCGGAGCATCTGGCCCAGCTGGACGCCCTGTTTGCCATGGGCATCGCGCAGTTCAGCTACCGCAGTCCGGACGATGCGCCCGCCTGTGTGGAGGCGCTGCGCGCGGCCGGCGTCGGGGCGGTGGTCGCGCCTGGGCTGGTGTCCGACCTGGCCGAACAGGCCGGCATTGCCAGCGTGCTGATGTATTCCGACGACGCGGTGCGCCAGGCGCTGCAGGACGCCGTGCATCTGGCCCGCCACAGCCGCGCGGACCGCGCGCGCCACGAACGGCTGGGCACCATCCTCGGCCAGTTGCAGGACGGCGTGGTCGCGGTCGACCTGCGCCAGCGCATCGAGGCCCTGAACCCCGTGATGGCAAACCTGCTGGGCGCGCCGGTGGCCGAACTCGCCGGCCGCGTGCTGAGCGACGTGGAGCCCGTGCTGGACCTGGGCGCCACGCTGCTCCTGCGCGAAACCCCGCCCGAGGAGGTGCTGCAGATCGGCATGCGCACGCTGGTCGTGCGGCGCGCGCCCATCGTCGAAAACGGCGAGGTCACCGGCGCGCTGCTGGTGTGCCGCGACCCGGCCGTCATCCAGCGCGCCGATCGCCACTTGCGCGCCAACCAGCGGCAACGGGGCGCCCCCGCGCGCTACCGGATCGAGGCCTTTGCCGGCGACAGTGCCGCGGCGCGGCGCGTGCGCGAGCTGGCGGCGCAGTGCGCGGCCAGCGACGCCACCGTGCTCGTCATCGGCGAGAGCGGCACCGGCAAGGAACTGGTGGCGCAGGGCATCCACACGGCCAGCCGGCGCGCGTCGCAGCCCTTCTTGGCCGTGAACTGCGCCGCGCTGAGCGAGAGCCTGCTCGAAAGCGAGCTGTTCGGCTACGAGGAAGGTGCCTTCACCGGCGCGCGGCGCGGCGGCAAGACCGGCCTGATCGAAGCCGCCCATACCGGCACCCTGTTCCTCGACGAGATCGGCGACATGCCGCTGGCTCTGCAGACGCGGCTGCTGCGCGTGCTGCAGGAGCGCGAGGTGCTGCGCCTGGGCGCGACCGCGGCGGTGCCGGTGGACCTGCGTGTGATCGCGGCCACGCATGCCAATCTGGCGGCGCAGGTGGAGCGCGGCCTGTTCCGCCGCGATCTGTACTACCGGCTTGCGGTGCTGCGCATCGAGACGCCGCCGCTGCGCGAGCGTGGCAGCGACATCGCCGCCCTGGCGGCTGGCCTGCTGGCGCGCCGCGGCGGCGCGGCGGGCGTGCCGGCGGCGCAGGCATCGGCCTGGCTTGCGGCCCTGCTGGAGCTGGCCGCGGGCTACAGCTGGCCCGGCAATGTGCGGGAGCTGGAGAATTTTGTCGAGCGCCTGCTGGCCTGCCACGACTACCTGTCGCCGGCCGGCCGGCTCGACCGCGGCCGGCTGCTCGAGGTGTTCCCGGAATGCACGCAGCCCCGCCCGGCGCCGGTGCGCGAACGCCTGCTCAAGGGCGCTCGGGTTGCCGCGGAGCGGCAGCGCGTGCGCGAAGTGCTTCAGTCGGTGCAGGGCGACCAGAACCAGGCCTGCGCCATCCTCGGCATCAGCCGCTCGACCTTGTGGCGGCGGCTGCGCGAGGAAGAACCGGCGGCATGAGCCCCCGCCCGGCCGCTCCGAAGGGGGCTCGCACCGCAGTGCGAAGCACGGAGGTTACCCAATGAGCCGCCACGAGGGATCGCCTACGCTTCCTCGTACCAGCGGTCCTTCGCCAGCATCACCCGGTGGTGCCCCTGCCCCGCCGGCATCATCGGAAAGCAGTTCTCCTGCGCCGCGACCTGCACGTCAAGGAAGAACGGTCCTTCGCTGGCCAGGCATTCGGCCAGCGCCGCTTCGAGCTCGGCCGGGTCCGACACACGCCGCGCGCCCCAGCCGAAGGCCTTGGCCAGCGCCACGAAGTCGGGCAGCGCCTCGTTCCAGCTGTGGCTCAGCCGGTTGCCATGGTTGAGCTCCTGCCACTGCCGCACCATGCCCATGTAGCCGTTGTTGCACAGCACCAGCTTCACCGGCGCGCGGTGCTGCACGGCCGTTGACAGCTCCTGGATGTTCATGAGCACCGACGCATCGCCGCTCACGCAGACGGTGAGCGCATCGGGGTGGCCGATCTGCGCGCCGATGGCCGCGGGCAGCCCGTAGCCCATCGTGCCGGCGCCGCCCGACGTGAGCCAGCGGCGCGGGCTGTCGAAGCGCAGGTACTGCGCGGCCCACATCTGGTGCTGGCCCACGTCGGTCGAGACGATCGCGCCGCGGCCCGCGATCGCCCGCTGCAGCGACGACATCAGCTGCTGCGGCAGGATCGCATCGCCGCGCGGCGCGAAGCGCAGGCACTCTTGCGCGCGCCAGCGCTCGATGCGCTCCCACCAGGGCGCGAGCCGTTCGGGCGCCAGGCCTTCGGCGGGCAGCAGGTCAAGCACGGCGCCGAGGATCGCGGCGCAATCGCCCACCATGGGCACATCGACCTTCACCACCTTGTTGATGCTGCCGGGGTCGATGTCGATGTGGATCTTGCGCGCATGCGGGCAGAACTCGTCGAGCTTGCCCGTCACGCGGTCGTCGAAGCGCGCACCGACGCACACCACCAGGTCGGCCTCGTGCATCGCAAGGTTGGCTTCGAGCATGCCGTGCATGCCCAGCATGCCGATGAATTTCGGGTCCGATGCCGGGAAGGCGCCGAGCCCCATCAGCGTGAGCGTGCACGGCGCATGCAGCCGGCGCACCAGCTGCGCGAAGGCCTCGCAGGCAGCCGGCCCCGAGTTGATCAGCCCGCCGCCGCCGTAGAGCACCGGCCGGCGCGCGGTCGAGAGCAGGTCAGCCGCGCGCTGCAGCATCGCCTTCGGTGGCAGCGCCGCCCTGCCCGTGCGCAGCGCGCGCATCGGCGCAGGCGCGGTGCCGTGCCCGAGGCGCATGAGCTGGATGTCCTTCGGCACGTCGAGCAGCACCGGCCCCGGCCGGCCCGACGAGGCGATCTCCAGCGCGCGCCGCACCAGGCCCGGCACGTCGTCGGCCGCACGCACCTGCCGGTTCCACTTGGTGACGGGGCGCGACATGCCCAGCGCATCGCTTTCCTGGAAGGCCTGCGTGCCGATCACTGCGGTCGCGACCTGCCCGCTGATGCAGAGCACCGGCACCGAATCGCTCATCGCGTCGAGCAGCCCGGTGATGGTGTTGCCCACGCCGGGCCCCGAGGTGACCAGCACCACGCCCACGCGCCCCGTGCTGCGCGAATAGCCTTCGGCCGCATGCACCGCGGCCTGCTCGTGCCGCACCAGCACATGGCGCAGCCGCGCTTCGCCATGCAGCGCGTCGTACAGCGGCAGCGCGGCGCCGCCGGGGTAGCCGAAGATGGTGTCGACGCCGCACTCGACCAGCGTGTCGAGCAGGGCCTCGGCTCCGTTGCGCACGCGGATGGCCGCCCTGGAGGCATCCTCAGGGTGAAGGGACAGGGAGGACGGAAGGGGAAGGTCGAGCAGTCGCATGCCGTCGATTCTTCCGGTTCTGATGCAGAATTTGCTTCTTTCTTTTGGCTCTTTTGGCCTCAATCATGAAAACCCTTCGGAAAACAGCGGCAAACGAAGAAGGATCTTTCGACAAGATCGATATGGCGATCCTCCGGGTGCTGCTGCTCGACTCGCGCAAGACCCTGCAGGAGATCGGCCACGAGGTCGGCCTGTCGCCCACCAGCTGCTGGACGCGCATCAAGAAGCTCGAAGCCCAGGGCGTGATCAAGCGCTACACCATCGACGTGGACCCGGCCAAGCTCGGCTACCACGACTCGGTGATCGTGCAGGTCACGCTCGAAAGCCACACCGACGAAACGCTCTACGACTTCGGCCGCGTGCTCGCGACCATTCCGGAGATCCAGGAGGCCTACCTGGTGTCGGGCGACTACGACTACTACATCCGCATCGCGGTGCGCGACACGCGCGACTACGAACGGCTGTTGCGCGAAAAGCTCTACAAGATCCCGGGCATCCGCCACAGCAAGTCGCACTTCGTGCTGCGCGTGCTGAAGGAAACGAGCGTGCCGGTCATCTGACGGGCGGCCGGCACCGGCTCAGAGCCGGATCAGCTCGACCCGCCGGTTCTTCGCGCAAAACGCAGGCCGTGGCCGGACGAGCATCAGTCGTAGCTGGCGCTCAGGCCGACCGACGAGTAGGCGCTGCGTCCGTGGATCGCAATGTAGAAGTCACCGGGCAGCGGATTGCTGATCGCGATGGCTTCGTTGCTGCCGTTGACGTAGGGGCGGTAGTCCCAGGCCGTCAACGAAGGGAGTGCGCCGAGGCGGATGTACATGTCGCCATCACCACCGCCGACGGGGCCGGTCATGTTGATGTTCAGCTGCGCGATGCCGGGGGGGACCGTGATCCTGTAATAGCTCCAGCTGTCGGCGCCGCCTGCCAGGCCTTGGGCGGGCTGATTGTTCAGGAGTTGCACAAGGGGCGGCCGGGTGTCCATCTTGAAGGAGCGCACCATGACGTCCCATCCGGTCGCGGCAGTGTTGCTGAGCCATGCCACGGCAAAATTTCCCACCGGATCCATGGCCAGAAGCGGGCTGGCTGCAAATTGGGGCTGGGGCGGGTCGACGCGAAATTCATCGGTGATCGGAGTTCCATCTCTGCGAAATTGTCGTGCGGCCAATGTGGAGGTTTGGGGACCACCGACCACGCCACTCGATGCAATCCATGAAACAACGAAATCTCCATTCTCCGCAACTGCCGGATTGGGGCCGGGCTCGCCCTCGTGGATGCGCTGGTTGACCCGCACGAGCCCGGTGGGGTTGCCATTCGCGTCGTAGGGCCGGGCGTAGATGTTCCACGTGTAGTTGTCGTCCTGGGACGCGCTCCATGCAATCACGGATTTCCCCCCGGGTTCCATGGCAATAAGGCCGCCTGAACTGTAGATCGACCGGATGGCGCTGACGACGAGTGCCGGCGTCAGCGCAACACCTGCGCGGCTGAAGCGCTGCATCATGATGTTGGACTGGTTGGCCGTAGGACCGGGTCTGGTCGCAAATGACAGTGCG
Organism: Variovorax paradoxus; assembly: GCF_030815975.1. Classification (NCBI taxonomy): domain Bacteria; kingdom Pseudomonadati; phylum Pseudomonadota; class Betaproteobacteria; order Burkholderiales; family Comamonadaceae; genus Variovorax; species Variovorax paradoxus. The sequence continues at coordinate 5,214,589 of NZ_JAUSXL010000002.1, forward strand.
ATGTTTCCGGCATCGTCCGTGGCGATCGAACTGGGGCCGGAGAGTTTGTCCGCGGCATCCGATGCAACGATGATTTCAGGGCCGATCGGAATGCCGCTGGTATTGAACCGCCTGATCGCAATTGTCCGGGGAGCCTCTTGCGAGCTCGATCGCGAATAGGCTGCGGTGATATTGCCATCCGTATCCATGCTGGCGACCGTGCTCGTCGAATCCGGGGTTGTTTGGAAACTGGAGAGCAGGTTCCCGTTTCTGTCATAGGCCATGACTCTTCCGGGATGGCTTCCGAAAGCGAAATTGCCGGCGCGGTCGACCGAGAAATTCGCATACGCCGGGGGCGCCAGGATCAGGTGCTTGGTCAGATAAGGTGTCCCTGACGACCTGACTCTTTGAGCGTAGGTGGCATTTGCTGCGGCGTCGAACCAGATCAGGAGCTTTTCTCCGTTTGATCCTGCGGAGAAGTAAATCGGACGCTGATTGCCGGCCGTGGCGGTATTCACCATGACGGGATCCCCGAGCGGCGCAGCCTGCGCCTGCGCAGCAACGGCAAGTCCCGACAGGCAGCCCAATGACATCAAAAGCCGTGTCAGCAAGGTATGAGGCATGGGGTCCTTCTTTCCCAAGTTGTGATTTCGATGATTTGTTCTTCGATTGGCAGCTCGGCAGGATGATGATGTCTTGGTCGATCAAGTTGTCAACGTAGAGTTAAGTTGCCGTCGGCGCTCTGCGTGGGTCGAAGCTAGACGTTGTGTTTCTCTTGACCGGAATCAAAGCGCGCCCGGTGCTCCCGACCAGCGAGCGGCATCGCCTGCACGAATCCCGGGAAGCACTTTTACAAGCTCCCCGCGATCTGCTCCCGCAGCCACCGATGCCCCGCATCGCGATGCCGCCGCTCATGCCAGAGCATCGCCATCTCATACCCCGGCACCTCCAGCGGCGCCTCCACCACGCGCAGCCCCGGCGCGCCGCGCGCCAATCGCTCGGGCAGCATCGCGACCATGTCGGTGCCGGCCAGCACCGACATCATGAAAAGGAAGTGCGGCACCGAGAGCACCACGCGCCGCGCCAGGCCTTGTTCCGCCAGTGCCTCATCGGTGGGCCCGACGAAGCCGCCGCCGCCGAGCGACACCACCACATGCTCCAGCGCGCAAAACTGCGCGAGCGTGGGCCGGCGTTTCAGGCGCGGATGGCCGGTGCGCCCGGCCAGCACGTAGCGCTCATGAAACAGCACGCGCCGGTGCAGCCCGGGCGGTGCGCCCACGCTGGTGTGAAAGAACAGGTCGATCTCCCCCTGCTCCAGTTGCCGCGCCATGCGCGAGGGCACCGCCTCCACCACGGCCAGCCGCGTGTTCGGCGCCGCCGCGCGCAGCCCGGCCAGTGCCGGCAACAGGATCGCCGATTCGGCATAGTCGGCCGCGGCCACGCGCCAGGTGGTCGTCGCCTTCGCGGGATCGAAGGCTTGCGTGGGCGCCACCGCGCGGCCCAGTGACTCGAGCGCTTCGCGCAGCGGCTCGCGCAGTTCCTCGGCGCGCGCGGTGGGCAGCATGCCGCGCTGCACGGGCACCAGCAGCGGGTCGTTGAAGGCCTCGCGCAGCCGGGCGAGCTGCACGCTCACCGACGGTTGCGACAGGTTCAGGCGCTGGGCGGCACGGGTCACGCTGCGCTCTGCCAGGAGCACGTCGAGCGTGAGCAGCAGGTTGAGGTCGAGCCGCTTGAAATTGTCCATTGCTATTCCTGGAATTCTGAATATTCATTTCCAATATAGCTCGGCAACTCCTAACCTGCCTGCATCTTCATCCAACGAACCATGCAGCCATGAAAATCCTTCTTGTCCATGCCCACCCCGAAGCCCGCTCGCTCAACGGCTCTCTGAAACAGTTCATGCTCGAACGCCTCGTGCAGTCCGGACACGAGGTGCAGGTGTCCGACCTTTACGCCATGCAATGGAAAGCGACGCTGGCGGCCGACGACTTCGCGCACCTGGAGCCCGGCGCGCCCTTCGATCCCATCAGCGATTCGCAGCGCGCCTTCGAGGCCGGCACCCAGCGCGAGGAAGTCGCCGCCGAACAGGCCAAGCTGCTCTGGGCCGACACGGTGATCTTCCAGTTTCCGCTGTGGTGGTACACGATGCCGGCCATCCTCAAGGGCTGGGTCGACCGGGTCTACGCCTATGGCTTTGCCTACGGCGTGGGCGAGCATTCCGACACGCACTGGGGCGACCGCTTCGGCCAGGGCGTGATGGCCGGCAAGCGCGCGATGCTGGTGGTGACCACCGGCGGCTGGGCGCCGCACTACAGCCCGCGCGGCATCAACGGGCCGATGGACGACCTGCTCTTTCCCATCCACCACGGCATCCTCTACTACCCGGGCTTCGAGGTGCTGCCGCCCTTCGTGGTGTACCGCACCGGCAAGGTCGACGAGGCGGCCTATGCACGGATCACCGAGGACCTCGGCCACCGGCTCGACGCGCTGTGGACGACGGCCCCGATTCCGTTCCGCCCGCAGAACGCCGGCGACTACGAGATTCCGGCCCTCACCTTGCGCGAGGACATCGCGCCGGGCCAGACGGGCTTCGAGGTGCACAGCAGCGCGCCGGCAACAACGGCCGAAGCGCCGCGCTGAGCCCCGCGGCTACGGCAGCACCGGGTTGGCGGCCGCATTCGCAATGGCCGCGTCGGCATCCACGCGCAGCATGAAGCGCTTCGCCACCAGCTCGTTGGCAGCCGCGGTCACGGCCGCCACATAGCCGGCCTGATCGGTATAGCGCTCCTGCAGCGAGAGGCGCGGATCCGCGCCGCGCTGTGCCGCCGTCTTCGCGAACGGAAAGTACGAGCCGAACAGCCCCGCCAGGTCGATGGTGCCCGGCTTGCCGGTGTAGTTCCAGCCGGTGTTGGTGCCCACGGGCACGGCCACGTCGAGGCTGCGGATGCCTGCGATGTCGTTGCCGTCCGCATCCACCTGAGGCACGAGGATGGCGTAGTCGCGGCCAAGGTACGCCGGCGGCACCTGCGTGGCAATGCCGGTCTCGTCCTGCGGCCGGTAGTTCGGTCCCCAGTCGAGCAGCGAATAGGTGTTGACCAGGCCCGTGTAGCTCGCACCCGGAATGGCCGGAAACTTCAGCTGCTGCGGCCGCACCAGCGTGGCGTCGGCCAGCTTGGGCACCTGGCTGTCGGGCGGCGTGATTCCCTTGACGACCCATTCCTCCAGGTTCTGGTAGAGCGCGCGCGCCACCGGCACCACGCCCGCGTTCGCGTTGGTGGCGTAGAGCGCCCCTGCGCTCGCGCCCGGCAGCGAGGGAAGGCCCAGCAGGTGGTGCGTGCTCGCGTAGTAGTAGATGCGCGCGTTGTCTGGCTGCACGAGGTCGGCCGTGCCCCAGGCGTCGGTCAGCAGCGGCGAACCTTGCAGCACGTAGAACTCCGTGCCGCTGAAGCCGATGAAGAGCTTGGGACAGGTGCCGCTCGCCTCGCAGCGCGACAGGATGCCGCCGCGGCGCTGCGCCACGTCGTCCACATAGTCTTTCGAAAGGCCGCGCGTGCCGGACTGGCCGAAGGCCGTGTGGTCGGTGCGCACGCCCCCGCCGCCGCCGGGAATCGAGAAGCGCATGTTGATGTTGGTCTGCCGCGCCGCGATCTGCGCAAACACCCCGTCGAACACCTTGCGCCCCGCGCGGTCCTCGTTGAAGCCGAGGTGCACGAAGGTCTTCATGAAGTTGCCGCACTGCGAAACGCCCGAAGCAATGGTGTTCTTGATGGCGGCAGCCACCGGATTGGCGGTGCCCGCAGCATCGCTCGCCTCGCGATGGAAGAAGGCGATCATGTCGCGCACGGCCGCGAGCCCCAGGCCCATGACCTTCGGGTCCTTCGCGACATAGACCAGCTCGTACATGTAGGCCGGGTCCCATTTGCCCCTGAGGCACACGTTCGTCTCATCGGGCGTGCCGGGGAATGGCGCGGCGGCGCTGCACTTGGCAAACTTCCAGTCGCTCGCGGGAATGAGCTGGCGCGCATCGGCTTCGTTGATGCGCCGCGTGAGCACATAGCCGGGCTGGGTGTTGTCGAGGCTCGCCGTCGCATAGGCCTGCATGGCCGCGTTGTACGGACCGCCAGGCAGCGGCAGCGAATCGCTGGTGGCCGCCGTGGGCAGCAGCTCGGCGCGGTAGGTGCCGGTGATGGTGCTGCCGTCCGCATTCCTGGCCACGGGCACCTTGAGCGTGAGCTTGCCCGCCGCGGCCGGCACGTCGCCCTGCCAGGCGGCCGTGAGAAACACGTAGCCGCGCGAGGCGAAGTACGGATCGAGGTTGACGATGTTGCCGCGGTTCGGTGCGTCATAGCGCAGCACGCCGTTGGCCTTGCCCATGTCCTTGGGCTTGAAGAGCACGAAGTCGGAGTTGTACTCGACCTTGCCGTTGGCATTGAGCGGCGCGAGCGACAGGTCCTGGATGATGGCGTTGTGCGCGTCCTTCGGATCGACCTCGCCCGTGAAGGTGCCGGTGATCTTCTCGTAGGCACCGGTGTTGCCGAAGGTGCCGGCAACGTCCTCGGTCTTCGAGATGGCGAGCTTGAACTTCGGTGCTACCGCGGCGGCCGCCGGCGGCGGTGTCGTTGCGGCCGGCGGCGGCAGCGCGAAGCCACCGCCTCCACCACCGCTCCCGCCGCAAGCGCTCAGAAAAAGGGCGGCCGAAGCCACCGTGGCAGCCAACAGGCTCCAGCGTTTCATGGTTTGTCTCCTTCGTTGTGGTGTCTGCGCGGTGCCGATCTCCGCTACGGCCAGCGCGCGCCTACTCGGCCTCGATGCCGGCGGCTTTCACGATGCGGCCCCACTTCTGCGACTCGGCCGTCTGGAATTTGGCGAGCTCTTCGGGCGACGTCGTGAACACCTCGGTGCCGGTGGGTTCGTAGAACGCCGTCTTCGCGGATTCGCTCTTCGCGGCCTTCACCAGCAGTTCGTTGAGCCGCTTGACCACGGCCGGCGGTGTTTTGGCGGGCGCATAGGCCGCGAACCAGTAGCCCATCTCGTAGCCCTTCACGCCGGCTTCGGAAATGGTGGGCACGTCGGGTGCGAGCGGCGAACGCGCAGCGCTCGACACGCCCAGCGCGCGCAGCTTGCCAGCCTTGACCTGCGGCAGGCCCGTGGCCGCGTCGGTGATCATCATGTGGATCTGCCCGCCCAGCAGGTCGGTGACGGCGAGCGTGTTGCTCTTGTAGGGCACGTGCAGCAGCTTGATGTCGGCCATCTGCTGCAGCAACTCGCCCGCCATGCGGCTCGACGAACTGCCGCTGCCGAAGCTGTACTTGCCCGGCTCCTTCTTCGCGAGCGCCACGAACTCGGCCACGTTCTTCGCGGGGAAGGACGGATTCACCACCATGATCTGCCCGCCCTTGCCCAGCGCGGTGATGGGCGCGTAGTCCTTCACCGGATCGTAGGGCAGCTTCTTGAACAGATGCTCGTTGGCGGCGTGCGTGGTGTTGGTGGTGATCAGCACGGTGTAGCCGTCGGCCGCGGCCTTGGCCGCTTGCTGCGAGGCGATGAAGCCGCTGGCGCCGGCCTTGTTGTCGATCACGACGGGCTGCTTTGTTTCGGCCGTGATGCTGTTGCCCAGTGCGCGCGCGATCTGGTCGGTGGCCGTGCCGGCTGCGAAGGGCACGACGAAGGTGATGGGCTTTTCGGGAAAGGCCTGCTGCGCGTGGGCCAGCAGCGGCGCCAGGGCCAGCGCAGCGGCCGAAAGGGTCAGGGAACGTCGTTTCATTGTTTTGTCTCCGGATGGATGGCTAAGGAAAAAATGGATGGCTGTTACGGCCCCGCCAGCAGCGGCGCAAGCGCGCGCGGCACGCGAATGGGCATGTCGAGCAACAGGAACGACAGCGCCTTGCCGTGCGCATCGAGGTTCAGCGCATCGTTGACACCGCCGTCGAGCACCGCGTCGAGCACGAAGTTCATCGCGTGCAGCCGGGGCAGCAGGAAACGCTGCACCCGCGCCGGTGCGCGATGGCGGAACTGCATCGACACGCGCTCGGGCGTGAGCTGTTCGGCCAGCAAGGCATAGAGCTCCGGATGCCAGGCGATCACGCTGATGTTGGAGCGGTCGCCCTTGTCGCCGGTACGGCCGTGGGCCGCGCGGTAGAGCGGCACTTCGATCATGTCGTCTGTCGATGTGTTCATGCCAGGGCCTCCGCGCCGAGCAGTTCGAAGCGCACCGGCACGGCTTCTCGCGGCAGCAGGCAGGACAAGGTGTTGAGCCGCGACGTGAGCGCGGTGCGCACGCCGCCGCCGCCTGCGGGTCCGCAGGTGTAGAGCGCCATGACCTCGCGCGCCAGGCGCTCGGCCTGCGCGCGCTCCGCATGCGTGGCCGCCACGCGCAGGCGCACGTCGCGCAGGCCGGTGTCGGGCGTGTCCGCGAGCATGCGGCCGGCGTCGTCGCCCAGGATGCTGAGCGCGCCGATCAGGTCCACGCGCAGCGCGAGCCCGTCGAGGCGCTTGCGCAGCACCTCGGCCGCGAGCCGGGCACGCGCCTCGGCGCGCGGCCCCGCGTAGGAGATTTCTCCCTCGGCGAGCCAGCCGCCTTCATGGCAGACGTTGACCTTGTAGTGGCTCGGCCGCGCGTGGCCGCGCACGCCGGAGAGTTCGACGCGGTCTCGGCCGGGCAGCGCGCGCACCTCGGCTTCGGCAATGTCGGCCACCACGTCGGGCGTCAGGTAGGCGCTCGGGTCGTGCACCTCGTACAGCAGCTGCTCCTTCACCGTGGCTTCGCTCACGAGGCCGCCGGTGCCGTCGGCCTTGCCGATGCTGCTGTGGCCGTCGGCATCGATCTCGGCAATCGGAAAGCCCACGGTGTCGAGCCCCGGCACATCCTTGTAGCCGGGGTCTGCGAAGTAGCCGCCGCACACCTGCGCGCCGCATTCGAGCAGATGGCCCGCCATGGTGGCGCGGCCCAGCCGGTGCCAGTCGTCGGCGCGCCAGCCGAAGTGCGACATGGCGGGACCGACCGCGAGCGAAGGATCGGCCACGCGGCCGCACACCACGATCTGCGCGCCGGCGTCGAGCGCGGCGGCAATCGGCTCGGCCCCGATATAGGCATTGGCGCTGACGATGCGCAGGCCCTCCATCTGCGCGCCCAGCGTTTCATGCAACAGCGCGCGGTGCGCGGCGCCGGACAGGTCGTCGCCCTCCACCACCGCGATGCGCGGCGCATCGGTGCCGAGCTCGCGCGCCATGCGGGCGATGTGGCGGGCCGCGGCGCGCGGATTGGCCGCGCCGAAGTTGCTCACGATGCGGATGCCGTGCGCCAGGCAGCGCGCCAGCACGGGCCGCAGCATGGCGTCGAGCAAGGGCTCGTAGCCGGCGTCAGGGTTGTCGCGGCGGCGCAGCTGGGCGAGCGCGAGCGTGCGTTCGGCCAGCGTTTCGAAGATCAGGAAAGCGCGCTGGCCGGCCGGGCCGCTGGCAAGCCGCGCGATCAGCGTGTCGACCACCGGCCCGGCCGCATCGGTGCGGTCGCCGGAAAAGCCGGCCGCGCAGCCGATCAGCAGTGGGGGCGGTGCGTTGGCATTCATTGGGGCGGACTCTAGGCAGGCCGCCACCATCCGTAAAATCGAAAATTCGGATCAATTGATCTGGATTTCAAATCATCCAAAAATTCTCGCTCACTGGTCGAGCCGGATGCCGCGCTTGGCGATGATCGCGCCCCACTTGCGGCCCTCGCTGTCGATGAACGACCTGAATTCTTCGGCGGACCCGCCGCCCGCCACCAGGCCCTGGTTGGCCAGCAGTTCGCGCACGGCGGGCTCCTGCAGCACGGTGTTCACATCGGCGTTGATGCGGCGGACGACATCGGGCGGCGTGCCGCTCGCGGTGAAGAGGCCGTTCCAGGCCAGCGCCTCGAAGCCCGGGTAGCCCGACTCCGCGACGGTCGGCAGGTCTTTCATGAGCTCGGAGCGCTTCGCGCTCGTGACTGCGAGCAGCTTGATGCGCTTGCCCTGGATGAGCGGCAGCAGCGCAGGCGCCACGGTGAACAGCGCCTGGGTGTCGCCCGCTGCCACCGAGAGCCCCGCGGGCGGCGACCCGGCATAGGGCACGTGCACCGCCTCGATGCCTGCAACGCCGCGAAACAGTTCCATCGTCAGGTGCGACGAACTCCCCGCGCCCACCGAGGCATAGCTGAACTGGTGGCCCTGCTTCTTCGCCCACGCCACGAACTCCTTCAGGCTGTTTGCCGGATTGCCCGCCTGCACGGCCAGCACGTTGGGCTGCGAAGTGGTGAGCACGATCGGCTGCAGGTCGCGCGCGGGCGCATACGGCATGCGGCTGTACATGTAGGGCCCGAAGGCAATCGGCCCGTTGAAGCCGATGCCCAGCGTGTGGCCGTCGTTCGGTGCCTTGGCGACGGCATCCATGCCGATCAGGCCGCCCCCGCCGGGCTTGGTCTCGATGACGATGGGCTGCTTCCACATGGGGCGCAGCCGGTCGGCCAGCGTGCGCGCGATCAGGTCGAGCGAACTGCCGGCCGGCGCGGGAACGATCAGGCGCACGGGCTTCGTCGGCCACTCCTGGGCGGAAGCGCCCATGGCCGATGCGCAGGCGAGGAGGAATGCGGCGAGCTTGCTCTTGGTCATTTTTCGATCTCTGCTTGAGCCCGCAACCTTACATCGGCCGGCTGCTCCGCCGGCTGGTTTTCCACGCAAGAAGGCCGGGCCTGCTTTCGCAGGTCCGGCCTTCTTTCTCGTACCCACGTCCTTGCGGACGAGTGGCTGCAACTACAGCGGCAGCGCGTGGCCGCGTGCGGCGGCATAGGCTTCGGCCCGCACCGTCGCGCGATCCACCGCACCGGCGACGATCGGCGCGGGGCCCGAAGAGGCACCTTCGGCGTACGGGTCGGGCGCGCGTGCAGCGGCCACTGCTTCGGCACGCACCGCGTCGCGGCTGTTCAAGGCGACAGGCGGATGCATCGGGCCGGCATCGACGCCGGTGGCATAGGGATTGCCGATGCGCGCGGCAACCACGGCGCCCGCGGCCACATCGGCGCGGTTCTCGGCGGAGGTGTCATTCGGATTTCCTTTTCAATGAATTGATGGGAACACGTCGAACCGTTTTTGCTTTTTGGGCTGGTCCGAGAAATCAATTCTGCGACGGCATCCAAGTACAAACCCCTAGGAAGCGGAATTTCGGCAATCGCGACGTGGAAACAGCCGGCCGCTCTTTGAATCGATGCGCGAAAGCTGCTAGCGATCGGCATTCCGGGAGGGCGCACGCCGCGCAGGCATGATTGGGGCCTACCAGATCGGCCCGGAAAGCCTGAGGGCCTTCCTCTCGACCCGCCCGCTGGACCTGACGGAGCGGTATCAATGAAAGCACCACCACGACTGCAGTCGCTGGTCGACGAAGGCCTGATCGACACGGTGGTACGCCAGCTGATGAGCGGCAAGGAAGCCATGGTCTACGTGGTGCGCTGCGGCGACGAGACGCGTTGCGCCAAGGTCTACAAGGAAGCCGACAAGCGCAGTTTCCGCCAGGCCGTCGACTACACCGAGAACCGCCGCGTGCGCAATTCGCGCGAGACGCGCGCCATGGCCAAGGGCACACGCTTCGGCCGCCAAGTGACCGAGGCCATCTGGCAAAGCGCCGAGGTCGATGCGCTCTACCGGCTGGCGGCGGCCGGCGTGCGCGTGCCCGTGCCCTACAACTTCCTCGAAGGCGTGCTGCTGATGGAGCTGGTGACCGACGCCCACGGCGATGCGGCGCCGCGGCTCAACGACGTGGCGTTCACGCGCGACGAAGCCGTGCAGCACCACGCCAGCCTGCTGAAGGAAGTGGTGCGCATGCTGTGCGCGGGCGTCGTGCACGGCGACCTCTCGGAGTTCAACGTGCTGCTGGCGGCCGATGGGCCGGTGGTGATCGACCTGCCGCAGGCGGTGGATGCGGCGGGCAACAACCACGCCAAGCGCATGCTGCTGCGCGACGTGGAGAACCTGCGCAACTTCTTCGGCCAGTTCGCGCCGGAACTCCTGGGCACGCACTACGGCGACGAGATCTGGCACCTGTACGAGCGCGGCCTGCTGCGCGTCGAATCGGTGCTGGCCGGCACGCATGTGCGCGACACCGGCCCCGTCGATCTGGGCAATGTGCTGCGCGAGGTGGACGATGCGCGCGAGGAAGAAGCGGCGCGGCGCCTGCGCATGCAGCTGCCGCGGCTCTGACGCTGGCGGTCAGGGCCGTTCGTTCTTCAACTCGCGCAGTTGCTCTTCGGCATGCTCGAGGTCTGCCCGAAGCAGCCGGATGTCGTGCTCCAGCTTGTCGATGCGCGCCGCGCGGCTCTGAGCGGGTTCAGCCCCGTGGCAGCGCGTGCGCAGCGCGGCCAGTGCCTCGGCGAGTTGCCGCCGGCGCAGCATCTGCCCCCTGGAGCGCGCAAGGTCGATGTCGCGCTCCAGCGCGGCTTCTTCCGCCTGGCAGGACGCGCCCTGTGCCGGGTCCCCGGGTTGCGCGGACTGCGTGGATTGGGCGAAGGCGGGCATCGCCAGGGCCAGCGCAACGGCGAGGACGCAGCGTTTCACGCGCGGCTCCCGTCGTGGTCTTGAGGGCCACCGTGCCGATCGAACTCCATTGCGACTCCCGTTTCATCGGCGGAGCCAGTGTCCGCCGTGCCTCATTCTGTCTCAGCTTGCCAGAGCCTGGCGCGCCAAGGCAAGCCACCGTTTCGTGCCGACAATAGGCTCTTCGAACTGCCTCGACCGCAGCGCCTCTTTTCCACTTCGACAACGCACACCGAGCCCGTGGACCTTCGCGCCCTTCGCTACTTCATCGCCGTGCTGGAAGCCGGCAGCCTTTCACGCGCAGCAAGCTCGCTGTACGTGGCCCAGCCTGCCCTGACGGCCCAGATCAAGAAGCTCGAAGGCGAACTCGGCGCCCTGCTCTTCGAGCGCTCGCACGCCGGCGTCACGCCCACCGCAGCCGGGATGCAGCTTTATCACGACGCGCGCCGGCTGCTCTCGGACGCCGCGGCGCTGCGCGAACGTTTCCAGCGCGCGCCGGAAGGCCTCGAAGGCTCGGTCACCATCGCGGTTCCCACGCTGCTTTCATCGCTGCTGATGGGCGCCGTGCTGATGCGACTGAAGGAGCGGCATCCGCGCGTGCGTGTCTTCGTGCTGGACGACCTGAGCCTGATGGTGAAGAAAGCCATGCTCGACCACCGCGCGGACGTGGGCATCCTGGTGGACACACAGGCGCTCGAAGGCGTCCTGTGCGAGCCGCTGGCGCGAGAGTCGATCTTTCTTTGCGGCTTCGACACGGACGGCATGGCCGCGCCCATGCTGGAGCCAAAGCGCCGCCCGTCTGCAGCGGCCGGTCGCGGCGCGGCGCAGATCCGTTTCGCACAGGCGGCACGGCTGCCGCTTGTGGTGCAGTCGCGGCGCTTCAGCATCCGGCAGGCGGTCGAAGAGGCGGCCTCGGGCCTGGGCATCGAACTGAACATTGCCTACGAGCACGATTCGGCGCGCGTGATCCGCTCCCTGTACCAGGCCGGCGCGGGCTTCACGTTCACGCCGGCATGCGCGCTCGACGATTCGGCCCTGGGCAGGAAGGATTGGGTGTGCGCGCGCGTGACACAGCCTGAGCTGCTTCGCAGCTACACGCTGGCCACCCAAGCCAGCCGACCCGCCGATGCCGTGGTGCAGGCAGTGGCCGAGGTTCTGCGGGAAGAAATCGCACGCATGGTCGATGAAGGCCGCTGGGACGCCGAACTGCTGGGCGGCCATCAAAAAGATTGATGCCTTCGCATCAGTAAACGGTATTTCCTCCTTGTGCCCCGGCGCCGCGATAGTGGCGCCAGTCCACGCGCAAACAGAGCGACGTGGCACACAGGAGATAGCCCTTTGTCGAATTCCGCATCCTTCGAGGTCGCCAACGTCGGCGCCCTCGTCTCGCGCGCTTCCCGCGCATTCTCCAGACAGGTCGCGATCAAGAGCCCGACCCGGTCCATCACCTACGAAGCCCTCGACCAGCGCGCCAGCCGGCTGGCCAACGCCCTACATGCACAGCGCCTGGCGCGCGGGGCGCGCGTGGGCGTGTGCCTGCCCAACTGCATCGAGGTGGTGGAGGTCGAGCTGGCCTGCTACAAGGCTGCGCTGGTGAAGGCACCCATCAATTCGCGGCTGTCGCCGGTGGAGGTGGCCGAAGTCATCGCCAACAGCGAAGCAAGTTTGATCGTGACCACCTCCGCCCGCGCCGAGGCTTTTCTTCCGCTGCTGAAGACCGCCGCGCCCCGGCTGCTGCTGGTCGACCAGCCCGAGGGCAGCGCGCTGAGCTACGAAGGCGCACTGGCCAGCGCGAGCGCATCGTTCGAGACCGCCCGCGTGCACTCGGACGAACTGGCGGTGCTGCACTACACCTCGGGCTCGAGCGGCGTATTGAAGGCGGCGATGCAGACCTTCGGCAATCGGCTCGCGCAGCTGCGCAAGTTCCTCATGCGCGCGGACGGCATGCGCCCCGGCGAGCTGCTGGGCCTGGTGGGCCCGATTACGCACGCGTCGGGCATGCAGCTCGTGCCGGCGCTGTGCAGCGGCGCCACCATCCGGCTGTTCGACGGTTTCGAACCTGGCCGCTTCCTCGCGGAGATGCGCGCCGACCGCGTTGCGCACACCTTCATGGTGCCGACGATGATCAACATGCTGCTCGCCGAGCTCGGAGGAAAATATCTGCCCCTGCCCGACCTGCGGCGGCTCGGCTACGGCGCGGCACCGATGGCTCCCGCGCGCATCCTGCAGGCCATGGATGTGTTCGGGCCGATCCTGTCCCAGGGCTACGGCGCCGGCGAGACCACGTCGGGCGTCTGCGGCCTCTCGGTGGAAGACCACCTGTTCGCGCGCGCCGCCCGGCCCGAGCGCCTGGCTTCGTGCGGGCGCCCGTTCCTGGAATCGCAGGTCGAGATCGTCGATGACGAAGGCCAACCCGTGGCAGTCGGCGAGATCGGCGAGATCGTGGTCAGCGGACCCGACGTGTTCGCAGGCTACTGGCGCGCGCCCGAGCTGACGGCCGAGGTGCTGAAGAACGGCGGCTACCACACGGGCGACCTGGCGCGTGCCGACGACGAGGGCTACATCTACATCGTCGACCGCAAGAAGGACATGGTGATCACCGGCGGATTCAACGTCTACCCCTCGGAGGTGGAGGCCGTGCTCTACCAGCACGCCGCCGTTGCCGACGCCTGCGTGTTCGCGGTGCCCGACGACAAGTGGGGCGAAGCGGTGGCCGCGCACATCGTGCTCAAGGCCGGGCAGTCGGCCGATGCCGCGGCGCTCGATGCGTTCTGCGCCGAGCGGCTCGGCGGCTTCAAGCGGCCCCGCATGATCGAGTTCGTTGCCGCGCTGCCGAAGAACGCCAACGGCAAGGTGGCGCGCAAGGCCATCCAGGCGCCGTACTGGTCCGACCGCGCCCGGCGCGTGAACTGAGGAGCTGCACGCATGAACATATCGCACCCATCCACCGTGCCCTTCGAAGGTTCCGCGCAGGCGGCGGAGCTCATCGCCCGCATCGGCGATTTCCTCCACGGCGAGCTTGCCGCCATTGTCGCCGAGCATGGCCTCGACCATGAACGCAGCGCCGACCGCGAAACGCTGCGGCGCGTCTGGCGCCGCTCGAACGAGCTCGGCTTCTACGGCATCACGCTGCCCAAGGCCATGGGCGGCATGGGCCTTTCGGTGCTCGACCACGTGCTGATCAAGGAGTTCATCTACGCGAGCGGCTCGCCGCTGGCGCCGCATGTCTTCGGCGAGCTGAGCGGCCCGCCGCGGGTGGGCGCGCTCGCGCGGCAGGCAACGCCCTACCAGCTCGAGCAGTTCATACTGCCGGTGGCCCGTGCCGACAAGGCCATCTGCTTTGCCCTGACGGAGGCCGAGGCAGGATCGGATGCCGGCGCGGTGCAGACGCGGGCCAAGCTGCAGGGCGACCACTATGTGCTCACCGGCCGCAAGCGCTTCATTTCCGGCTCGCCGTTCGCCGACTTTGCACTGGTCATGGCCTCGACGGCCGACGAGCCGGGGCAGCGCGAAGTCTCCGCCTTCTTCGTCGACCTGGGCCTGCCGGGCGCGCGCGTGGAGTCGGGCTACAAGACCATGGCGGGGCAGTCGCACACGGGCGACATCGTGCTGGAGGCGTGCCGCATTCCCGCACGCAACATGATCGGCGAACGCGGGCGCGGGCTGGCGCTGGCGCTCGGACGCATCACGGTGAACCGGCTTCTGCATTGCCCCGCCATGGTGGGCCTCGCGCGGGTGGCGCTGGACGACGCCATCGCCTACGCAAAGGGCCGCCGGCAGTTCGGCCGCGCGATTGCGCAGTTCCAGGCGATCCAGCACATGCTGGCCAACATGGCGACCGAACTCGCGGCCGCGCGCGGCCTGATGATCGCGACCGCGCGCCAACTCGACGCCGGCGGCGAAGCGCGCGCCGAGGCCTCGATGGCCAAGCTGTTCTGCTCCGAAGCGGCCTTCCGCATCGCGGACTCTGCCGTGCAGATCCACGGCGGCGAAGGCATCGTGCAGGGCCGCCGCGTGGAGTTCCTGTTCCGCATGCTGCGCATGTACCGGGTGCTGACCGGAACCAGCGAGATCCAGCGCAACACCATCGCGCGCGAACTGCTCGGCGATCCCGGGCCTTAGGTTCGCGCCGCGGTTCGGCAGAAAGACAAAGACAGATCAGGAGACAAACGCAATGAATCGAGAATGCATGCCCACCCGGCGCCAGCTGTGCAAGGCGCTGGCCGCATCGCTGTGGCCCGCCGCCTGGCCTTCGCTGGCGGCGGACGGCAACTGGCCCAGCCGGCCGATCAAATGGGTCCTGCCCTACCTCGCAGGCACCGGTCCCGACACCACCGCGCGCACGCTGGCCGAGGCCCTGGGCCCCTTGCTGGGACAGCCGGTGGTGATCGAGAACCGCGGCGGCGCGGCGGGCAACATCGGCGCCAGGCTGGTGGCGCGCGCGCCGGCCGACGGCTATACCTGGATCTATTCGGCCGCGCCGATGGCGGCAAACATGCGCATGTACGCCGTACCGGGCTACGACGCGGTCAAGGATTTCCGGCACATCATGCGGCTGACAACCTCGGACATTCTCCTGATCGTCCATCCGTCGTCGGGCATCGGCTCGGTGCGCGAACTGGTCGAACGGGCACGCGCGAATCCCGGCCAGCTCGACTACGCATCCGGCGGCGTGGGCACGCCCTCCCACCTGGGCGTGGAACTGTTCCTGAGCGCGGCCGGCGTGCAGGCCACGCACGTGCCCTACAAGGGCGCCTCGGAACTGGTCAATGCCGTGCTCGGCAAGCAGGTGGCCTTTGCAATGCCCATCTTCGGCGTGGCGTTTCCGCACGTGCAGGCCGGCCGGCTCAAGGCGCTGGCGGTCGTCGGCACCATGCGCAACGCCGCCCTGCCGGAAGTGCCGACGCTGGCCGAAGCGGGCGTGCCCGGCGTGTCGCTCACCTCCTGGGGCGGCGTTTCCGTGCCGGCCGGCACACCCGCGCCCGTCGTCGCCAGGATCCGGGCCGCCTTCGAAAGCGCCATGGCGCAGCCGGCCGTGCGCACGGCCGTCGAAGCCTCGGGAGCCAGCGTCAGTCTTTCGAGCTCCGAGGAATACCTCAGGCTGTTCGCGCAGGAGATGGCATTGACCGAAACCATGATGAAGAAGGCGCGGCTGGCGCCGATGTGAAGACGGCGCTCACGCCAGTTCCTCCACCCGCAGCGCCGTGACTTTTCCCGCGACCGAGGGATGCGACTGCAGCGCATGCAGCGCCAGGTCCATCGCGCCCTGCCGCATCGGCTGTGTCAGCACCAGCACCTGCGCGCCCATGCCGAGCTGCGCGGCCGCCAGCGCCACCTGCCGCACCGGCACCTGCTGCCCGGTCAGCCAGCCCGACACCGCCTCGATCTGGCTTGCGGCATGCACGGGTATGCGCAGGTAGTGCGAAGAACACGTTGCGGCACGGGGCAGCACCGGCAGCTCGCCCATCGCATGCGCATGAAACCCGAGGTGCGGCACGCGCTGCGCGGCATGGGTGCCGGCCAGCCGCGCCACGTCGACCAGGTCGGCAATCACCGCCGATGCGGTCTGCTCGGAGCCGGCGCCCGCGCCGTAGTACATCGTGACGCCGGCCGCATCGCCCTTGACCATGACGCCGTTCATCGATCCGTTCACATGCGCCATCAGGTGCGATGCGGGCACCAGCGCGGGCTGCACGCGCAGCTCCATGCCCTCTTCGCTGCGCCGCGCGACGCCCAGCAGCTTGATGCGGTAGCCCAGCTGTTCGGCGCAGGCCACGTCCACCCGCTGCAGCGCCGTGATGCCTTCCACCTGCACATCGGCCAGGCGTACGGACGTGCCGAACGCATTGGCGGCCAGCAGCGTGAGCTTGTGCGCGGCGTCGATGCCCTCGATGTCGAAGGCCGGATCGGCCTCGGCATAGCCCAGTGCCTGGGCCTGTGCCAGCGCGGACTCGAAGTCCAGGCCTTCGTCCTGCATCTTGCTCAGGATGAAGTTGGTGGTGCCGTTGATGATGCCCGCCACCCATTCGATGCGGTTGGCCGTGAGGCCCTCGCGCAGCGCCTTGACGATAGGGATGCTCACCGCCACCGCACCCTCGTAGGCCACGGCCACGCCATGCCGCCGGGCCGCGGCAAAGATCTCGGCACCATGCACCGCAAGCAAGGCCTTGTTGGCCGTGACCACATGCTTGCCGTGCGCGATGGCGGCCAGCACCCAATCGCGCGCCGGGCCGGTGCCGCCGGCCACTTCCACCACCACATCGACATCGGGGTGGGTGGCCACGCGCAGCGGCTCGTCCGTCAATGGAACATTCCCGCCCACGACGCCGGCGGCGCGCTCCAGGTTGCGCGCCGCCACCATCACCAGCTCGATGGGCCGGCCCGCGCGACCCGCGATCTCGGCCTGGTTGCGCGCCAGCACCCGGAACGTGCCCGAGCCGACGGTGCCGATGCCGATCATGCCCACGCGCAGCGCGCGAATGGCCGCAGGGCGGCTGGGCAGGGGTTCGAGTGACTGGACTGGATCGCGGTACATGGAAATCTCCGGATGAAAAACAAGAAACCCAGCTGCCAGAGCTGGGTTTCATTCATTCATTCGGAGAAGAAGAGCGATACACCAGGTGGCTGCCGAAACGGCCACCTGCGCGTGCTCAGGTGGCCGCGGTGGTAATGGTGGTAATCATTCGTGCAACCAATGACCCATCCGCCAGCGCGAAGGCAGGCGGCATCATGCGGGCCATGGAGGCTGCGCAGACGGTGGCGGGGAAGAGATGACACGACATGAAGGTGCGAGTGTACAAGAGCCCGGCTGGCCGGCCGGGGGACTGCCGTGCCCAACCTGCGGAATTTCGGGGATCACGCCTACAGCGCTGCATCGGCAGCGGGCCTAGGGTTGTGGACAAAGAACTGCATCACCAGGAGGCAGCAATCATGAAGAATTTCGTCCTAGAGCCCCGCATGCGCTCCAGCATCGGCGGCGCCTTCTACCCCACAGGCTATTCGATGGTGATGTTTCCAAGCGCGGAAGACGCCAACCGCATCGGTCACAAACTGATCGAAAACGGCGTGAGCGGCGACGAGATCTACCTGCTTCCCGCGGCAACGATCCTGGAGGAGATCTCACCCACCGTGAGGGAAGCCGACGAGCCGCTGCCGTCGGCCGGAACCGACGCGGCCACTGTGCGCGCCTACACCAAGCTCGCGCGCGAAGGCCATACCGGCCTTCTGATCAGGACCAAGAACGAAGAAGCAGCCAACCACCTGATGGAGGTGGTGCGCACCGTGCCCTATTCGATCGCGCAGCGCTATCGCACGCTGGTCATCGAAGACCTCTGAAACTCCCTTGGACTCAGGCGGCAGCCGCTGCTGCGCGCCGCACCACGTCGCGCGCCATGGCCTGCGCGAGTTCCTGTTCGCCCAGGAAGACCGTGGCGGCCATCTCTCGCGTCAGCAGCTGCGCTTCCTCCTCGTTGTGGCTGCGGATCACGGTTTCGATGGCCGGGTTGAGGGTGCGGGCGGTCTCCATCATCTGGCGCACGTTCATGGCGTCCGGGATGGCCACCACCAATACCCGGGCACGCGCGATGTGCGCCTGGATCAGCACGGCCGGTTCCGCCGCGTCGCCCCATACCGCCGCTACGCCGGCCTCGCGCAGTTTTTCCACCAGTTCGCGGTTGTGCTCCGCCACCACGTAGGGAATGTCGTGCGCCTCCAGCTCCGACGCAATGCGGCGCCCGACGCGGCCGTAGCCCACGAGCACCACCTGGCTGGAGAGATACCTGGCCTCGGTGGTGGTCGGCAATTCGGCCAGCGGATGGTCGTGCGATTCGAGGCCACGCGCCAGGGAGACACGGCCATGCAGCCATTTCTGCAGCGGCGCGATCAGGCTGAACCACAGCGGATTGGTGGCGATGGAAATCAGCGCGCCGGCCAGGATGAGGCTCTGCCCTTCCACCGGCAGCAGGCCGAGCGACACGCCAAGCCCCGCAAGAATGAAAGAGAACTCCCCGATCTGCGCGAGGCTGGCGCTCACCGTGAGCGCCGTGCCCAATGGATAGCGGAACGCCAGCACCAGCGCGCAGGCGGCAATCGACTTGCCCAGCACGATCACGCCCACCACCGCCAGCACTTGCAGCGGCCGCTCGACGAGCACCGAGGGATCGAAGAGCATGCCCACCGACACGAAGAACAGCACCGCGAAGGCATCGCGCAGGGGCAGCGACTCCTGCGCCGCGCGGTGGCTGAATTCCGATTCGCGCATCACCATGCCCGCGAAAAAAGCGCCCAGCGCGAACGACACGCCGAACAGCGCCGCCGAGGCAAAGGCGATGCTGACCGCGGCCGCGATCACGCACAGCGTGAACAGCTCGCGCGAGCCGGTGCGCGTGACCTGCCAGAGAATCCACGGAAACGCGCGCCGCCCCACCACCAGCATCAGCGCCACGAACCCGCCCACCTGCAGCAGCGTGACGCCGAGCGTCTGCCACAGCGGATCGGCGGGGTTGGCTGAAGTGTCGGCATGGCCGCCCAGAGCGCCTGCGAGCGGCGGCATCAGCACCAGGACCAGCACCATGGCCAGGTCCTCGACCACCAGCCAGCCGACCGCAATGCGCCCGGTGAACGAATCGAGAATGCCCAGGTTCTCGAGCGCCCGCAGCAGCACGACCGTGCTCGCCACCGACAGCGCCAGCCCGAAGACCAGCGCCTCGCCCCACTGCCAGCCCCACCAGAGCGCCAGCGCACCGCCCAGCAGCGTGGCCACCGCGATCTGCGCCAGTGCACCCGGCAGCGCGATCTTGCGCACCGCCAGCAGATCGTCGAGCGAAAAATGCAGCCCCACGCCGAACATCAGCAGCATCACGCCGATTTCGGCCAGCTGCGCAGCGATGCCCGCGTCGGCCACGAAGCCCGGCGTGAAGGGCCCGATGATCACGCCCGCGAGCAGGTAGCCCACCAGGGCCGGCAGCCGCAGCCGCAGCGCCAGGAAACCGAACACGAGCGCCAGCCCCAGGCCAGCGGCAATGGTGTTGATCAGGGAAACGCTGTGGGGCATCGCTCCATTTTGCAGGAACGATGCGCCCCTCTTCCTTCACACGGACATCAATCGGCCATCTTGCTGGTTCGGGCGCCTTCGAGCACTTCGGGTTCCTGCGCCTCCACCCAGTTCTCGTTGTTGAGCCCGGCCTGCAGCCGTTCGGTGTCGAGCTCGTTGGTCCACTTGGCCACCACGATGGTGGCCACGCCGTTGCCGATCAGGTTGGTCAGCGCGCGCGCCTCCGACATGAAGCGGTCGATGCCCAGGATCAGCGCCAGGCCCGCCACAGGCACGTGGCCCACGGCCGAGAGCGTGGCGGCCAGCACGATGAAGCCGCTGCCCGTGACACCCGCCGCGCCCTTCGACGTGAGCAGCAGCACGGCCAGCAGCGTGATCTCCTGCATCAGCGTCATCGGCGTGTTGGTGGCCTGCGCAATGAACACGGCCGCCATCGTCAGGTAGATGGAGGTGCCGTCCAGGTTAAACGAGTAGCCGGTGGGAATCACCAGGCCCACGCAGGCCTTGTTGGCGCCCAGGTTCTCCATCTTCTCCATCATGCGCGGCAGCACCGACTCGGAGGACGAGGTGCCCAGCACGATCAGCAGTTCTTCCTTGATGTACTTGATGAACTTCCAGATGCTGAAGCCATGAAAGCGCGCAATGAGCCCCAGCACCACGAAGATGAACAGCAGGCAGGTCAGGTAGAACGTGCCCATCAGCTTGCCGAGCGAGAACAGGCTGCCCAGCCCGTACTTGCCGATGGTGAACGCCATCGCGCCGAAGGCGCCGATGGGCGCCAGCTTCATGATGTAGCCCACGATCACGAACAGCACGTGCGAGCCCTTCTCGATCATGTCGAACACCAGCGTGCCGCGCCCGCCGAAGCGGTGCAGCGCAAAGCCGAACAGCACCGCGATCAGCAGCACCTGCAGGATCTCCCCCTTGGCGAAGGCATCGACCAGCGTGCTGGGTATGACGTTGAGCAGGAAGTCGACCGTGCCGGTCATCTTGCCCGGGCCGGTGTAGGACGCAAGCGCCTTGGTGTCGAGCGTGGACGGGTCGATGTTCATGCCCGCGCCGGGCTTCAGCAGGTTGACCAGCAAGAGGCCGACCACCAGCGCGATGCTGCTCACGATCTCGAAGTACAGGAGCGCCAGGCCCCCGGTCTTGCCGACCTTCTTCATGTCTTCCATGCCGGCGATGCCGACCACCACCGTGCAGAAGATGATCGGCGCGATGATCATCTTGATGAGCTTGATGAAGCCGTCGCCCAGCGGCTTCATCGCCTCGCCCAGCGCGGGATAGAAATGGCCGAGCAGCACGCCGATGATCACCGCCGTGATCACCTGCACGTAAAGGGAGCGGTAGAGAGGGAGCTTTCTGGTGGGTGTGATTGTTGTGTCTGCCATGTTGCCTCCGGAGGGGTTGGAAACTGTAGAGCCGATTCGGCCACTTTCCATTCGTAAAAGCCACACCGCCCCAATGAAAAGACCCGCCGAGGCGGGTCTTTTCGATCAGGTGCCGGTCAGCATGATCAGTGCATGTGCAGGCCGCCGTTGACCGAGAAGTCGGCCCCGGTGCTGTAGCCGCCCTCGTCCGTGGCGAGCCACGCGATGATGGAGGCAATTTCGCTCGGCTCGCCCAGGCGCTTGACCGGGATGGTGGCCACGATCTTGTCGAGCACTTCCTGGCGGATGGCCTTGACCATGTCGGTGCCGATGTAGCCCGGGCTCACGGTGTTGACCGTGACGCCCTTGTTCGCCAGCTCCTGCGCCAGCGCCATCGTGAAGCCATGCATGCCGGCCTTGGCCGCCGAGTAGTTGGTCTGCCCCGCCTGGCCCTTGGCGCCGTTGACCGAGCTGATGTTGATGATGCGGCCCCAGCCCTTCTCGACCATGTCGCTCACCACCTGCTTGGTGACGTTGAACATGCTGTTGAGGTTGGTCTCTATGACCGCGCTCCAGTCTTCGGGCGTCATCTTCAGGAACATGCGGTCCCGCGTGATGCCGGCGTTGTTGACCAGCACATCGATGGGGCCATGCGCTGCCTTGGCGGCGGAAAAAGCCTCGACGGTGGATTGCCAGTCGCCGACATTGCCGACCGAGGCGTGGAACTCGAAGCCCAGGGCCTTCTGCTCGGCCAGCCATTTGGCATGGTCGCGCGTGGGGCCGCAGCCTGCAACGACGGTGAAGCCGTCCTTGTGAAGGCGCTGGCAGATGGCTGTTCCGATGCCACCCATGCCTCCGGTGACATATGCAACTTTCTTGCTCATGAAATTTTCCCTTGATGTGTATGTAGCAAAAGCAAAAGCCTGAACGGCCGCCTTCACTCTAGCGAGTTTCAAGCCGTCGAACTCTGAGGAAAACACTGAGCCGAGCTTGCAACCAGCTGTCACGATGCGGCCGCATGTGCAACCATATTGCATGAGTTCGCGCCCCCCGCGCACACCCCTTTGCTTGCAAGGAGTTCGAAAGTATGAATTTCGGAATCGTCATATTTCCGGAGGTCGAGGAACTCGATTTCGTCGGCCCCTGGGAAATGCTCACCCTGTGGAGCAAGCTCGCCGCCGGCCCCGCGAACTGCCTGATCGTCGCCCAGGCGCGCGAGCCGGTGGTCTGCGCCAAGGGCCTGTCGGTCAATCCGCATGTGTCTTTTGCCGACTGCCCGCCGCTCGACTACCTGCTCGTGCCGGGCGGCATGGGCACGCGCCGCGAGGTCGACAACCCCGAGATGGTGCGGTTCCTGGCCGCGCAGGCGCCCGGCTGCAAGGCGCTGCTGTCGGTGTGCACGGGGGCTTTCGTGCTCCACGCGGCCGGGCTGCTCTCCGGCAAAACCGCCACCACCCACTGGGCCTCGCTCGACCGGCTGCGCGCACTCGGCGATGTCGAGGTGGTCGAGCGGCGCTTCGTGCAGGACGGCAACGTCTGGACCTCGGCCGGCGTCTCGGCCGGCACCGACCTGATGCTTGCCTTCATCGCACACGCGGCGGGCGAGGAAGCCGCCGCTCGGGTGCAACTGCAGGCCGAGTACTACCCGGCGAACACGGTGTACGGCAGCGCGGCCAGCCATGAGCGGGCGCCGGCGTACGTGCGGCGTTCCGATGTCTGACAGCGCCGGCCTCGAGCCGCTTCCCGTGCTGGCCGCCCGTGTGGGCGCCATCCTTCGCGAGCGGCGCCAGACGGTGGCGGTGGCCGAATCCTCGGCCGGCGGACTGGTGTCGGCCGCCCTGCTCGCCATCCCGGGTGCTTCGGCTTTCTTCCTCGGCGGCGCGGTCGTCTATTCGCGCCGGGCCGGAAAAGCGCTGCTGGGGCTGACGGCCGAAGACATGGCCGGCATGCGCG
Organism: Variovorax paradoxus; assembly: GCF_030815975.1. NCBI lineage: Bacteria > Pseudomonadati > Pseudomonadota > Betaproteobacteria > Burkholderiales > Comamonadaceae > Variovorax > Variovorax paradoxus. The sequence continues at coordinate 5,237,481 of NZ_JAUSXL010000002.1, forward strand.
CCGAAACCGAACCCTACGCCAGGTTCATCGCGGGCCGGATCCGCGACAGCCACCGCGCCACCTGGGGACTTGCCGAGAGCGGCGCGGCCGGCCCTTCCGGCAGCCCGTATGGCGACGCGCCGGGGCATGTGTGCGTGGCCATCGCCGGAGCGGCCGCGGCAAGCAGGACGATCGAAACCGCCGACCCGGACCGCGTGTCGAACATGGACGTGTTTGCGCGGCAGCTGCTCCTGCTGTTCCACGAGACGCTGCGGGCCCATTCAGGAACACCTGGCTGAACAACGAGGTGCCAATGAAGAAACCGACCACGCAACCTCATGTGCAGTACCACAAGGACGGCAGCGTCTGGGCGCGTGGGCAGAAGACGCCCGAGGGTGTCTTGACGGGCTATTGGGAATGGTTCCGCAGCGACGGAACCCGGATGCGCTCCGGCCATTTCGAGAACGGCGAACAGATCGGCGAATGGACGACGTACGACAAGGAAGGCGCTGTGTACAAGGTCACGCGCATGAAGCCGAAGAAGCCGCCGACCGGCGCTTGAGCATCTGTCCGCGGCCGGCGTGTCTGGTCAGCGGTTCCGGCCCGCCGTGGACCAGGGAGCCCAGGCGGACCGAGGATCGCTCACCTGTATTAATCCGCCTGCACCCCCGCAGCCCGGATCACCTTGCCCCACTTCTCGGTCTCGGCCGCCAGGTGGGTGCGCAGGGCTTCGGGCGTCACCTTGTCCATCGGCACGGCCTCGGTGCTCAGTTCGGCGAAGCGGTGCTTGACCATGTCGTCCTGCAGCGCGGCGCGCAGGGCCGTGTTGAGCTTCTCCATCACGGACGGCGGCGTGCCCTTGGGGGCGTAGATGCCGTGCCACACCTTCACGTCGAAACCCTTCAGGCCCTGCTCGTCGAGCGTGGGGATGTTGGGCATGCTGGACAGCCGCCTGGGCGTGGTCACGCCGAACACCTTGACGCGGTTGCCGTCCTTGATGACCGGCGCGGTCTGCGTGGTCTGGTCGCACAGCAGGTCGACCTGCCCGCCCATCAGGTCGTTGAGCGCCGGGCCGGCGCCCTTGTAGGGCACGGTGGTGAGCTGCACGCCGATCTGGTGCGCAAGGAGCATGCCGCACAGCTGCGACACCGCGCCGATGCCGGCGTTGGCGAGCGTCACCTTGTCCTTGTTCGTCTTCACGTAGGCCAGCAGTTCCTGGAAGTTGTTGGCCGGAAAATCCTTGCGCGAGAGCAAGGTCATGGGCACGTCCATCACCTGGCCCACGTACTCGAAATCCTTCAGCGGGTCGTAGTTGAGCTTCTTGTAGAGCGCGGGCGCGGTGGCCATGCCCATGTGGTGGATCAGGATGGTGTAGCCGTTGGGCGCCGCCTTGGCCACGCGCCCGGGTGCAATGGTGCCGCCGGCGCCCACGGTGTTCTCGACGATCACAGTCTGACCGAGCGACTTGCCCATGGGAATCGCGAGCATGCGTGCGACCACGTCGGTGGGGCCGCCGGCCGAGTACGGCACGACCATGGTGACGGGCTTTTCCGGCCAGGGCGCCTGCGCGGCGGCCGGCGATTGCGCGGCCAGCAGGCCTGCGCCCAGCGATGCGGCCATCAGGGTGCGCGCTTTCCAGTTCTTCTTCAGATTCACTTGCTTGTCTCCTGGGTTGTTGGATGTCTGTCTTGTTCTGCGTCTCCGCTCAGGGCGGCGACTGCGCATCGAGCGCCACCAGCCTTTCGGCCAGGCGCAGCACCGGCGCGTCGACCATGCGTCCGTCGAGGCTGGCCACACCGCCGCCGGCGGACCGGACGGCCTCGATCACGCGGCGCGCCCATGCGAGTTCGCTGGCGCTCGGGGCCAGTGCGGCCTGCACCGGCGCAACCTGGTCGGGGTGGATGCAAAGCTTGGCGCCGAAGCCGCCGCGGCGTGCGCGTGCCGTGTCGGCCGCCAGGCGCTGCGCGTCGCGCCAGTCGGCCGTCACGCCGTCGATGGGTGCGGGCAGGCCGGCGCGGCGCGAGGCCAGCAGCAGCGAAAGGCGCACCGGCACCAGCTCGACTTCTTGAGCATCGCAGGCCAGGCCAAGGTCGGCCTGGAAATCGAGATTGCCGAAGGCGAGCCGAAGCACCTGTGAAGCCGCCGCGAGTTCATCGATCGCCGCAAGGCCGGCCGCCGATTCGACAAGCGGCACGATGACGCCCTTCGGCCCAATCGCCTCAGCCAGTAGCCGCAGGTCGCCGGCCCGCTCCGCCTTGGGCAGTACCACGCCCGCCACCAAGCCTTGCGCCACCAGCCCGGCCGTGGCCGCGCGGTCGTCCTCGTGCCACGGCGTCCCTGCGGCATTGATGCGCACCATCAGGCGTTGCCGGTCGGCGCCGGGCAGCGCGGCGAACGAGGCCGCAAGGCCTTCGCGCGCCGCAGCCTTGCGCTCCGGCGCCACCGCGTCTTCCAGGTCGACGATCACTGCGCCTGCGCCGGTAGCCAGCGCGCGCGCATGGCGCTCGGGCCGGTCGGCGGGCACGAAGAGAAAGGTGCGCGCCAATGTGAGCGCGGCCGTGCTCACACCGCCCCCGCCTCGCGCAATGCCGCGATGTCCGCCCCGCTGCGGCCGAGGCTGCGCAGGATGGCGTCGGTGTGCTCGCCCACGGCCGGTATCGCATCCATGCGGTAGTCGAAGGCGCTTTGGCGCCCGGCCGGCAGCAGGGCCGGAATGTCGCCGGCCGGCGAGCCCACCTGCCGCCAGCGCTCGCGCGCCTGCAGCTGCGGATGCGCCCACAGCCCGGCCATGTCGTTCATGCGCGCGTTGGCGATCTGCGCGGCATCGAGGCGCTCGACCACCTGCGCGGTGCCGAGCGCGGCGAAGGTCTCCACGATGATCGCGCGCAATGCATCGCGGTTCTCGTTGCGCCGCGCGTTGCTGTCGAAGCGCGCGTCGGTGGCGAGCCCTGCCTGCAGCAGCACCTTCTCGCAGAAGGCGCGCCATTCGCGCTCGTTCTGCAGGCCCAGCATCACCGTGCCGCCGTCGCCGGCGGGAAACGGCCCGTAGGGATAAATGGTGGCGTGCGAGGCGGCGCTGCGCGGCGGCGGCGGAGCGCCGTCGTAGGCGTAGTACATCGGATAGCCCATCCATTCAGCAAGCGATTCGAGCATCGACACGTCGATATGCGAGCCCTTGCCGGTCTTGCCGCGCTGGAGCAGCGCCGCGAGGATGCCGGTGTAGGCGTACATGCCCGCCGCGATGTCGGCGATGGAATTGCCCGACTTGCATGGATCGTCCGGCGTGCCCGTGACCGAGAGAAAGCCCGCCTCGCTCTGGATCAGCAGGTCGTAGGCCTTCTTGTCGCGGTAGGGGCCGTCCTCGCCATAGCCCGAGATATCGCAGACGATGAGCCGCGGATGCAACGCCCGCAGCGCCTCGGCGCCCAGGCCCATGCGCGCGGCCGCGCCGGGCGCGAGGTTCTGCACCAGCACGTCGGCATCGGCCACCAGCTCCTGCAGCACCGCGAGCGCGGCAGGCTGCTTGAGGTCGAGCGTGAGGCTTTCCTTCGAGCGGTTCACCCACACGAAGTGCGAGGCCTCGCCGCCCACGCGCGCGTCGTAGGCGCGCGCGAAGTCGCCGACGCCGGGGCGCTCCACCTTGATGACGCGGGCGCCGAGGTCGGCCAGCTGCCGGGTGCAGAACGGCGCGGCAATCGCATGTTCGAGCGAAACCACGGTGATGCCGTCGAGGGGTCTTGTCATGGGCGTGTTTTCCCTGTTCATGCGAGCACGGCCGTGGCCTGCATCGTGAGCCAGCCGTCGGCGTCCTCGCCCCAGAGGCTGAAGGTCTTGCCGTCTGCACTGCCTTCGGCCGGCTTGCCGTGCACGCGGAACGGCGCGATGTCGAAGGTCGGCCGCACGGCGCGGAACTCGAAGCGAGCGAGCTGCGCGCCCGGCACGTTGCGGCGCAGCAGGTCCACGAGCAGCGTCGCGATCAGCGGGCCGTGCACGATCAGCCCCGGATAGCCCTCGACCTGCGTCACGTAGCGGCGGTCGTAGTGGATGCGGTGGCCATTGAAGGTCAGCGCCGAATAGCGGAACAGCAGCACGTCGTCGGGCACGATCTCGCGGCTGAAGGCGGCGTCCTTCGGTGCCGGCGTGGGCGGTGGCGCCTTCTCGCCGGGCGCGGCCGCGGCGCGGTAGACGATGTCGTGCTCCTCGGTCAGCGCAAGGCCGCGTTCGTTGCGTACTTCATGGCGCACCAGCACGAACATCAGCTCGCCCGTGCGGCCGGCCTTGTGGGTGACCGAGGCGATGGTCGAGGTGCGCTCGACCCTGTCGCCGACTTGCAGCGGATTGCCCTGCTCCCACGCCAGCCGGCCGCCGGCCCACATGCGGCGCGGCAGCGGCACAGGCGGCAGGAAGCCGCCGCGCTTCGCATGGCCGTCCTCGCCGATCTCGGATTGGCGGTGGTGCGGCAGGAAGTAGAGCCAGTGCCAGAGTTCGGGCAAGCGCGTGCCGGCAGTGGGCAGCGCGTCGTCGCGGTCGAGCGTGGCCGAGAGCGCGCGCACGGGCGCGGCGGTGATGTCGTCGGCCAGCGTTTCGCTGCGGCCTTGCCAGGCCTGGAGCTTCGCGAGCGTGTCGCTGCCGATCGCGCCGGGGGATGTCTCTTGGGTGGAGTTGCTCATGGGTTCTTTCAGTCCACTGCAGCGCCGGATGCCTTGACGATGCGTGCCCACTTGGCGAGGTCGTCCTGCAGCAGTTTCGAAAATTGTTCAGGGGAAGTCGGCGCCGCGATCTCGACGCCCTGCTGGTCGAGCTTGTCGCGCAGGTCCTTCGCGGCCAGCGCCTTGCGCGTCGCATCCTGCAGCGTGGCCAGCACGTCGGCCGGCACACCCGCTGGCGCGAACAGGCCGATCCAGAGCGTGCCGTTGTAGCCCGGCACGGCCTCGGCAATGGCGGGTACGTCCGGCAGCACCGGCGAGCGCTTCTCGCCGCTCACGGCCAGCGCACGCAGCTTGCCGCCCTTGATGTGCGAGAGCGCCGAAGGCAGGCTCGCGAACACGATTGGCAGCTGTCCGCCGAGCACGTCGTTGAGCGCGGGCGCCACGCCCTTGTATGGCACGTGCTGCAGCGAGATGCCCGCCATGCTGTTGAGCATTTCGCCGAGCAGGTGGTTGAGCGTGCCGTTGCCGGCCGAGGCGTACTGGTAGTTGGCGCCCTTCTGCCGCGCGAGCTTCAGGAACTCGTTGAAGTCCTTGGCAGGAAACGAGGGATGGACCAGCAGCACGTTGGGCACCGCGCCGACCAGGCCCACGGGCCTGAAGTCCTTCACCGGATCGAAGCCCGGGTTCTTGTAGAGCGCGGGGTTGATGGCCTGGCTGCTGCTGATGGTCATGAGCAGCGTGTAGCCGTCCTTCGGTCCCTTGGCGACCAGCTGCGTGCCGATGTTGCCGCCGGCGCCCGGCCGGTTGTCGACCACCACGCTCGCATTCATCACTTCGCCGAGCTTCTGGCCCACGAGCCGGCCGACGATGTCGTTGGTGCCGCCCGCGGCCTGCGGCACGACGAGCGTGACGGGGCGCGAGGGGTAAGGCTGCGCGGCGGCCGGGCCGGCGTGGAGCAGGATGGCTGCGGTGGCAAAGGTTAGCTGCGCAAGTGCGCGAAGTCCCATGTTTGCCAAGGCGGTAGAGCAGCGGACTTTTAATCCGCTGGTCACTGGTTCGTGTTGTGGTGTCTCCATGGCCGCATGGTGTTCTGCCCCGCCCCTGCGCGCAATCTGCGATTTCGGAACCCAGCCTTCTGAGATTCCGAAGGCTTGGGTACGATGGCGCCATGCTTTTCGACCTGACCGACCTGCGCCTTTTCGTTGCCACGGCCGAGCTCGGCAACCTCACGCGCGCGGCCGAGCGGCAGCACCTGTCGCTTGCGGCGGCCAGCGCGCGCATCAAGGCGCTCGAAACCCAGGCCGGACTGCAACTGCTGCAACGCGAGGCCCGCGGTGTGCGCCTGCTGCCGCCGGGGGAAGCCTTCCTGCACCACGCGCGCCTGGTGCTGCACCAGACCGAGCAGCTGCGCGCCGACCTGCTCGAATACGGCGGCGGGCTGCGCGGCCATCTGCGCGTGTTCGCCAACACCACGGCGGTGACCGATTTCCTGCCTGAAATCCTGCCGGGCTTCCTCGCGCGCAACCCACGCATCAACGTCGACCTTCAGGAAAAACCGAATGCTCAGATCCCGCGCGGCGTGCTCGACGGCCGCGCCGACATCGGCATCGTGGCGGGCCGCGTCGACACGCTGGGCCTCGAAGCGATCCACTTCAGCACCGACCGGCTGGTGCTCGTCACCTCGCGCAAGCACCGCTTCGCAAAGCGCCGCAGGATTTCATTCGCGGAGACGCTCGACGAAGACGCGATCGGCATGCAGCAGGGCAGCACCTTGCAGACCTTTCTCGCGCAGATCACCGACAACCTCGGCAAGCGGCAGAAGCTGCGCATTCAGCTCGGCAGCTTCGACGCCATGTGCCGGATGATCGGCAGCGGCGTGGGCATCGGCGTGGTGCCGGAGTCGGCCGCGCGGCGCAACCAGGAAAGCATGCAGCTCGCGCTGATCGACCTCAGCGATGCGTGGTGCGTGCGGGAGCGGTACCTGCTGGTGCGTGACCGGGCGGTGTTGCCGATCTATGCGCAGGCGCTGGTCGAGACGCTATGCCAGCACTATGCCGTGCAGCAGGCCGCCATCGACTGAGTGCAAACAAGGACTTGCAGGCGAATTGTGAGGAAGTCGATGCCGTCCCCAATTTCCGTGGACAACTTTGGGGATAACTGATGTTCTTCCTTGTAAAGCCGATTTAACTCGTTGTTTTACAAGGGGAATAATCAGTTTGCTCAAAATTTGAGCGGTGAACAACGTGGCATGCGCCTGTCGCGATTAGCAGCGCTTGTTCAGGGCGCGTGCACAGGCCACCGGGTACTCCCCTCCGCGAATGTCCCCCGGGCTTCGCCCTCCTCCTTTATTTCGCTGCGTGGAGCACCCGATGCCCTGTGCACCTGGGCACGCTCTTGGTGTACAGCTGATCAACGACCGCTGCGCATAACGCTCCCGCCGATGGGGTGCCTTGCGCAGCGAAATCAAGGGGGAGGCCGCAGGCCGGAGGACATTCGCGGAGCAAGGTACCCCGTCGGCGGGAGCGCCGCCCTGAACAGCAGCAGCGAGCGTCCCCCTCGAAAGAGCCCTATCGCTCGATCGTCAGCGCCACGCCCATGCCGCCGCCGATGCAGAGCGACGCAATGCCCTTCTTCGCGTTCTGGCGCTGCATTTCGTGCAGCAGCGTCACCAGGATGCGGCAGCCCGACGCGCCGATCGGGTGGCCGATGGCAATGGCGCCGCCGTTCACGTTGACCTTGTTCACGTCCCAGCCCATTTCGCGGTTCACGGCGCAGGCCTGCGCGGCGAAGGCCTCGTTGATCTCGAGCAGGTCGAGGTCGGCCGCCTTCCAGCCCGCGCGCTGCAGCGCCTTGGTCGATGCGGGCACCGGGCCCATGCCCATGATGGCCGGATCGAGGCCGGCGGTGGCATAGCTCGCGATGCGGCCCAGCGGCTTCAGGCCCAGGGCGGCGGCCTTCTTGGCCGTCATCACCATCACGGCGGCTGCCCCGTCGTTCAGGCCCGAGGCATTGCCCGCGGTCACGCCGCCGGCCTTGTCAAAGGCGGGGCGCAGGCCGGCCAGGCCTTCGGCGCTGGTTTTGCGGTTGATGAACTCGTCCTTGTCGAAGACGATGGGGTCGCCCTTCTTCTGCGCAATGCTCACGGGCACGATCTCGTCCTTGAACTTGCCGGCGTCCTGCGCGGCCGCCGCCTTGGTCTGGCTGCCGAGCGCGAGCTCGTCCTGCGCGGCGCGGTCGATGCCGAACTTCTTGGCCACGTTCTCGGCCGTGATGCCCATGTGGTACTGGTTGTAGACGTCCCACAGGCCGTCCGTGATCATGGTGTCGACCAGCTTCCAGTCGCCCATGCGCTGGCCGTTGCGCGAATTGGGCAGCACGTGCGGCGCAGCGCTCATGTTTTCCTGCCCGCCGGCAATCACGATCTCGCTGTCGCCCGTGGCCACGGCCTGCGCCGCCAGCATGACGGCCTTCAGGCCCGAGCCGCACACGGCGTTGATGGTGAGTGCCGGGGTTTCCTTGGTGCCGCCGCTCTTGAGCCACGCCTGGCGCGCGGGGTTCTGGCCCGCACCGGCCGCGAGCACCTGGCCCATGATGGCTTCGCCGACCTGCTCGGCCGAGAGATTGGCGCGCGCAATCACTTCCTTGATCACGAGGGCGCCCAGCTCGGTGGCTGCAATGCCGGCGAGCGAGCCGCCGAACTTGCCGACCGCCGTGCGTGCAGCCGAAACGATGACGATGTCTTCCATGAGGTTCTCCGTTGAAGTGATTTGAAGTCGGGGTTGTGAAGGATCGGATCAGGCTCTTGCCTTGACGTAGCGTCCGGGCGCCGGCTCGATGGCCTTGTAGGCCTTGCCGTTGCCGTAGGCCTTGGGCGCGGGAACCTGTTTGCCCGCATGGCCCTTGAGCCACTGTGCCCAGTCGGTCCACCAGCTGCCGGGGTGCTCGGTGGCGCCGGCCAGCCATTCGGCCTGGGTCTTCGGGAACTTGCCGTCTTCGCGGATCCAGTGGCTTCGCTTTTTCTTGGCAGGCGGATTGATCACACCCGCGATGTGGCCCGAGGCGCCCATGACGAAGCGCTTCTTGCCCGGCAACAGCTGCGTGGAGGCATACGCGCCGCCAATGGGCACGATGTGGTCTTCGCGCGAACCGTAGATGTAGGCCGGGATATCGATCCTGCCGAGGTCGATCTTCTCGCCGCACACCGTGAGCGCGTTCGGCTTTGCGAGCTTGTTCTCGTGGTAGGTGTTCCGCAGGTACCAGGTGTAGAACGGGCCCGGCAGGTTGGTGGCGTCGCTGTTCCAGTAGAGCAGGTCGAAAGGCGGCGGGGTTTCGCCCTTCAGGTAGTTGCCGACCACGTAGTTCCACACCAGGTCGTTCGGGCGCAGGAAGCTGAAGGTCGAGGCCAGGTCCATGCCGGGCAGCAGGCCGCCCTTGCCCAGCTGCATTTCGCGGTACGCCACCATGGCCTCGTCGACGAAGATGTCGAGGATGCCGGTGTCGCTGAAGTCGAGAAAGGTGGTGAGCAGCGTGACCGAGGCGGCCGGCTTTTCGCCGCGCGCCGCGAGCACGGCCAGCGCGGTGCTCAGGATGGTGCCGCCCACGCAGAAGCCCAGCGCGTTGATCTGCTTGCTGTCGCCGATCTCCTGTACGAGATGGATCGCCTTGATGGCGGCGTTCTCGATGTAGTCGTCCCAGGTGGCGTTGGCCAGCGACTCGTCGGGATTGCGCCAGCTCACCACGAACACGCGGTGGCCCTGCTCGTTGGCATAGCGGATCAGCGAGTTCTCGGGCTGCAGGTCGAGGATGTAGAACTTGTTGATGCACGGCGGCACCAGCAGGAACGGCCGCTCGTGGACCTTGGCCGTGAGCGGCTTGTATTCGAGCAGTTGGAACAACTCGTTCTCGAACACCACGGCGCCCTCGGTGGTGGCCACGTTGCGCCCCACTTCGAAGGCGCTCTCGTCGGTCATGCTGAGGTGGCCCTGCTTCACATCGTGCAGCAGGTTCTGGATGCCCTTGGCAATGCTCTCGCCCTGTGTGTCGACGGCCTTCTTCTGCGCCTCGGCGTTGAAGGCGAGCGAATTGCTGGGCGACGAGGCCGCCATCCATTGCTCGACCGCAAAGCGCATGCGCGCCCTGGTCTTTTCGTCGGCATCGATGGCCTCGGCCATGCTGAGCAGGGTGCGGCCGTTGAGCAGGTAGACGGCCGCGGAGAAGGCCGCGAGCGGATTGCTGCCCCAGGCGTCGCCCGCAAAGCGCTTGTCGCCCTCGGGCCTGGCGTCCAGGCCGCGGCGCCAGAGCTCGGTGGCTTCAGCCATGTACTGCTGCTGGATGGACTGCAGCTTCTCGGGTGCGATGGAGATTTTCGGCAGGTCGGGCATCTTGGCCGTCTGCGGGATCTGCCACAGCGGCGTGCCGCCGCCGTTGAAGGCCGAAGCCCCCTGGACGGCGGATTGCTGGAGCGATTCCAGTGCCTTGGCCCATCCCTCTGAAAGAGCCTGCTGGAAAGGCGCGAACGCATCGGCCCCCGTGACTTGTTGCTTCATCATGTCTCCTGGTCCTCACCTGAATCGATAACCGGATGGCTTGCGTATTTTGAGTATCCTGCATTTCGCAAGGCGCCCACAACGCCGCCCCGCTCACTTACCGACTGAAACTTCTTGTGTTTATCCACCTGATCGTGATTGGCTGGCTCTACGTCGTCCTGATGATGGCCGTGGCCGAGGCCACCAACACCACGGGCACCGTGCTGGGTGCCATCTTCACATTTCTTTTGTACGGATTGGCGCCTGTCGCACTGGTGGTTTACCTGATGGGCACTCCCGGACGGCGCCGCGCGCTCCGGCAGCGCGAGGCCCAGGCGCAGGAAGAAGCGCGCCGCGCCGCAAGCGAGGCGGCCGCGGCGGCAGGCACGGATTCAGGCCTTCCAGACCAGCGCGGCGAAACGCCCGCTGACGCCGTCCCGCCGGTGCGAAAAGAACCGTGACGGGTTGGCGACGGTGCACCACTGGTCGCTGCCGTCGTTGCCATGCACCGATTCCACACCGGCTGCGCAGAGGCGCTGGCGTGCGAGCGCGGGCAGGTCGGCCAGCCACTTGCCCGGTGCCGGCGCGGGTCGGAAACAGAGCGCGGCTTCGGGCGCGTGGGCCTCGAACGCGGCCTTGACCTCGGGCCCGACCTCGAAGGCCCTGGGGCCGATGCAGGGGCCGAGCCAAGCCATGACCCTGCCGCCGCCGTTCGCGGCATCCGAAGTGGTCTCGAAGCACCGGGCCGCCGCCTCGAGCACGCCGCCGGCCAGGCCGCGCCAGCCGGCGTGCGCGGCCGCCACCCGCTGGCCCGATGCGTCGGTGAAGAGCACAGGCAGGCAATCGGCCACCATGATCGTGCAGGCCACGCCGATGGCCGTGGCGGTGCAGGCGTCGGCCGGCGTGCCGTCGCCCACCATGCCGGCTTCGGCATCGAGCGCCACAAGCCCGGTGCCGTGCACCTGCTGAAGAAAGACCGGGCGCGCGCCGCCAATGGCCTGCGCCAGGCGATGGCGGTTTTCGGCGACGTCCGCCGCCAGGTCGCCCACGTGATCGCCCAGGTTGAGGCTTTGGTAGCGGCCCTGCGAAACGCCGCCCGCCCGCGTGGTGCACACGGCACGCACGTTGGGCGGCGCCGGCCAATCCGGAACGAGCCAGTGCGCGTCCATGGCGGCGGGCTCGCTCAGGCTTCCGCGTCGGGGCACTGCGAAGGCTGGGCGCGCTGGAAGGCGTCGAGTTCCATGCAGGCCTCGAAGGCGGCCATGGTGCGCGGCAGGCCGCTGAAGTCGCAGTCGAAGCGGCGGCCGTTGAAGATCTGCGGCACCAGGCAGCAGTCGGCCAAGGTGGGCGTGTCGCCGTAGCAGAACCGGCCGCCGGGATGCAGGGCGAGCTGGCGCTCGAAGGCCAGCATGCCGTCGCGCACCCAGTGGCGGTACCAGGTGTTCTTGGCTTCGTCGTCGAGTTTGAGCTCCTTCACCAGGTACTTGAGCACGCGCAGGTTGTTGAGCGGATGGATCTCGCAGGCAATCGACTGGGCCAGCGCGCGCACATGCGCCCGGCCCACCGGATCGTGCGGCAGCAGCGGCGGCTCGGGGTTGGTTTCGTCCAGGTATTCGATGATGGCCATCGACTGCGAAAAGCGCTCGCCCTCGTCTTCCAGCAGCGGCACCAGCATGTCGGCCGAAATGGCCGAGTAAGGCCCCGTGCGATGCTCGCCGCGGGCAATGTGCACCGGGACGTAGTCGAACTCCAGGCCCTTCAGCTGGAGCGCAATGCGCACGCGGAATGACGAGGAGGATCGGAAGTAGTTGTGCAGCTTCATCATTCCCCAAGCATAGCGCTCGGAGGCAGCCCGGGCCTGCCTCTGGCACACTGCCGTTTTTTCTCCGTTCCGCTCAAAAGGACAGACGCAATGGCTTCCGAGTTTGTTTTCGCCCCGCCCCAGGCCGTTTCGATTCCCGTGGTCGGCCAGCCGGCCCGTTTTCCGGTGCACCGCATCTACTGCGTGGGCCGCAACTACGAAGATCACGCCAAGGAAATGGGCTTCACCGGCCGCGAGCCGCCCTTCTTCTTCATGAAGCCGGCCGATGCGCTGGTGGTGGTCGATGCGGGCCAGACCGGCACCATGGCCTACCCCACGCTCACCAAGAACCTGCACCACGAGATCGAGCTCGTGGTGGCCATCGGGACCGGCGGCAAGAACATTGCGGCCGCCGATGCGCACAAGCACATCTACGGCTATGCCGTGGGCCTGGACATGACGCGGCGCGACCTGCAGAACGACATGAAGAAGCAGGGCCGCCCCTGGGACATCGGCAAGGGCTTCGAACAGAGCGCGCCCATCGGCCCCATCGTGCCCGTGGCCGAGGCCGGCGACGCCCAGAACGCCGAGATCTCGCTGCAGGTCAACGGCACCGACCGCCAGCGCAGCACCGTGAGCAAGTTGATCTGGAACGTGGCCGAAACCATCGAGCACCTGTCGGCCGCGTGGGAGCTGCAGCCCGGCGACCTGATCTACAGCGGTACGCCCGAAGGCGTGGCGGCAGTGGTGGCGGGCGACACGCTGGTGGGCGAAGTGGCCGGCCTGCCGAAGTTGACGGTCAAGATCGTCTGACACCGCCGCGCCCCGCTCCATGATCCTGCGCGTCCCCATCAAGCACTGCAAGAACTGCGGCACCGCAGTGGTCTACCGCGTCCCCGACGACGGCGACACCAAGGAGCGCGCCGTCTGCCCGGCCTGCGGCACCATCCACTACGAAAACCCGCTGAACGTGGTGGGCACCATTCCCGTGCTCGGGGACAAGGTGCTGCTGTGCAAGCGCAACATCGAGCCGCGCTGGGGCAAGTGGACGCTGCCCGCGGGATTCATGGAACTGGGCGAAACCGCGGCCCAGGGCGCGGCCCGCGAGACCGACGAGGAGGCCGGCGCCCACTACGAGATGCAGGGCCTGTACGCGGTGATCAGCGTGGTGCGCGTGGGCCAGGTGCACCTGTTCTACCGCGCCCGCCTGCTCGACGACCGCTTCGACCCCGGCCACGAAACCATCGAGGCCCGGCTTTTCACCGAGGAAGAGATTCCCTGGGAAGAGATCGCGTTTCGAACCGTGCGCGAGGCGCTGGAACACTTCTTCGAAGACCGGCGGCGCGGCAGCTTCGACCGCGTGCACGAACTCAGCATCGTTTGAAACATTCCATGACCCAGGCACGCCGCGCGCCCTTCCCCCTTCGCCGGGCCTTCGCATCCGGCATGGCGCTGGGCCTTGCGCTGGCCTCGGCCGCGCACGCGGAAACGGTGGGCGACGTGGACACCGTGTTCAAGCTCATCGGACCCGACCACAAGATCGTGGTGGAGGCCTACGACGACCCCAAGGTGAACGGCGTGACCTGCTATGTCTCGCGCGCCAAGACCGGCGGGCTGGCGGGCGCCTTCGGCGTTGCGGAAGACAAGTCCGAAGCCTCCATTGCCTGCAGGCAGGTGGGCCCGGTCAGCATCACGCAGCCGTTGCCCAAGCGCGAAGAGGTCTACAGCGAGCGGCTGTCGATTCTCTTCAAGCGGCTGCGCGTGGTGCGCATGGTCGACGCCAGGCGCAACACGCTGGTCTACCTGACCTATTCCGACCTGCTGATCGAAGGTTCGCCAAAAAACAGCGTGACGGCGGTGCCCATCGACCGCGGCACGCCGATTCCGCTCAAGTAGCCGCCCCGGGGGACTGGCCCGAGTTTGCTAGCATGGACGAGGTGGCTCGCCCGGCGCGCCGACCGCGGGAACCCTCAGCAACGAATTCGTTCCAACAGAGCCATGCACCTCCAGACTTTTGCCTTTCGTACCGGCGCCGCGCTTCTCGTGGCCGCCGGTCTTGCCGCCTGCACCACGCCGCAACCGCCCGCGCGGCCCGGCGTGACCATTCCGCCGCCCGCGCAGCAGCCCCAGGCCATGTTCATCCGGCCCGCCAGCGGGACCACCATTGCCCGCTTCGACGGCGTGCGCAGCAAGGGCCTCGACATCGCCGGCAACCTGGGCGACCCCATCGTGGCCTCGGCCGACGGCCGCGTGGTGTACGTGGGCGGCGAGCTGCGCAGCTACGGCAACATGGTCATCGTCAAGCACAACGATACCTTCCTGACCGCATACGCCCATGCGCAGACCATTCTCGTGAAGGAAAACGCGGTGGTCCGGCAAGGCCAGAAGATTGCCGAGATGGGCAAGAGCGAAACCGACCGCGTGAAGCTGCATTTCGAGATCCGAAAGAACGGCACCGCGGTCGATCCGGAGCCCTACCTGAGCGGCCGCCTGCAGCAGTAGCGGCGGCTGCCGAGGCGCCGGCGGAAGCGCCCTACAGCAGGCTTTCGGGCACCAGCGGCGCAAAAAACTCCAGCTTCCAGCGTGACCAGAAATCCGTTTCCGGCTCCACGTGCAGGATGGTGTCGGCGCCGTCGCCCGAGGCCGGGCTCACCCATTCGATGCCGCCGCTCGGGCCCAGCTGCAGCTGGTAGGCGCCGTCGAGCCGGATGAAACCGATCAGGCTGGTGAGCTGCTGGGCAATCTGCGGGCTGAAGATGAAGATGCCGATCTCGGTGTTGTGCAGCATCGAGCGCGGGTCGAAATTCATCGAGCCGATGAAGACCATGCTGCGGTCGACCACCGCCGACTTTCCGTGCAGCCGGCCGCTGGCCGAGCCATAGATGCCGAAGCGCTTGGTCTGCTCGATGCGCTTGGGGCTCAGTTCATACAGCTCCACGCCGAGCCTGAGCATCTCGGGCCGGTAGCGGCGATAGCCGATGTGCACCAGCGATTCGTCCGTGGCCGCCAGTGAATTGGTCACGATGGTGTAGCTCACGCCCCGTTGCCGCACGAGGCGGATCGACTCCATGCCGCCGCGCCCCGGAATCAGGTAGGGCGTGGTCTGCAGAATCTCCTGCTGGGCGCCGCGCAGGTAGCGCCGCATGTTGTAAAGCACGCTGTCGGCCGATTCGTCGGCCGGCAATCCGCGGGCCTCGTCCGTGGGGCCCAGTGCCTTGGCGGGCGCGTCGGCATAGGCTTCGGCGCGCGCCCAGACGAGCGACAGCGCGCCCTCGCCCAGGTCCTTGGCGAGGGCGTTGTTGCCCAGCAGGTCGGTGGAGTCCAGCGGCTCGGGATGCAGCGTGTCCGGCCCCGCGGTCAGGTGTTCGAAGCGTTCGCGCAGCTGCTGCGGCGTGGCGCCGCCATTGGAGACCAGCGACTCGATCGGATAGACATACGGGCTGTTCCAGTACATGTCGAACAGCGACGACAGCCGCGGCACCACCGTGCCGGCCACCAGCGTGTCGATGTCGATGAAGTTGGAGCCGCCATCGCGCAGGAAGTACTCGTTGGCGATGTTGCGCCCGCCCATGACCGCCATCGAGTTGTCCACCACGAAGAGCTTGTTGTGCATGCGGCGGTGCACGCGGTCGAAGTCGAGCAGCGACGCTGCCCAGCGCGTGCCCAGCAGATCGCGGCCGGCCGGGAACGGATTGAAGAAGCGCACCTCGACATTCGGATGCGCCGCGAAGCCCGCGAACAGCGGATCGGCGCCTGCCGTGTAGAGATCGTCCACCAGCAGGCGCACGCGCACGCCGCGATCGGCCGCGTCGCGCAGCGTGCGCAGCAGGTAGCGGCCGGTTTCGTCGTTCTGCACCAGGTAGTACTGCACATCGATCGAGCGCTGGGCGCGGCGCGCGAGTTCGATGCGCGCATGCAGCGAAAACTGCGGCATCGGCAGCAGCCGGAAACCGCTCAGCCCCTGCCCCGGTGGCGAAGCCGCTGCCACCAGGCGCCCCAGCATGGTGTCGGCACCATCGGCGATGGCCACCGATGGCTTGCGCTCCACCCCGGCCGGCAGCCCCGCACAGCCGCCCAGGAGCAGCAGGGCCAGGCCGAGCAACAGCAGCCAGGACGCGCGCCCCGCGCGCAGGCCAGCGCAGGTTGGCGGGACGGAATGTCGTGGATTGAAGGAAAGGTCTTCTGCCATCGGTTCAATGCAATGCGCGACGTGCGCAGGGTGGCCGGTTTCTACCATGACAGCGGGCGAAAACCTCGCTCATGGAGTCCTCCTACACCATCGGCAAAGGCAAGCTGACGCATCCGCCGGCCGGGGCACGCCACATTTTTTGCGAGGGACCCGAAAAGGCCGGCCCTCCGGCGCCACTCAGCGAGGTGATGGATGACCAAGAAGAATGAATTGCTGGCTCGCTTCGACGGCAGGCTCACGATGATCGGCTTCGGCTCCATCGGCCAGGCGCTGCTGCCCTTGCTGTTGCGCCACTTCGGGTTGAAGGCGGCCAACGTCAAGATCGTGAAGGCCGGCGAAGACCGCAGCGGCCTGGCCCGGGAACTGGGCGTGGAAGTCATCTCCGCCCGGCTGGAGGAAGGCAACTTCGCCGCCGTGCTCGAGCCCCTGCTGGACAAGGGCGACTTCATGGTCAACCTGTCGGTCGACGTTTCGAGCCTGGCGCTCATCAAGCTCTGCCGCGAACGCGGCGCGCTCTATCTGGACACCTGCAACGAACCCTGGTGCGGCCGCTACGACAACCCCGGACTGCCCCCTTCGCGCCGCTCGAACTACAGCCTGCGCGAGGAGCTGCTGGCCTACCGCCTCGACAAGCGCAGCGGGCCCACGGCGGTGATCACGCAAGGCGCCAATCCGGGGCTGGTGTCGGCCCTGCTCAAGCAGGCATTGCTGAACATCGCTGCCGACACGCACGCGCAGCTCGAATCCATGCCCGCGAGCTACGAGGACTGGGCCGCGCTCGCGCAGCAGCTTGGCATCAAAGTCGTCCACATCGCCGAACGCGACACCCAGGTGGCAACGCAGCGCAAGCAGCGCGACGAATTCGTCAACACCTGGTCGGTGCAGGGCTTCGTCGACGAGGGCCTGCAGCCCGCCGAACTGGGATGGGGAACGCACGAGCGGCACTGGCCGGCCGACGCCGCGCGGCATGGTTTCGGCAGCGATGCGGCCATCTACCTGGGGCGCCCGGGCATCGGCACGCGGGTGCGCAGCTGGACGCCGCTGGAGGGCCCGTACCACGGCTTCCTGGTGACGCACGCCGAATCGATATCCATTGCCGACCACCTGACGCTGCGCAAGGACGGCGAGGTGGTGTACCGCCCCACGGTGCACTACGCCTACCATCCCTGCGACGACGCCGTGCTCTCGCTGCACGAGGTGGCGGGAAAGAACTGGCGGTTGCAGCATCGCCAGAGGATCGTGCGCGACGAGATCGCCGAAGGCATGGACGAACTCGGCGTGCTGCTGATGGGAAATTCCAAGGGGGCCTACTGGTATGGATCGCGCCTCACCATCGAGCGGGCGCGCGAACTGGCGCCCGCCAACAGCGCCACCAGCCTGCAGGTGGTGGCCGGCATCCTGGGCGGGATGTCGTGGGCGCTGCGCAATCCCGATGCTGGCCTGGTGGAGCCGGACGACATCGATCACCGCGTGGTGCTGGAAGCCGCCATGCCCTACCTCGGCGAGGTGGTGGGGGTGTACGGCGACTGGACGCCGCTGAAAGACCGCAGCCCGCTCTTCCATGAGGAGAAGGACGAAGACGACCCCTGGCAGTTCCTCAACTTCCGGGTGGCCTGATTGCTGCTGCGCAAAGAACTCGGCGTCGTCGAGAACTCCTACTACGAAGCCAGCGTGCAGCGGGCGGCACGCTTCGAGGCGGCGCGTCCGCTCGAAGGCATTGCCACTGCCGATGTCTGCGTGGTGGGCGGCGGGCTCGCGGGGCTGTCGGCCGCGCTCGAGCTCGCTTCGCGCGGCTATGCGGTGGTGCTGCTCGAGGCGCAGCGCGTGGGCTGGGGCGCCTCGGGACGCAATGGCGGGCAGGTGATCGTCGGCTTCGGATCGGACGGCGAAGCGGCCATCGAAAAGCAGTTCTCGTCCGAAGACGCGCGCCGCGCCTGGAACATTTCCGTCGAGGGGCTGGAGCTGCTGCAGGACCGCATCGCAAGCCACGCGATCGACTGCGACTGGCAGGCCGGCTACCTGAACCTGTCGGTCAAGCCCGCGAAGTCGCGCGCGCTTCGCGAATGGATGGACCACGTGGGCCGCGTCCATGGCTATCCGCTGCAGTGGCTGGGCCCCGGCGAAGTCGCGCAATGGGTGGACAGCCAGCGCTTCGATGCCGGCGCCTTCGACGCACGCTCGGGCCATCTGCATCCGCTGAAGTATTCGCTGGGACTGGCGTCCGCGGCACGTGCGGCCGGCGCGCAGCTGCACGAGAACTCGGCGGTGCAGGTGATCGAGCGCGGCGCGCGGCCGGTGGTCAAGACCGCGCAGGGCGAGGTGCGGTGCAGCTTTGTCGTGCTGGCGGGCAACGTCTACCTGGCCGAATACGGGGACGACGTGGCGCCCGAGGTGTCGTCGCGCATCATGCCCGTGGGCACCTACATGATCGCGACCGAACCGATGGAGCCGGCGCGCGCGGAAGCGCTCATGCGCGGCCGGCCGGCCGCGTCGGACACGAACTTCGTGCTCGACTACTTCCGCCTGAGCGCTGACCATCGGCTGCTGTTCGGCTCGGGCGACAGCTACAGCGCGAGGACGCCGCGCAACCTCATCGACAAGATTCGCAAGAGCCTCCTCGGTGTGTTTCCGCAGCTCTCGGACCTGGGCATCGACCACGCATGGGGCGGCTTCGTCGACATCACCATGAACAAGGCGCCGGACTTCGGGCGCATCGGAACCAACATCTACTACCTGCAGGGCTTCTCAGGCCATGGCCTGGCGCTCACGGGCATGGCGGGCAAGCTGGCGGCCGAGGCCATTGCGGGCCAGGCCGAGCGCTTCGACCTTTTTGCGCGCATCGGGCACCACGCCTTTCCGGGCGGCACCTTGCTGCGCACGCCCGCGCTGGTGCTGGGGATGATGTACTACCGGCTGCGGGACTTCCTCTAGAAAGGTGCCGAAGGCCTGCTGTGGTTCAGGTGTCGTCCGCGACCAGCGCGCCGATTTCACGCGCCGGATGCCGGTGCTTCGCGAGCGCTGTCACGAAGGCCTCGATGGTGGATTCGAGATTCTCCGCCGCGCCGCGCAGCACGCCAGGATCCCTATCGCCCGATGGCAGGGTCTCGGGAACCTTCGCTTCGGCCAGCAGCGTTGCCGACGCGCCAAGCGCGAGAATCGTCTTGCCGTGCTGGAACTGGTCCTTGATGAACTGCTCGGTATGGGCATTGGCGGAAAGAAGCTCCACGCCTTCCGGGCCATCGGGCAGCACGAGCGCATCGAACAGGAAACCGGGTTCGTTTTCCAGCGAGGCGTCGGCTTCCATCGTCTCGCCCTCTGCCGTGCGGAACGGCCCGATGCGCGGGCCCACCAGGCGGCCCACGGCGCCCTCGGCCAGCAGCGCCGCCTGGAGGGCCGCGATCTGCTCGCCCTGCACGCCGTCCGCCACCAGCAACGCCACCTTGCGCGTGCGCACGGAACCATCGCCGGGCCGCGCCGTCAGCGACAGTGCGTGCGAGCGCGTCACCTCCGGCTTTGCAGGCTGCGGGAGCGCCCTGGGCAGCGCGGGCGGCAGGGGCATGCCCAGGCCGTCGGCTACCTGCTGCGCCAGCAGCGGCGACGCATTGACGAGGCTCGCCACCACGCGTTCCCGCACGGCAGGCACGGTGCACTTCGAGAGCTCGAAGCGGAACGCCGCCGCGATGTGGGCCTGCTCGGTGGGCGTCTGGCTTTCGAAGAAGAGCGTGGCCTGGGTGTAGTGGTCGGCAAACTTCTCGGGCTTGCCGCGCACCTTGTCCTGCTCCACGCGCTGCGGAAATGTCATGAAGCCCGCCGAGGCCCCGGCCTGGAACGGGCAGCCGCCACCCAGCGAGTTGGGCTCGTAGGCCGCGCGGCCGCGGTGGATGGCCTGGCGATGCATGCCGTCGCGCTGGTTGTTGTGCACCTGCGCGACCGGCGCGTTGATCGGCAACTCATGAAAGTTGGGGCCGCCCAGCCGCGTGATCTGCGTGTCGACATACGAATGGATGCGCCCGGCCAGCAGCGGGTCGTTGGTGAAATCGATGCCCGGCACCACGTGCGCGGCGCAGAAGGCCACCTGCTCGGTCTCGGCAAAGAAATTGTCGGGATTGCGGTTGAGCACCAGGCGCCCGACCGGCGTGAGCGGCACCAGTTCCTCCGGCACGATCTTGGTGGCGTCGAGCACGTCGAAGCTGAAGGCATCGGCCTCTTCCTCGGTGAAGATCTGCAGGCCGAGCTCCCACTCCGGAAACTCCCCGGCCTCGATGGCTTCCCACAGGTCGCGGCGATGAAAGTCGGGGTCGGCGCCGGATATCTTCACGGCCTCGTCCCACACCAGCGAATGGGTTCCGAGCACGGGCGACCAGTGGAATTTGCAGAACACCGAATCGCCGGCCTCGTTCACAAGCCGGAAGGTGTGCACGCCAAAGCCCTGCATCATGCGGAAGCTGCGCGGGATGGCGCGGTCGGACATCTGCCACATCAGCATGTGCGTCGACTCGGGCATGAGCCCGACGAAGTCCCAGAAGGTGTCGTGCGCGCTCGCGGCCTGCGGCATCTGGTGATGCGGCTCGGGCTTCACGGCGTGGACGAGGTCGGGAAACTTCATCGCGTCCTGGATGAAGAACACGGGCATGTTGTTGCCCACCAGGTCCCAGTTGCCTTCGTCGGTGTAGAACTTGACAGCAAAGCCGCGCACGTCGCGTGCGGTGTCCTTGGAGCCGCGCTCGCCGGCCACGGTGGAAAAGCGCACGAACACCGGCGTGATCTTTCCGCCTTCGCGCAGCGGCGCCGCCTTGGTGAACTGCGGGATGCCTTCGTAGCATTCGAAGTAGCCATGGGCGCCGGAGCCGCGCGCATGCACGATGCGCTCGGGAATGCGCTCATGGTCGAAGTGCGTGATCTTCTCGCGCAGGATGAAGTCTTCCAGCAGCGCGGGGCCGCGCAGGCCGGCCTTCAGCGAGTTCTGGTTGTCCGCAATGGGCACGCCCTGGTTGGTGGTGAGCCGCTGGCCGCCCGAGTCGACGCGCACCCGGTCGAGCGATTCGATGGTGGCATTCAGGCCCGGCATGGCCATGCCGCCGGTCTTTTCCGAGTCGATTTCTTCCGACAGGGTGCTGGCCGTTGCCGCGGACGACAGCGGCTGGACTGTCTGCCCGGCCTGTGGACGCAGCGCGTTGTCATGCCCGTGCTCCAGTGGCTTGTTCGCATTGAAGGGCATCGCGGCCGCCAGCGCCTGCGCATGCGCGGCCTTCTGCGAAGGCGGGTCGGACGGCGGGCCACCGGGCAGGTTGGCGGCGCCGCTGTCGGTGTTGCGGGCCGCCGCCGATGCGCTGGTGGCGGCGCTGCCGGAATCAGGAGGCGTTTTGGAAGGCGGCATGAAAACTCCGTTCGATGAGAAAAAGGGGGAACGGCGGCGCGGTTCAGCGCGGTGCTTGCTCGCGCGCCACCTTGCACTCGGGCACTCGTGTTCAGGCGCGCGCGTGGTGCCGGCGCAGATGGCCGGAACGCCGCGCGAGCAGCAGCCCGGCCGCGGCCAGCCCGACCACGGCAATGGCGGCCGTGTTGCCGGATGCTGCGCGGCCCATGTCGAGCGCGATCTCGCCGGTGCGCGGCCCGGCCAGCTGCAGCCGGCGCTTGGTCATCTGCGCACCCAGTTCGCCGAGCCGGTCGGCCAGCAGCTTCTCGGCCGCGGGCAGGAGAATGGTTTCCTCGTCGGCCACGTGGTGCATCACGTCGCGCATCAGCGCCGACAGGGTGTCGTCGTAGTCGCGCGCTTCCGGCTCCATGGCGCGCAGCAGGCCGATGAGGCGGCGCATCTCGGAATGCTCCTCGAGCGCCTTGGTGATGCGTTCGTCGTCCTCGCAGACTTTGCGCATCTCGGGATAGAAGATTTCTTCCTCGAGCTGCGCATGGATCTCGAGCGTGGTGCAGATGGTGTTGGCCAGCCCCTTCTTCACGCGGGCCGGCGCGCTGGCCTTGTACTGGTGGAAGGTGGAAAGCACGTGCGTGTGGTCCAGGCGAATCATGTGGGTCGCCGTGGGAAAGAGCCGGGAGACGATGTTTGTCATGGTGATCTCTAGAATAAGACGCCCCCGAAGCGCCTTCGGCGCCTCCCCCCACTGGGGGGCGCACCCGGTGGCCCGGCGGAGCCGGTTCCACGGGTGCGCTGGACTGGGCCGTCGCTGGCTTGGTGCGTCGCGGGTTGTGTGCAGTCAGGCGGCTGCGGTGAGCTCTTCCATGAGCTCTTCCTTGCGCGCGGCGAGCTGTTCGCGCATGGCGACCAGGTCGAGCCCCCGGGCCGCGCGTGCCTTGACGAAGATCTCGTTGCGCTCTTCCTTCACGTGGTGGTCGATGTATTCGCCCAGCACGATCACCTTGGCGTCGAACTTGTCGTCCACCTCGGTGGCGGCTTCGATCTGCGCGATCAGTTCCTTGGCGCTGGCGTGCTCGACCTCGGCTTCGTCGAGAAGATCGGTTTCGCTGATGGCCTCGCGCACGGCCGGGTAGAAGATTTCTTCCTCGATCTGGGCATGGACGGTCAGCTCGGTACAGATCTGTTTGGCGAGCTCGCGCTTCTTCTGCTGCGCACCGGCGGCGCGCGAATGGGTCAGTTCCTCGTACTCCTTGAACATCTTCTTGACGTTGCGGTGATCCGAATCGAGAAGGCTGCATGCATCGGGTGCTGCGCGCTTGGTGGAGTTGGGCATCGTGGGCTCCGGTGTGGTTGATGGAAGCCGAACGATGAAAGGGCTGCCGGCGCCGCGGCGTAGGAAAGCTCCCTGTGTGCGCGTAGCACAGCGCACTACTCGCGTGCGCCCCGGCGCTGGGCCAGCAGGCATCCGGCCGCCAGCCCCACGGCAAAGAGGCCGTAGACCAGGCCCATCGAGCGTTTGGACAGATGGTGCTCGAAGCCCGGCGTGAGCCGGCGCGGGGTGATGGTGTAGTCCACCGCACAGGCCAGCGCGGTCGCGGCGCCGGCGCTAGTGAGCGCTGCGGGAGCCGACTGCGCGGGATGCCGGCTGGCGTGCAGCCAGGCATAGATCAGCGCCCAGAAGATGGCGCTCGCATGGTGCGTGGCATAGCCCAGCCCGGTGTGCTTCAGCGTGGGCCGGTACACCTCGAAAGCCTGGTCGCCCCAGAGCCAGTGGCTGGTGGCATTGGTCGGTGCCACCATGCTGCCGGCCTCGCGGCGGCCGCACAGCATCAGCCCGGCGGTGGAGGCGATGCTTGCGAGGGTTCCGGCGATCAGGCCGATTCGCAGCGTGGACAGTTGTCTTTCGGTCATGGTCTTCATAAGGAACCTGTCTATGCGGGACTCACCGAGACGGGCCGCGTCATGGTGCCGGTCGCCCGGGCACCCAGTGTCATTTCCGTCATCCAGGAGACGAGGAGTTGTCCATAGGCCTGGCGGTGCGCCTGCTTCGACAAGGCATGGTCGGCACCGGAAATGACCCGGTAGGTCGCGGAGCGCACGCGCTTGAAGGCGCCCAGGTAGTTCTCGATGACCGGGTGCGGCACGATCTGGTCGTGCTCCGACTCCACGATCAGCACATCGCCCGTGAATGCCTCGCAGGCCGCGAGCGCCCGGTTGTCGCGCGGGCCGACCAGCGTGCGGCGGTAGGCCACGAGATCGGGCCTGCTCAGCTGGCCCTTGGGCGCGAGCCACTCGCGGTCGCGGTAGAGCGCCGGAGCCCGCAGCGCGAGCCAGCGCACCGGCCGCATGGTGCTGACCATCGCCGCCAGGTAGCCGCCGTAGCTGCTGCCGACGATGGCGATGGCCTGCGGGTCGACGGTCGGGTGGCTGATGAGCGTGTCGTAGGCGGCGAGCACGTCGCGCAGGTTGTCCTCGCGCGTGACCTCCTGGCGCAGCGAGGCATGGCGCGCATGGCCGCGCAGGTCGAAGGTGAGGCAGACGCAGCCGAGCGCGGCAATCTCGTGCGCACGCGCGATGTACTGCTCCTGGCTGCCATCCCAGCCATGGACCAGGAGAACGCCGGGCACCATCGTGGAGGCGGCGACCAGCGTTCCGGCAATGTGCTGGCCGTCTACGGATATGTCTATGAAGTTATGTCGTGTCGCTGTCATAGGGCTGGAACAATGCGTATTTGGCGAGCGGTCCGATCTGCGAGTCGACGCCGCGGTAGTGCACCGTTGCGTCGGCCGGGATCGCCACCGTCTCACCATACGCCTCGAAGCAGGAGATGCGCACGCGCTCGAGCGCGGGATCGCGCCAGAAGCATTCGAGCGCGACCATTTCGGCCCCGGTGGCGCCGCCGACGCGCCACGACTGCTCGAGCACGCCCGAGCGCCAGGCGCCGTCCGCGCCCAGGCCCTGCGCCACGTCGTAATTCACGCGGGAGGCAAAGAAACCCGGGTAGCAGGCGATCACCGCATGGTGGTAGCGCCGCGCCTGGTCGATGGCCAGGCAAAGCGCCGGCGGCGGGCTGGTCATGGCAAGCAGCGCATCGAAGTTGCCGCGCACGAGCGTCAGGTCGGAGCCGCCGTAGACGTTCTGGCCGGCGTTGTCGCGCGTCATCCGCTGGCGGCCGTAGTAGCTCACGATCATCTGGTCGACCAGCACCTGCCCGACGCTGTAGGTCTCCGGGCTCGCGAGGTTCTCTTCCAGCACCACGCCATGGAGCGCGATCTCGCTTTCGTCCATGGCCGCGAGGCAGTGGTCCAGGGCAACGGCATCGGTGGCCATGGCCTGGCCCCGGCCGCCCGTGGCGCACACCGGCTTGACGCGCACCGCGCCGCTTTCCAGCAGATGGCGCCCGGCCCATCGCGCGTCTTCGAGAGAAAACGCGGAAAAGCCGCCGAGCACCGCATGCGACACGGTGCTGGCAAAGGCCGGCTCCCACCCCTCGGGGCAGGCGGCCGCCCTGCCCGCCAGCGGGTGCGTGATGGCCTTGGTGGCGACGAAGGGATGCGGAACCACGCCGCCGAACAGGTCGTGCAGCGTCGAGATGCCGAGCGAGCGCGCAAGCTGCGTACTGGAGATGGTGTCGCTCGGCACGAAGTACAGCGGCGTGTTCTCGTGCGCGCGCGAGGCGTCGTATTCGCCTGCGAAGCGGAACTGCTTCAGCGCCGCGAGCCGCTGCGCGAAATTGCTGCGCGTGGCCCGTTCGTGATCGCTGCCGTAGGCCTGCGGATCCGCGCTCCAGACCACGACGCTGCCGCCGGTGCTCTTGAGGACCGTGTCCACGAGGGCCATTCCCGAGCCGAAAAGGGTGTCCATGGCATGCGCCCCGGTGCTAGCGGCGCCCCTCCAGGCCGATGCCGGAGGAAGCGCCGGTGACGATGGCGAAAGACCGTGTGAAAGCGGGATTGTTCATCGGGAGAACTCCTTGTGAACGGTTGGCTGGGTGCACGGGGGCTATCCGCGCATCTCGATGAGTCCGGTTCCTACAGAAGGCCTTCCCGCATGCGCCTAGTTTTTTGGCTTCTTTGCAGCAGGCTTGCAGCAGGCGTTGTCCTCGCGCCGATGGTCGGACAGCTTTCGGCCGCGCGGGGCGGGATAACGCGCGTCGTTCTGAAAGAGGCCTCCTACGCGGTGCCCCCAAAACCATCCATCCCCTCGCGGGCGCATACTCGGTTGCGTCACAACCAAGGACGACCATGCCCGCTCCCTCGACCCCGGAGTCCCGCGCGCTCGCCAAGCTGGCCTGGGAGGCATCCTGGGAACGGCTGGGCAATGCACTGCAGCCGCCGGCCGGCTACCCACCGGCCACGCCGCAGCAGCTGGCCGAGTGCTTCGAGGTCGCGCAGGCACGGCTCGACGAGATGCGCGCGGCGTACGGCGTGCCGAACGCCGAGTAAGCGGCCCGGCGCTGGCCGACGTGCGCGGCGGCCGCTTTCGCCGCCATCATGCGCGGCTTTCCTACGGCCGCGGCGGCGGGCATTGGGAATGGTGGAGCTTCCGCTCACAGAAATCCCGGTTCATGGCGCCTTCCCGTTCCCGGCCCCCCGCCCTCGCACCCGTTCCCGCCGCCGGCCACACGGCCCTCCTGATCATCGACATGATCAGCTGCTGGGACTTTCCCGATGCCGAAAAGCTGTTGCCCGGCGCGCACGCCATTGCCGGGCGCATTGCGGCGCTGAAGGCGCGCTGCACGCGCGCCGGGGTACCTGCCATCTACGTCAACGACAACCGCGGACGCTGGCGCTCGGACTTTCCCAGGCTGGTGGAACTGTCGCTGGCCGCGGGCGGCGCGGGCGCCGAGATCACCTCGGCGCTCCTGCCCGAGGAAACGGACTACTTCGTGCTCAAGCCCAAGCAGTCCGCCTTCTTTGCGACGCCGCTCGAATTGCTGCTCGCCTACCTGAAGGCCAGGCGGCTGATCGTGACCGGCGTGGCGAGCGACCAGTGCATCTGGGCCACCGCGGCCGACGCGGGCATGCGCGACCTCGAGGCCATTGTTCCGCGCGACTGCGTCGCATCGCAGACGACCGCACGCAACCAGCGCTTCCTGCGCCAGGCGGAGGAAGCGCTGCGGGTCTCCACCACGCCCGGGCCGCGCATCCGCCTGCCTGCGAAGCACTGACCCCGCTGGAGGACAACCATGTATGCGCACATCCAGATCGGCGTGCAAGACCTTCCCCGCATGGCCGCCTTCTACGACGAGGTGCTGCGCCACTTCGGCATGGTGCGCTTCACCGATCTCGCGCGCCTGGGGCCGGCGGGCGTGCTGTGGCGGCATCCGGGCGCGCGCTGGCCGCAGTTCGTGATCAATCATCCGGTCAACGGCGCCCCACCGAATACCGCCAATGGCTCGCAGGTGAGCTTTCTGGCTGCCTCGCGCGAGACCGTCGATGCCGCATGGAAAAGCGCCCTGGCCCATGGCGCCACGGACGTCGGCGCGCCCGGCCTGCGGCCGCGCTATGCCGAAGACTTCTATGCCGCCTACTGCCTGGACCCGGAAGGGCACAAGCTGTGCTTCGTGCACACGCCGTAAGCGAACGAAACCTGCACCGTCCCGGGCTACGAGGAGCCTCCGCCGCTGGGCCCGCTTGCAGCGGACTGCCCCGAGCGGTCGGGCTCGGCCGGCTGCGAGATGATGTTGAGCGTGTCGCCGGCCTTGCCGATGTCGCCCTTCGCGGCGGTGTCGCCCAGCGAGAGCATGCCCACCAGCCTGCGGCCGCGGTCCACCACCGGCATGCGCCGCACCTGGTAGCCGGCCATCTCATCCATCACGGTTTCGACGTTGTCGCTTTCGCTGCACCACTTGACGTCCTTCGACATCACCTCGGACAGCGCAGTGTCCAGCGGGCGCGTCTGCGCGACCACGCGAAGCACGATGTCGCGGTCGGTCACCATGCCCAGCAGCCGCTGGCCATCGCACACGGGAATGGCGCCGATGTCCAGCTCGTCCATGGCCTGGGCGGCCAGTGCCACCGTGTCGGACGGCGACAGGGTGCGCACGCCGCGGGTCATCAGTTCGGATACGCGTGTCATTGCATGTTCTCTTGGGTGATGGGTTCAACCGCTGCGCCGCTCGGCGTTGCGCTTGCGGGTGGCGGCGCCCTTCCTGGCCGATGCCGAGCGCTCGGCGGCCGTGCGGGATGCCGCCGCGGCACCGCCCTTGTGGCCGCCGGTGCGCGACGGCCCATGGTTCTCTGCCTTGCCGCGGCCGCTGCCCCTCTTCTTGCCGCCGCCGGTTTCGGCATTGACCGTGGCCCAGGCGCGCTTTTCGGCTTCGCCCTTGCCCACACCGCGGTGCTCATAGCCTTCCTCGATGTGCTCGGCCTTGCGTTTCTGCTTGTCCGTATAGGACGACTTGTCGCCTCTTGGCATTTGATCTCTCCTGGAGGGTGAAGAAGCGTTTCATGCTGCGCGTTTCGTGCCCGCCGCGGGTCGGAAGACACAGGGCTTGTGCGTGGGAGCAGTCTGGCCCCGCGCAGCGCAGCATGGCGGCGCGACGGCGGCTGTGGGATTGCGCCGACGGTGCCTGGGGCCGATTGCACGACACCCGCCTTCACCGCCGAAGGGGAAGCTGTCCGACTGCCAGATCAACGCCGGCGGCGTCCGGCAAATGGAATTGGAGCCCCGATGAAAAAGACAGTCAGCGATTTCGTGGTCCAGCGCCTGTACGACTGGGGCGTGCGGCGCGTCTACGGCTACCCCGGCGACGGCATCAACGGCCTGATGGGCGCGCTCGACAGGGCCAATGGCGCCATCGGGTTCATACAAAGCCGCCATGAGGAGCTTGCCGCCTTCATGGCCTGTGCGCACGCCAAGTTCTCCGGCGAGGTGGGCGTCTGCCTCGCCACTTCAGGCCCCGGAGCGATCCATCTGCTGAATGGCCTCTACGACGCGAAGCTCGACCGCCAGCCCGTGGTGGCGATCGTCGGCCAGCAGCAGCGCAGCGCGCTCGGAGGCGACTACCAGCAGGAGGTGGACCTGATCTCGCTGTTCAAGGACGTGGCGCACGAGTTCGTGCAGATGGCCACCAGCGCGGAGCAGGTGCGCCACCTGATCGATCGCGCGATGCGTATCGCGCGCGACCGCCGCGCCGTCACCTGCGTGATCATTCCCAACGATGTGCAGGAGCTGCCCGCGGTGCCGGTACCGCCGCGCGAGCACGGCACGGTGCACAGCGGCATCGGCCGCACGGCCAGCGCCGCGGTGCCGAATGCGGCGGCGCTGGGGCAGGCGGCAGACATCATCAATGCGGGCAGCAAGGTCGCCATCCTGGCCGGCGCGGGCGCCCTGCACGCCACCGACGAGCTGATCCACCTGGCCGAGCGGCTCGGGGCCGGCATTGCCAAGGCCCTGCTCGGCAAGGCGGCGGTGCCCGACGATCTTCCCTTCGTGACCGGCGCCATCGGCGTGCTCGGCACACGGCCAAGCTCGCGCATGATGGAGGACTGCGACACCCTGCTGATGGTGGGCTCGTCGTTCCCCTACGCCGAATTCCTGCCGCCCGAGGGGCAGGCCCGCTGCGTCCAGATCGACACCGACCCCCGCGCCGTCGGGCTGCGCTACCCCACGGAGCTGGGCCTGGTCGGCGACAGCCGCGCCACGCTCGCCGCCCTGCTGCCGCTGCTCGACCACAAGGAACACGGCCCCTGGCGCCACGGCATCGAGGCCGAAGTGGCGCGGTGGTGGCGCGTGCTCGAGGCGCGCGCCCACGTCGAGGCGTCGCCGGTCAATCCGCAGCGCGTGTTCTGGGAGCTGTCTTCGCGCCTGCCCGAAGAAACGGTGCTCACCTGCGACAGCGGTACGGCCGCCAACTGGTATGCCCGCGACATCAAACTGCGCCGCGGCATGAAGGCGAGCCTGTCCGGCGGCCTGGCCACCATGGGCCCGGCCCTTCCCTATGCGATTGCGGCCAAGCTGGTTCATCCCGACCGGCCGGTGGTCGCGATGCTCGGCGATGGCGCCATGCAGATGAACGGCCTGAATGCCCTCATCACTCTGGCGCGCATGTGGCGCGACTGGGCCGATCCGCGCCTCGTGGTCATGGTGCTCAACAACCGCGACCTCAACCTCGTGAGCTGGGAGCAGCGCGTGCTTGGCGGGGATCCGAAGTTCAATGCTTCGCAGGAGCTGCCCGACTTTCCGTATGCGCGCTTTGCCGAAATGCTCGGCCTCGCAGCCCTGCGCGTCGACGCACCCGAAGCCATCGGGCCGGCATGGGACGCCGCCTTTGCGGCCGACCGGCCGATGCTGCTGGAAATGGTCACCGACTCCGCCGTGCCGCCCCTTCCGCCCGACGTTTCGCTCGCCCAGGCCAAGGCGTATCTCTCGGCCCTCTGGCAGGGCGACCCCGAGGCGATGCGAACCATCAAGGCCACCATGCGGGAATACTGGGCCAGCGTGACGGCGTGAGCCTGTTGGCTGCTATTGCCCGGTCTTGACGACCGCCCTGGCCTTCGATTCTTCCTCGCTGGCGCGCGACAGGCAGGCGGCCTTGTCGCCGCCCTGCCGCTCGTTGCACTTCTCCCTGGCAATGTCGTAGTTCACCGCCACCCTCGTCTCGGCGAGCCTGCGGGCATTGGCGTCGCTGGGACTGCGCTGATGGTCGAGCTCGGCCAGCGCGATCTTCTGCCGCCCCTGGGCCTCCTTGATGCAGACCGCCCTGGCAGGCTCGACCTGCTTCTCGCACTGTTCCAGCGCGGCCTTCAGGTTGGCGCCGATCCGCTCCCGCGCGGCGCCGTATTCGACGATGGCCGGATCGATCTCGGCCGGAAGCGGCGGCGAGGTTTGCGCGCCCGCTGCAAGCACTGCCGCCCACAGCGCCGCGGAAGCGAACAACGTGTGAAGCATTTTTTCTTGCATGGCGATCTCCTTTCAGTCCGCTTCGGCCAGTGTGCGCGCCGCGCCTGCCGCGCCGGTAGGACGTGCGCCCACGCCGGCCGGGGGCGCTGCCGACGCACCGCCGCTCGCACGGGAAAGCGTCAGCATGTGCTTACGACCGCTTCGCAAGGCGTCCTACCGCTGCACCGCTGCCGACTTCTATATTGACTTCGGACGCCGGATTCCCCCCTGCAAGAAAAACCACCGGCGTCAAGGAGCCCAACCATGAAGAAACTGTTATTGATGTGCACCGCAGCTTCCTGCCTGGCAATGGTCCAGGTCCACGCGCAAGTGAACCCGCCTCCGTCGGCGGCCACCGATCCGGCCATGGCCGAATACAAGGCCGCGCGCGACAAGATCTCGGCCGACTACAAGGCCGACAAGGCGGCCTGCGATGCCATGAAGGACAACGCCAAGGACGTCTGCATGGAAGAAGCCAAGGGCAAGGAAAAGATTGCCAAGGCCGAACTCGAGCAGAAGCAGAAGCCCAGCGACAGCAATGCCCGCAAGGTCGCCGAAGCCAAGGTGGAAGTCGCCTACAGCATTGCCAAGGAAAAGTGCGACGACCAGAAGGGCGACGCCAAGAATGCCTGCGTGAAGGAAGCCAAGGCCACCGAGGCCAAGGGCAAGGCCGACATCAAGGCAATGAAGAAGTAATGGCGGACAACCCCGGCACCGGACCCGAGAAGCGGTGAAGCCCTTGCAGACGCTCGCCATTTCCGAAGCCCTGCGCGCCCATTTGTCGGCGGACAACCTCCTGGCCATCAATTCGCATGGGCAGGAGGTTCTTCATGGCCTCGACTTCGCCGAGTCGCAGCTTCTCGTGGACTGCAGCGAGCAGCAACCCACGGATCCTTCCATGCAGGAGCATTGCGCCAAGCTCGTCATCAAGCACGAGCGGGCCCGCCTGCGCATCGCCACGGTCGACGGCGAACGCACCGCAGCCAAATTCTAGAAGCGCTTCCGTTCATCGCAGCGCCGCAAGGTAGGCGGCGATGTCGCGCGCGTCCTGCTCGGCCACTCCCATTTCCGGCATGGCCGTGAGCGGATCGACCTCGTGCGTATGGCGCAGCCAGCGCACCATGTTGTCCGGCGTGTTGGCCAGCTTTCCCGCGATCAGCGAACGGCCGCCGATGCCCGCGAGCGGAGGCCCCACGTTCGGAGACGAGCCCGTGATGCCCGGAATCGTGTGGCAGGCGCTGCATGCGTACTGGGACAGCGCGCGCGCCCCGCGCTCCGCATCGCCCGCCTGGACCGGCGCCGCGCCGGCTGCCGGCCCGCATGCCGGCCGTGCCGGCACGCCCCGCGCCCCGGTGGCCTCCACGCGCGTCGCTTCCGCATATTGCTGCGGCGTGAGGTCGGGCAGGCGCGCCATGAACGCCACCACCGACCACAGGTCTTCCTCGGACAGCCTGAACTCCCAGGCCGGCATGCCGCTCATCCGGATGCCGTGCCTGGTCAGCCAGTAAAGTTCGCGCGGCTTCCAGTGGTGCCGCGCATCCACCAGCGGTCCGGGCAACGGCTGCATGCTCTTTCCGATGTCGCCCTGCGCAACGCCCGGCGCGCCATGGCATTGCACGCACTTGTCCCTGAAGCAGGCCGCACCGCGCATCACCAGCCGTTCGTCGTCGAGCTGCGGCGCCTCGATGCTGCGGGCACGCATCTTCACCGACTGGTGCATGGCGGTTTCCAGCAGCGTATAGACCGGCTGGAAATGCTGCTTCGTGGCCGCCACGTCGTAGAGGCCGCCATACACCACCAGCGCGCCCGCCGCCACGCCCGCGAGGCCGAGCGCAGCGAGAGTGAGCAGGACGATCTTGGGTGCACCCATCGGCGGCATTCAATTGGCGGCATTGTCCGACGCGCACCAGCGCCGCCGTGTCGGCGCAAGCCGCATTCCGATCCGCAGAATCGCGCCATGGTGGCCGCCCCGTCACGTCGCGCTGTGTGCCCGCTCGCCCTGCTGGTGCTGGCGATGCTCGCGGGCGGATGCACACCGCAAGAAGAAGACGGCCCCGCCTTCGGCCAGGCACCGCCCGCACAGCGCGAACGCGGAAGGCTGCTGCTGGCCCAGTACCAATGCGGAAGCTGCCACGCCATTCCCGATGTGCAGGCGGCGCGCGGCCGCACCGGCCCCACGCTCGCCGCCTTCGGCCGCCGCAGCTACATCGCCGGCCAGGTGCCGAACGGCCGCGACGCTCTGGTGCGGTGGATCGTCGCGCCGGCCGCGGTGGTGCCGGGCACCACCATGCCGGCCATGGGCGTCTCGCCCGAGGATGCGCGCGACATGGCGACCTACCTGCTCGCGCTCGAACGATGAACGCCACGAGCACGGGCCTGCCCCAATCCGCCCTGCGGGCTGCCGGGCCCGTCGCGCAAACGCTGCTCGAAGTGAGCGCCGTGCTGGTGGTGGGCGGTGCGTTGATCTTCGCCGGCGTCATGCTGCTGCTGGCCTTCGCCATTCGCCGGCGGGGCGGCGGCAAGGTGAACACGCGCTGGTGGCTGCTCGGCGGCGGGCTTGTCTTTCCGACGGTGGTGCTTTCGGCGCTCTTCGTCTACAGCGAATTCCACCGGCCGCCGTGGCGGCCCATTCCACCGCCCGGTGCGCTGATCGTCGGCGTCACGGGCCACATGTGGTGGTGGGAGGTGCGCTACCGCGACCCCGCCACCGGCGCCGAGGTGGTCACGGCGAACGAGATCCGCATCCCGGTCGGCCGCCCGATCTATTTCGGCCTTGGCAGCGCCGACGTGATCCACAGCTTCTGGGTGCCCTCGCTCGGCGGCAAGATGGACATGCTGCCCGGCCGCGTGCAGCACCTGCAGCTGCAGGCCGACCGGCCCGGCGTCTGGCGCGGACAGTGCGCCGAATACTGCGGCGAGCAGCATGCGCGCATGGCGCTGCACGTGGTGGCGGAGGAACCCGCGGCCTTCGACGCATGGCTCGCGGCGCAGGCCAGGCCGGCGGCCGCTTCGACAACGGCGCCGCCGCGCGAGATCGAACGCGGCCGCGAAGCCTTCCTCG
Source organism: Variovorax paradoxus (assembly GCF_030815975.1). Classification (NCBI taxonomy): domain Bacteria; kingdom Pseudomonadati; phylum Pseudomonadota; class Betaproteobacteria; order Burkholderiales; family Comamonadaceae; genus Variovorax; species Variovorax paradoxus. Next base: position 5,270,945 of record NZ_JAUSXL010000002.1, read on the forward strand.
CGCACCGGTGCAACGCCTGCCACACGGTGCGCGGCGTGAGCGAGGAAAGCCGCCTCGGGCCCGACCTCACCCACGTGGGCAGCCGGCTGCACCTGGGCGCCGGCACCGTGGCGAACGAGCCCGCACAGCTCGCTGCATGGGTGGCCCACACGCAGCAGCTGAAACCGGGCGCACGCATGCCGTCTTCCGGCGGGCGCATCGGCGAGGCCGACCTGCAATCCATCGCGGCCTGGCTCGCGCAACTGAAATGACGCAAGTTCTCGACGAAGCCCCTTCCAGCCCACCGCCGCGCCCCGCGGGCGAGCGCGAGGCGCTCGAGCGCGCGTGGCGCCCGCCCACCGGCTGGCGGCATCTCTCGGCGGTGAACAACACGCGCATCGGCGTGTTCTACATCGCCACGGCCATGCTCTTCTTCGTGCTGGCCGGCATCCTCGCGCTGATGATGCGCACGCAGCTCGCGGTGCCCGACAACCGCCTGATCGATGCCGCCACCTACAACCAGCTCTTCACGATGCACGGCACCGTGATGATGTTCCTGTTCGCGGTGCCCATCGTCGAGGCCGTGGCCATCTACCTGCTGCCGAGCATGCTGGGCGCGCGCGACCTGCCCTTTCCGATGCTCTCCGCCTACGCGTTCTGGGCCTATGCCATCGGCGGCATCGCCTTCTTCTGCACGCTGTTCTTCGGCGTATCGCCGGACGGCGGCTGGTTCATGTATCCGCCGCTCAGCGGCAAGGAGTTCTCGCCCGGGCGCGGCGCCGACTGGTGGCTGCTGGGCATCGGGTTCATCGAGATCTCGGCCATTGCGGGCGCCATCGAGCTGATCGTCGGCATCCTGTTCACGCGCGCGCCCGGCATGAGGCTGATGCGCATGCCGATCTTCGCCTGGGCCATGCTGGTCACCGCGCTGATGATCGTCATTGCGTTCCCCGCCGTGATCGCGGCCACCATGCTGCTGGAGCTGGAGCGCGCGTTCGACTGGCCCTTCTTCATTCCCGCGCGCGGCGGCGATCCGCTGCTGTGGCAGCACCTGTTCTGGTTCTTCGGCCACCCGGAGGTCTACATCATCTTCCTGCCCGCGGCCGGCATGGTGTCGATGATGGTGGCCGCGCTCGCGGGCACGCCGCTGGTGGGCCACCGCGCGGTGGTGCTGGCGCTCATCGGCGTGGGCGCGGTGAGCTTCGCGCTGTGGGTGCACCACATGTTCACCGCCGGCCTGGGCAACCTCTCGCTGCTGGTGGTGTCGGCCGCGAGCTTCATCGTCGCCCTGCCGAGCGGCGTGCAGGTGTTCGCGTGGATCGCCACCTTCTGGCGCGGCCGCGTCGTGCTCGATGCACCCACGCTGTTCCTGCTGGGCTTTCACTTCATCTTCGTGCTGGGCGGCCTCACCGGCGTGATGGTGGCGGTGCTGCCTTTCGACTGGCAGGCGCACGACAGCTACTTCATCGTCGCGCACCTGCACTACGTGCTGATCGGCGGCATGGTGTTTCCGGTGTTCGCGGGCTTCTACTACTGGGCGCCGGTCTTCAACGGCCACCGGCTTTCGGAGCGCTGGGGCCGCTGGGTGTTCGGGCTCATGTTCGGCGGCTTCAACCTGGCGTTCTTCCCGATGCACATCGCGGGCATGCTCGGCATGCCGCGGCGCGTGTACACCTATGCCGGCGACCTGGGCTGGAACGCGCTGAACATGCTGTCGACCCTCGGCGCCTACGCGCTGGCAGCCGGCGTGCTGCTCTTCATGGTGGATGCGGCGCGCACGCTGCGCCGGCCCCAGCAGGACCACGGCAATCCCTGGCGCGCGGGCACGCTCGAATGGCTGCCGCCGCGCGAATACGGCGTGCGCAGCATTCCGCAAGTGGATTCGCGCTATCCGCTGTGGCGGCAGCCCGCGCTGCCGCAGGAGGTCGAGGCCGGGCGCCACTGGCTGCCGGGCACGGTGTTCGGCGGCCGCGAAACGCTGGTGACCAGCCCGCGCGAGGCGCGGCCGATGCACCTGCTGCGCCTGCCGACCGACAGCTGGTGGCCGCTGGCGGCGGCGGCGGGCACCGCGGGCTTCTTCCTGCTTCTTACGGTGTCACAGACGCTGCCTGCGTTTGCCTGCGGCGTGATCGCGGTCGCATGCATCCTGCGCTGGCTGTGGGACTCCGACCGTCCGCCGCCGTTGGCCACAGTCGATGCGGGCCATGGCGTGCAGCTGCCGGTCGGTGCGCATGGCCGGGCCTCGCATTCATGGTGGGCCATGGTCGTGCTCATTGCGGTGGACATGACGATCTTCGTCTCGCTGCTGTACACCCACGTGCACCTGTCGATGGCCAGCGACGTGTGCCCGCCGCCTGGCGCCGCGCTGCCGCCCATGCGCTGGCCGCTGGGCGCGGCGCTGCTGCTCGCGGCCGGCTCGGCGGCCATGGCGCTGGCCACGCGCAAGCTGCATGCGGCGCATCCGCGCGGCCAGCGTTGGCTGCGCATGCTCGCAGCGCTGGCCATGGCCTGCGCTGCCGGTGCGGCCGCGCTCGACATCGGCGGCCATCAGCTCGCCGGGCTCGATCCGCGCGCGCAAGGCTGGAGCGCCTCCGTCGGCATGCTGCTGGGCTACCAGGCCTTCCACATCGCCGTGCTGCTGCTGATGGGCGGCTACCTGCTGGTGCGCTCGTGGGCGGGCCGGCTGCAGCCCGCGGCCCGTGCGACCCTCGACAACACCGGGCTGATGTGGCATTGCGTGACGGTGCAAGGGATCATCGGGGCGCTCGCGGTGCAAGGCGTGCCGCGGTTGCTGGGCTGAGAATCGCTAGGCGGCTGATGCGGAAAGTGCCTGGGCGTTGATCATCCAGCAGGCGGCGGTGAAGCGAACTTCGCTGCCGTGCACATAAGGCTCGAACGCCGTACGCACGGTTTCGATGACCTGTGCGCGCGTGGGCTCGTCCGCCTCCTGAAGAATCAGGCCAACCGGACCGAGCCGCGTGAGATAGCCATGCAGCGCCTTCTCGGGCAATGTGCATTCCACATCGATCGGCCGGATGTCGATGCCGGCCCAGCCGCTCTCCTCCAGGATCGAAGAAATCCGATCGCAGTCCGCAAAGGAGAACTGTCCCGGCGCACCCGTCTTGCGCGCCGGCAGATTCGGCAGCAGCGGTGCGGCGGCGCGCTCGGCCGTCGTCATGAACGGGTTCTCCGCGGCGCTGCGCCATGCGATGGCCCGGAGCGCGGCGCCATCCTTCGCGGCATGCCGCAGGTTCGCGAAAGCCTGCACCGGGCTGTCGAAGAACATCACGCCGAAGCGCGAAACGATCAGGTCGAAGCTCGCCGGTTCGAAGGCCTGTCTCTGCACGTCGCCGCAGATGAAGCTTGCCGGCGCGCCCGCCCGTTCGGCACGCGCCCGGGCGGCGGCAATCATCGGCTCGGAAATATCGGCGCCGACGCAATGCCCCGCGGCGCCGAGCACCTGTGCAATGGCCAGCGTGGTGGCGCCCGTGCCGCAGCCGACGTCGAGCACCCGGCGCGCGGACGCGGCGCGCGCCTCGTCCACGAGCAGGTTCTCGAACGGCGCGAACAACCGGTCGAGCGACTCCTGCGCATCGACCCAGGCGCGGCCTGCACGGCCATTCCAGAGGGCGGCTTGCTCGTTGTCTTGCTGCTGCGCGATGTCCATGATGGTTGGTCCTTGGCTTGCCTGAAGAGGCGGAGGCTAGACTGTGCAACTTCAAGTCGACTTGAGGTCAAGAGATGGCGGCACAACATCTGGACATCGCCCAAGTGGCACAGCAATCCGGCGTCCCCGCATCGACGCTGCGGTTCTACGAGGAAAAGGGGCTCGTCGCCTCGACCGGCCGGCGCGGCCTGCGCCGCCTGTTCGATGGTGGCGTGCTGGAACGCCTGGCGCTGATCGCCGTGGGACGCGCCGCGGGCTTCTCGCTCGACGAGATCGCACGCATGTTCGCACCCGGGGGCGGGCCACGCATCGACCGGCGGATGCTCGCAGCCAAGGCGGAAGAACTCGACCGCACCATCCGCAAATTGAGCGCCATGCGCGACGGCCTGCGGCACGCCGCGGCCTGCCCCGCGCCCAGCCACATGGAATGCCCGACCTTCCGGCGCATCGTGCGCGCAGCGGCTTCCGGAGCGATTGGCGCGCGCGAAAAGAAAGCGCCCCGGCTGCCCAGGTAGGCACCGCCTCATGCGGCGCCCGGGTGCCAGACAGCCTCCTACAACACGACGGTCTCTCGGCCGATGCGGCGGAAATTTTCCAGGTCGAAAGTTGCACTCCTGGGCACTGCAATCTATGCCGTCATCCCCCAGAGATGCCGGCCGGAGACTATTCCATGGTGAGCGCCAATCCAGTCATTTCGTCGGAACGTGTCGAGGGGACATCCGTCTACAACACGTCGGGAGACAAGCTAGGCAGCATCGATGAACTCATGATCGACAAGATCTCGGGCCAGGTCCGCTATGCGGTGCTGGAGTTCGGCGGGTTCCTGGGCATGGGCACGGACCGCTATCCGCTCCCCTGGTCCATGCTGAAGTACGACACCTCGCAGGACGGCTATGTGGTGCCGTTGACCAAGGCGCAGATCGAGGGCGCGCCGAAGTATGCGAGCGACCGGGTGCCCGAATACGACGATGCGTACAGCGGGACGGTGGACAAGTACTACGGGCTCTAGGAGCCCACGGCCGCAGGCCCCGGACACGGCGGCCGCGGCCGCCGGACGATCATTCGCCGAACCAGAACACGAGCCAGGAGGACAAGGCAGTCAATGTGGTCAACAGGAGCAACGCATCCATCTGGCGCAGCCAACCACGGCGATACAGTTGGCCCAGGCTGAACAGCATTTCGGTCTCCTCGCAGGGTTGGCCCCTTTCCTGCAGTGTTGCTCCGGCGACTGTTTTCCGTCAACTACGGGGATAGTTCAAACAATTGCGCTTCCAGATCAACGTGCGTCTCCGGCTTGGCGGACGGGATTCGCGGGTTTCAAGGCCGCCCAGGGCATGAGGCAGAAGGCCTCCTCGAGCCGCACGGCGTTGCCGTCGACCACCAGCGCATTCCCCGTCAGCAAGTTCTCCCACCCCTTGCCTGCGGGCGCCTCGGGCAGCACCACCTTCGTCCCCCGCCAGGCGGCCGCGGCCGGAAGCATCGGCGCGGCGCCTTCCAGCCCGCTGCGTGCCATCCCGGCAAACAGCCGCCCCGCCATCACCACCAGCGTGCGCCCTTCGTGCCTGCGCGCAAAGGCCACCACATGCCGCGCCAACGGCCCTTCGACCGCCAGCCCTTCATAGCTGCCTTCGCGGAAAAGCTCCGCGTGCTCGCGCCGCATCGACAGCAGCCGCCAGATGAACCAGAGCTTCGCGCGGCCGTCGTGCGGCGCCTCGGCAAGTGCCTGCACGCGCGCTGCCTGGTCAGGCTCATCCGCCATCGCCCGGAGTTCTTCGAGCCGCCGGCTGCGCAGGTCATAGTCCACCGGCCGCCGATTGTCAGGATCGACCAGGCTCAGGTCGACCAGCTCGCTGCCCTGATAGAGATCGGGTACGCCGGGCGAGCCGTACTTCAGCAGCGTGAGCGTCAGGCCGTTCCAGGCGCCGAACCACGACAGGCGATCGGCCAGGCGCTGGATGTTCGCAAGGCATCCGTCCTTCGACAGGTCCGAAAGAATCCGCTGCACCATGCCTTCGAGCGCCGCTTCGTACGGCGCATCGGGCTGGGTCCACCGCGTGTGGAGCTTGGCTTCGCGCGCGGCCTTCTGCATGTACTGCCACACGCGCGCGGCGTAGGCCGGCGCGCCGGCGGCATCGAGCCCGCCGAGGGGCAAGGTGCCGAGCAGGGTCTGGTAGAGCAGGTATTCGTCGGCACGTGAAGGCGCCGCGCCCGCCGGCTCGCCGCCGCGGCAGAGCGCATGCCAGCGCGCGAGCGCATCGCGCCACTCGCCGGGCATTTCGGAGAGCACGTCGATGCGGTTGCGCACCTCTTCCGATCGCTTGTTGTCGTGCGTGGAGGTCGCGAGCATGGTGTGTGGCCAGTGCAGGGCGCGGTCGGCACTGAGCAGGTGGAACTCGGGCACGTCGAACCCGAAATGGTCGGGCTCGCCACCCACCTCGTTGAGCGAACTGAGCGGAAAGTAGCGATAGAACGAGGTGTCCTCCACGCCCTTGGCCGCGACCGGCGCGCTGAACTGCTGGAAGCGCATGGCGAACCGGCGCACGCGCTCGGCCAGGCCCGCCGGTGAATGCGCGGCCGCGGTCTCGCCGCGCAGCGAGCGGCGCACGAAGGCGAAGACGGAGCGGTCGGCATCGACGCTCTGGCGCTCGGCCGCCTCGGTGGCGGCGTCGATGAAATGCGCGTCCTGCGCGGAAGGCGCATCGACGATGTAGGTGCGGTAGACCGGCATGCAGGCCGCCACTTCCGCGAGCGCGCGGCGCAGCGCGTTGAGCGTGTAGTCGCGCGTGCCGCGGTCGGCCCGCGCGATCCTGAGCAGCTCGCTGGAGAGCACGTTCAGTTCCGACGACAGCGCATTGCGCATGACCTCGCGCTTGCCCGAGCGGGCCACGGATTCGAAGTCCTGCGTTTCGCCGGTGAAGCCATGCCAGGCCTGCCGCAAGGCCTCGGCCGCGGCGGTGTCCACCAGCACGCCGTTGGCCACGTTGGCAAAGCGATAGCCGGTGGTGCCGTGCACATGCCATTCGATCGGCACCTCTTCTTCGGCAGCGGCGATCTTCTCGGCGACGACGTACAGCGGGCGCGGCGGCCGGCCGTCGGGGCCGTTGCTGGCGGGCAGCACGATGCCCGCCCGGCGCGCATAGCCTTCCTGCAGCTGCCGGAAGTAGCGTGCGGGGTCGTACAGGCCATCGGGATGGTCGATGCGCAAGCCATCCACCGTGCCAGCCGCGGCAAGGTCGAGTGCGAAGGACTGCGTGGCCTCGAACACCTCGTCGCGCTCCATGCGCACGGCCGCCAGGTCGTTGATGTCGAAGAAGCGCCGGTAGTTGATCTCGTCGGCCGCCACGCGCCAATACGCGAGGCGGTAGGCCTGCATGTCGATGAGCCGGTGCAGCTGGTCGCGCGCCTCGTCGGAGGCCAGGTTGAATTCGGCCACCGCTGCCAGCACCGCACGCGCCAGCGACGGATGCGCCTGCGCCAGGTGCGCGAGGCGGGCCTTGAACAGTTCCGTGTCGCGCACGCGTTCCGTGCACTCCGAAGGCGTTTGCGCGCGGCGCCCGGGCAAATGGCCGAAGGCCGTCGAGAGGCTCGCGAGTTGCGCCGCAAGCGCGGGCTCCTTCAGATGCTGCAGCGCCAGCGCAAGAACCACGGGGTAGCTCTCGGGCGCCAGCGGAAACCGGTGGTCGAAATAGCGCAGCGCAAAGCTGCCCTGCGCCGCTTCGAAGTGCAGCGCCAGTTCCCCGCTGGCGAGCACCTCGCCGTAGTGCCCGCCGAGCACCGGCAGCAGCACCTTGCCGGCCAGCTCCTTGTTGAGCGGCTGCCAGTCGATGTCGAAGTGGTGCGCGAACAGCGAGGCCGGGCCGTTCTCCAGCACGTCCATCCACCATGCGTTGTCGGCGCCGAGCACGCCCATGTGGTTGGGCACCATGTCGAGCAGCTGTCCCAGCCCGTGCGCCTGCAGCGCCGCGACGAAGCGCGCAAAGCCTTCGGCGCCGCCGAGCTCGGGGTTGATCTCGGCATGGGCCACCACGTCGTAGCCGTGCGTGCTGCCCGCGCGGGCGCGCTGGATCGGCGAGCAATACACATGGCTCACGCCGAGCTGCGCGAGGTAGGGCAGCACGCGGATGGCGTCGTCGAAGCCGAAGCCCTTGTGGAACTGCAGCCTGTAGGTGGCACGTGGCACGCGCGCCTGCAGCAGCGGCGGCGCGGCGTCCGCGCCCGGGCCGCGGCGCGGGCGCGCGGTGCGCAGGTGTTGCGTGAGCCCCAGCATGGCCTCGCTCGCCGCCAGCTCCTGCACCGTCGGCGCCAGCTTGCGCCGCCAGTTGGGATGCGTGTCGGTGGTGCCGGGCATGTTGGCCTGCTCCACCTCGCCAGCCACATCCTCGAGCTGGAACACCATCAGCGCCGACGGGGCCGCGGCAAGAAACGCGTGGATCGCCTGCATGATCCGCGGCGACGGCGTTGCGAGCGACAGCGCCTGCGCCGCCTCGTCCGGCGACAGAAGCCCGGTCTCCCGCACCGCCAGCATCAGCCGAATGCGCTCCTGCGCGCGGCCCAGCAGCTGCGCATCGAACAGCCGCGGATCGGGAAAGAGCCCGAGCGCCAGCCGCAGCCGAAGGTCGTGGCCCGACCACCAGCCCGCGAGCGTGGCGAGATCGTGCGTGCTGATGGCGACCAGCGCGGCCGGCGGATAGGCCGCGGGGGGCGTGAACCCGCCGTCCTGCTGCTTCTCGAAGTAGAGCAACCGGTAGGAGAGCACGTCGGCACGCGCGAGGGCTTCGCGCATGGCGTCTTCCACCGTGCCCAGGTCCTCGCCCACGACCATGCAGCGATGGCGATGGCTTTCGACCGCCACGATGGCCAGCATTTCGTCCACCGGATAGCGCACGTACGCGCCATCGTGCGGCGAACGGCCCGGCGGAATCCAAAACAGGCGCATCAGGCCCATCACATGGTCGATGCGCAGCGCGCCCGCATGCCGCATGTTGGCGCGCAGCATCTGCACGAAGGGCTGGTAGTGATGCGTGCGCAGGTGGTCCGGACGCAGCGGCGGCAGGCCCCAGTTCTGCCCGGCCGGGTTGAACTCGTCGGGCGGCGCGCCAATGCTGGCGCCGACCGCAAAGCAATGCCGCGCGGTCCAGGCGTCGGAGCCGCCCCGGTCCGCCGAGACGGCCAGGTCCAGGTAGAGGCCGATGCCCATGCCCAGCGCGGTGCAGCGCTCGCCAGCGCGCGCGAGTTGGTGCTCGGCCACCCATTGCAGGTACTGGTGGTACTGCAGGCGTTCCGCATGCTGCACCGCGAAGGCCCGCACCTCGGGCGAATCCACCTGTCGATAGGCTTCGGGCCATGCGAGCCAGCCCCAGCACTGCGGGTCGGCGGCGGCGAAGTGGGCTTGCAGGGTTTCGAAGAGCGCGTGCTGGCGCAACGGCTCACCATGCGCCGAGACAAAGGCCAGGAAGGCCTCGCCTCTTGCATCCGGCGCGCCGGCCGGCGAAAGATGTCGCGCGCGGAAGTGCTCGAACAGCAGCTCCAGCACCTCGAACTTGGCGGCGGCCACGCCGGCATGGTCGACCAGCGGCGCGGCCCGCAGCGCCGCCAGCCGCCCCTGGAACTCGGGCGATTCCACGTGCCGGCGCGCGGCCTCGCAGGCGGCGAAATCGTCCACCGCCTCGACATCGATGTACAGCACGTTGATCCATTGCCGCGACGACGGGCTGTAGGGGCTGGCGCGCGGCGGATCGGTCGGGAACAGCGCATGCAGCGGGTTCAGCCCGATCACGTCGGCGCCCTGTCCGGCCATGCGGTCGATCAGCGCCTCGAGGTCGCCGAAATCGCCCATGCCCCAGTTGCGCGGCGAGCGCAGCGCGTACAGCTGGAGCGCCGGCCCCCAGACGCGGCCGCCACCCTGCACGGCGGGCGGCCGGTAGCAGCGGCCGGGCGAAGCGATGAGCATGGTCTCGCCGGCCAGGCCGTCGATCTGCAGCCAGTGATAGCCGGGCGCGAGCGGCTCTGCCAGCTGCAGCGTGCAGCTGCCATGCGGCCACGGCTGCGCATCGGCTTCTCCATGGCGCGAACGCCCTTCCTCGTCGCGCAGCCGCCATCGAAGGCGGCCCGGGACCTGCGGCAGCTGCAGCGACCAGTGCGGCGCGTGCGCCTCCACCACCAGCACCGGCGGCATGGCGGGCGCGGACGAAGAACCGGCCTCCTCGCCGATCGCGCCACCCGCCTGCACGCCGAACTCGGCCAGCAGCGCGGCCAGGTTCCCGGGCGTTGCATGGCGAAGCGTTCCGAAGGCGTCGTGGTAGGTCGCGGAAATGCCGCAGCGCCGGCACAGGCGCTCCAGCGCATCGTCGGTCCATTGCCCTGGTTCAGCCACCAGCCATGTCCTCCAGCGTGGCATGCACGGCCCCGCGCTCGAGCTGCAGGCCCGCCGCATCGGCCACGATGCCCCAGCTGTAGAGCAGCGCGCCAGCGGGCGCGGCGGCTTCCGCGGCAGGCTGTGTACCGAAATTCGCGAGCAGATGAAGACGCTTGCCCGACAGCTCCCACTGAACCCGGATGACGCCCTCTTCGCAGCCATGGCTTCCCGCGCCGAGCGCGCCGGCCAGGTGCGGCACCAGCAGGCGATGGCGCACGTCGAGCAGTTGCTGCACCTTGCACAGGTGCGCGAAGTGCGCCCGCGTGCCGCGCTCGCGCCAGCGCAGCTTCGAGGCCTGGAAGGTCTCGGCGGCGTTGGGATCGGGAATGCGCGCACGCGCCGCTTCGTCGGCAAAGGCGGCGAAGCGGCCGAACTCCGCGCGGCGCCCTTCGGCGACGGCCGAGGCCAGTTCGGGGCCGAAATCGCAGAAGTACAGGAACGGCGACGAAGCCGCGAATTCGTCGCCCATGAAGAACATGGGCACATGCGGCGACAGCAGCACGCAGGCCAGCGCGGCGCGCACCAGCACGGGATCGCCCAGCGCGTGGATGCGCTCGCCGAACGCGCGGTTGCCGACCTGGTCGTGGGTCTGCAGGTAGGACACGAACGCAGTCGACGGCAGCTGCGTGCTGGGTTCACCACGCGGTTCTCCGCCGCGGAATGCCGATGGCTGCCCCTGGTAGACGAAGCCTTCGGCGAGCGCGCGCGCAAAGCCGGCTGCAGCGTCGTCGGCGTAGTCCGCGTAGTAGCCGTCGCGCTCGCCGGTGGCCAGCACGTGCACGGCGTGGTGAAGGTCGTCGTTCCACTGCGCGGTGCCCGCGACAGGCAGGCCATTGCCGTCGCGCGCCAGCAGCGAGGCCTGGTTGGCGTCGTTCTCCAGCACCAGGTGCACTGGCCTTTCGCGCGCCGGGCCGGCGTTCAGCGCCTCGCGGATCTCGCGCACGATGTGCATGGGCGAGGCATCGCGAATGGCATGGATCGCATCCATGCGCAGGCCGTCGAAGTGGAACTCTTCCACCCAGTACAGCGCGTTATGGATGAAGAAGTCGCGCACGGTGCGCGAGCCCGGGCCGCCGAAGTTGATGGCCGAGCCCCACGGCGTGTGCTGCGCCGCATCGAAGAATTCGGGGCAGCATGCATGCAGGTAGTTGCCCTCCGGCCCGAAGTGGTTGTAGACCACGTCGAGCAGCACCATCAGCCCCAGCGCATGCGCGGTGTCGACCAGTGCCTTGAGGTCGTCGGGCGATCCGTAGCTGGCATCGGGCGCGAACTGCAGCACGCCGTCGTAGCCCCAGTTGCGCGCACCGGGAAAATCCGCGAGCGGCATGAGTTCGACCGCGGTGATGCCGAGCTCCGCCAGCTCGCCGAGCCGCTCGCGTGCCGCCTGGAAGGTGCCTTCTTCGGTGAAGGTTCCCACGTGCAGCTCGTAGATCACGGCCTCGTGCCAGGGCCGCCCGCGCCAAGCGGTGTCGGTCCACGCGAAGCGGCCCGGATCGACGATCCGGCTCGGGCCGTGCACGTCCTGCGGATTGAAGCGCGAGGCCGGGTCGGGCATGGTGGTGCCGTCGGGCAGCCGGTAGGCGTAGCTGTCGCCGTGGCCGGCTTCGGCGAGCGTGAGGCGGTGCCAGCCGTCCGCGCTGCGCTGCATCGCATGCGACGAGGCGGCTCCTCCGGCCGGCGTGTGCACGAGCACGATGCGGTCCATCGACGGCGCCCAGAGCGCAAAGTCCACACCGCCGCCGTGCACCGTGGCGCCGAAGGGCATGCGGTGGATATGGCTCATGGCCGCACATCCGGCCGGCTCAGCACCACCAGCGAGCGGCACTGCAGCGGATAGGCGGGCTCGGACCAGGCGGGCGCGAGCGCGGCCACGTCCTCGGTGGCGGGCGGCGGCGTGCCGCTGGCGGTGTCGAGCAAGAGCCGCCATGCGCCGTAGGGCGCGGCCGGCAGCGTGAACGAGATCTCGTCGTGGTGCGCGTTGAACAGCACCAGAAAATCGTCGTCGTGCAGCGCCTCGCCGCGCGGCCCGCGGTCGGCGATGCCACCGCCGGACATGTACATCGCAAGGCAGCGCGCGTTGGCGTCGCTCCAGTCCTCGGGGCGCATCTCGGCGCCGTCGGGCCTGAGCCAGACCACGTCGGTCACGCTCTCGACCTCCGAGGGCTTGCCGGCGAAGAAGCTGCTGCGCCGGAACGAGGGGTGGGCGCGCCTGAGCGCGATGGTGCGCTCCACGAAGGTGACCAGCGCCTGCCGCTCGGGCGTGGGCGTCCAGTCGATCCAGCTGATGTCGTTGTCCTGGCAGTAGGCGTTGTTGTTGCCGTTCTGCGTGTGGCCGCGCTCGTCGCCGGCCAGCAGCATGGGCACGCCCTGCGACAGAAGCAGCGTGGCCAGCAGGTTGCGCTTCTGGCGCTCGCGCAGCGCGGCGATCTCGGCGTCCGGGGTCGGTCCTTCCGCGCCGCAGTTCCAGGAGATGTTGTGGTTGCTGCCGTCGCGGTTGTCCTCGCCGTTGGCCTCGTTGTGCTTGTCGTTGTAGGAGACCAGGTCGTTCAGCGTGAAGCCGTCGTGCGCAGTGATGAAGTTGATGCTCGCGTTGGGCCGCTTGCCTGACCAGCCGTAGAGGTCTTCAGATCCGGTGAGGCGCTTGCCGACCTCGCCGATCACGCCCGAGTCGCCTTTCCAGAAGCCGCGCATGCCGTCGCGGTAGCGGTCGTTCCACTCGGCCCAACCGAGCGGAAAGTTGCCCACCTGGTAGCCGCCGTGGCCCAGGTCCCAGGGCTCGGCGATGAGCTTGACGCGGTTGAGCGTCGGGTCTTGCCGGATGGCGTCGAAGAAGCCGCCCAGGTTCTCGACCTTGCCGGCCTCGCGCGCCAGCGCCGAGGCCAAGTCGAAGCGGAAGCCGTCGACATGCATTTCCTCGGCCCAGTAGCGCAGCGAATCCATCACCAGCTGCAGCGCATGCGGATGCTCCAGGTTGACGGTGTTGCCGCAGCCGGTGAAGTCGTCGTAGTAGCGCCGGTGCTCGGCATTGACGATGTAGTAGGACGCGTTGTCCACGCCGCGCATCGAGAGCGTGGGCCCGAGTTGGTTGCCTTCGCAGGTGTGGTTGTAGACCACGTCCAGGATCACCTCGATGCCGGCCGAGTGCAGCGTCTTGACCATGGTCTTGAATTCCTTCACCTTGCCCGAGGCGCTGTAGCGCGTCTCGGGGGCGAAGTAGGCCAGCGAGTTGTAGCCCCAGTAGTTCTGCAGGCCCTTCTCCGCCAGGTGCCGGTCGTTCAGGAAGCTGTGCACCGGCAGCAGCTCGATGGTGGTCACGCCCAGGCGCTTGAGATAGTCGACCACGGGCGCGCAGCACAGGCCGCCATAGGTGCCGCGCAGCTCGGGCGGCACGTCGGGGTGGCGCATGGTGAAGCCGCGCACGTGCAGCTCGTAGATCACCATGTCCTGCCAGGGTACCGAGGGCCGGCGGTCGTCGCCCCAGGTGAAGGCGGGTTCCAGCACGCGGCCCTTGGGCACGAGCGGAGCGCTGTCGCGGCGGTCGAACGACAGGTCTTCGCGCTTGCTGCCGACCGTGTAGCCATAGAGCGCGTCGCCCCAGCGCAGTTCGCCCACCAGGTCTTTCGCATAGGGGTCGACCAGCAGCTTGTGCGGATTGAAGCGATGGCCCTCTTCGGGCTTGTAGGGGCCGTGCACGCGATACCCGTAGGCCTGCCCGGGCCGGGCCTCGGGCAGGTAGCAGTGCCATACGCCGTCGGTGCGCTCCCGGATCGGGATGCGCTGGATCTCATGGCGGCCCTTGTCGTCGAAGAGGCACAGGTCCACGCCTTGCGCGTGCTGAGAAAAAAGCGCGAAGTTCACGCCCTCCCCGTCCCAGTTGGCGCCCCTGGGATAGGGGCGCCCCGGCCAGACGGCCGAGATCGAATTGCGTTGGCTGCTGCGTGTCATCAAATTGGATGTGGGAGAAAGAAATCTCAGCGCGGCGGGCGCTCGTCGGGCGGGCCGCCCTTGTGGACGCTGTTGCTGTTGCCGTTGTCCTTCGGCAGCCGGGGCCACCAGCGTTCGATCTGCTCGGCCGCCCAGTCCTTGCCTGCAAGGCCGAAGGCCAGCGCCAGCGCAAACACCACGCCCGCCAGCACCACCAGGAAGCTTTCGCGCACGATGTCGCCGCCCACCTTGACCTGGTCCAGCGCAATCAGGATGACGAAGGCCATGACCGCATAGCGCGCGATCTGCCCCAGCAGCATGGCGTCGCGCAGCTGCGCGCCCCGAAAGTAGCTCGACACCGCCTCTCCCACGAAGCGGGCAAAGTACGAACCGAAGGCCAGCACCAGCAGGGCCACGAAAAGGTTGGGCACGAACCACACCACGCGCCCGAGCAGGTCGGCGATGTAGCTCAGGCCCATGCCGTTGAACGCCAGCAGCAGCGCCGCAAAGATCACCAGCCAGTAGGCCAGCACGCCGAACAGGCTGCTGGTGTCGCCCGGCCATCCGCCCTGGCGCAGGAAGTTGTCCAGCCCGGCGCGCTCGGTCAGCACGTTGAAGTTGATGGCGCGCAGCGCCTTGGTGACCGCAAAGCGCACCGTCTTGGCGATGAGCCAGCCGGCCAGCACCACCACCAATGCAATCGCCAGGCGGGGCACGAAGGCCCCGACCTGGTAGAGCATCGCGTTCAGCGGCTCCAGGTGAATGCCGAATCGGTCCATGTTTCTCTCCGGTGCGTGATTGCGGTTGCGGTTGCGGTGGCGGTGGCGAACGAAGGCGGCGAATGCGGTGCAAGCATCAACCGGGCCGCTCCACCTGCAGCAGCGCGAGCACGCCGTTCAGCGGCACCTGCGCCCAGTCGATGCGGTTGTTGAGCTCGTAGCGCAGCTCGTACAGCGCCTTCTCGATCTCGAACAGCGCGAGCAGGTCGGTGTCGATGCGGGCGCCTTCTTCTCCCGAGCCGGCTTCCGTGTAGCCGTCCAGGAAGGCCTGGCGTGCCGACTGCTCCCAGGCGGCGGCGGGCGGCCCCAGGTAGGCGGCCTCCTCCACGTTCTGCGCCACGCGACGCAGGGCGGACCAGCGCGCGTAGTTGAACGAACGCAGCATGCCGGCCACGTCGCGCAGCGGCGAACCCTTGGCGCGGCGCTCGTCGAAGCTGCGCGCCGGCTCGCCTTCGAAGTCGATGATCACGAAGTCGTTGTCCCGCAGCAGCACCTGCCCCAGGTGGTAGTCGCCGTGGTAGCGGCTCTTGATGCCGCCGTGCGCCTGCGGCGTGCGTGCGGCAATGGCCTCCTGCAGCGCAGCCTCCATCGCGAGCAGGGCCTGGGCGTCGGGCTGCGCAAGCGCCGGCAGCTGGCCCAGCCTTTCGCGCAGCAGCGCCAGCGTGTTGGCGGCGTCCGCGCGGGCCTGCTCCGAATAGCGGGCGATGTCGTCGGCCACCAGCGGCTCGGGGTCGAAGGCCGCCGCGCCGGTGCGCCGCGCCAGCGCCCGGTGCAGCTCGGCCGTGCGCCGGCCCAGTGTTTCCATGAGCGCGAGAAAGCCGCCATGCACGGCCATCGGGTTCGGCAGCGTGCCGTCGGTGGTGGCAAAGTCGCGCAGGAAGCGCTCCAGGTAACCCAGCGTGTGGTCCCAGCCGTCGCCCTGGTTCGACACATAGGACTGCACCATGGCCAGCGTCATGGTGCGGCCGTCGTTGCCGGTGTATTCGAGCGCGCCCAGCACCGGAACGCAGTGCGGATATCTGGCGACCTCGGTCAGGAAGCGGCCCATCTCCAGCTCGGGGTTCAGGCCCTCGCGCAGGTGGCGATAGCCCTTGAGGAACAGGGTCTCGTCCAGCGTCACCACGGTGTTGCTGCTCACGCCGCTGGGCCGCCCCACCGGCAGGCTGGCGATGTCGGCCTCGACATCGGCAAAGGCGGCTGTCGCGCGGAACGCGAGCCGCCCGTTCGCTGTTTCCAGTTCCATGCCGCCGCGAATGGCCTGCACCAGCGCGCGGCAAAAAGCTTCGTCGTAGAACGCATCGCCCATCAAGCCCACTTGCGCCTGCTGCCGCACCTTGGCGATCGCCGCCTGCGCGACGCCGGCCATGCGCTCCTCGTCGCGCTCTTCCCAGGCCAGCGCCAGCGGCATGAAGTAGGTGGCGCCGCCGGGCGGCCCGTCGAGTTCGAGCAGCGGCAGCATCCAGCTGAGCGGCCCCACCTCCCACATGGCGTGGTCCGCCAGCCGCGCGCGTTCGATGGCGGTTCCCTTCGACGCATACCAGCGCTGGATCTCGATGTGGCGCGGGAGGATTTCGGTTTCGAACTGGGCGCGCATGCGCTCCGACATGCCGATGCGCCACGGCATCACGCGCTCGCGGAAGAAGCTGGTCCAGCCGTCGAACAGCACCAGCGTGGGCCACTCCTGCAGCGCCACGCCCTCCTGGTGCCAGCTGGGCATTTCGGCATCCGACGTGAGCCTGAACCAGTAGAAGCCGTACGAGGCCAGCGTGAGCAGGTACGGCAGCTCGCCAATGGGCGGGAACGGCGCGCGGCCCAGCATCTCGATGGGCACGCGGCCCTTGAAGGCCGACAGGTCCAGCTCCACCGGCTGCGCGGCGCGCGACAGGTTGAACACCGTGAGGATGATGTCCTGGTCGTACTCGCTCAGGTAGGCCAGGATCTTGCGGTTGCCCGGCTTCAGGAAGCGCCGCTTGCCGCGGCCGAAGGCGTGGCTGGTCTTGCGCACGGCCAGCATGCGCTTGGTCCAGTTGAGCAGCGAACTGCTGTCGCGCGCCTGCGCCTCCACGTTGAGCGCCTCGTAGCCGAACATCGGGTCCATGATGGGCTGCAGGTACAGGCGCTGCGGATCGGCGCGCGAGAAGCCGGCGTTGCGGTCGGGGCTCCACTGCATGGGCGTGCGCACGCCGTTGCGGTCGCCCACGAACACGTTGTCGCCCATGCCGATCTCGTCGCCGTAGTAGATGATGGGCGAGCCGGGCATCGACAGCAGCATGCCGTTCATGAGCTTCACGCGGTCGATGTCGTTTTCCATCAGCGGCGCCAGGCGCCGGCGGATGCCCAGGTTGATGCGCGCGCGCAGGTCGGCCGCGTACATGGTGTACATGTAGTCGCGCTCCTTGCTGGTCACCATCTCGAGCGTGAGCTCGTCGTGGTTGCGCAGGAAGATGGCCCACTGGCAGCCCTCGGGGATGTCGGGCGTCTGCGCCATGATCTCGACGATGGGATGCCGGTCTTCCTGCGCAATGGCCATGTACATGCGCGGCATCAGCGGAAAGTGGTACGCCATGTGGCATTCGTCGCCGTCGCCGAAATACTCGCGCACGTCTTCCGGCCACATGTTGGCTTCGGCCAGGAGGAAGCGGTTCTTGTACTGCGCGTCGATGGCGGCACGCACCTTCTTGATCACCGCGTGGGTCTCGGGCAGGTTCTCGTTGCTGGTGCCGTCGCGCTCCACCAGGTAGGGAATGGCGTCCAGGCGGAAGCCGTCCACGCCCATGTCGAGCCAGAAGCGCATCACCTTGAAGATGGCTTCGAGCACCGCGGGGTTGTCGAAGTTGAGATCCGGCTGGTGGCTGAAGAAGCGGTGCCAGTAGTAGGCCTTGGCCACCGGGTCCCAGGCCCAGTTGGAACTCTCGGTGTCGGTGAAGATGATGCGCGTGCCCTGGTAGATCTGGTCGGTGTCGCTCCACACGTAGAAGTCGCGCTCGGGCGAGCCGGCCGGCGCGCGGCGCGCGGCCTGGAACCACGGGTGGTCGCTCGAGGTGTGGTTGATGACCAGCTCGGTGATCACCCGCAGGCCGCGTTCGTGCGCAGCCTCGAGCATCTCGCGGAAGTCGTCCAGCGTGCCGTACTGCGGGTTCACGTCTTCGTAGGCCGAGATGTCGTAGCCGTCGTCGCGCAGCGGCGATGGATAGAAAGGCATCAGCCAGATGGTGTTGACGCCCAGCTCCTTCACGTAGTCGAGCTTGGCCGTCACGCCCTTGAAGTCGCCGATGCCGTCGTTGTTGGAGTCGAAGAACGCCTTGACGTTGAGCTGGTAGATCACCGCGTCGCGATACCAGAGCGGGTCGTCGCTGATGTCGATCTCTACCGTTTCGAGCGCAATGTGGGAGACAGGGGCGTTCATCGTTGCGGCCTCACAGGAAGTAGTCGAAGTCGCGCTCGTCGCCGTGGCGCCGCCTCACGACGAAGATGTGCGCGGGCACGCTGTGCGGATCGAGCTTGACGTAGTGCCAGCCGCCCTGCCAGGTGAAGCGCTGACCGCTGAGCAGGTCGTGCATCTGGAATGCGCGCGAACGATCGACGCCCACGCTCTCCGGATCGAATTCGAGCCACCCCGACTGCACGTTGTGCGGATCGAGGTTGACCACGGTCACCACCACGTTGTCGCCGCTCTCCGACACCTTGGCATAGGCCAGCAACTGCTCGTTGTCGATCCGCAGGAAGCGCAGGCCGCGGTCCCGGTGCAGCGCCGGGTTCTCGTGGCGGATGCGGTTCACCCGGGTGATGAACGGCGCCAGGCTGTCGGGGTCGTCGTGGTTCCAGTGGCGCAGCTGGTACTTTTCGGAATCGAGGTATTCCTCGCTGCCGGGCGAGCGCGGCCGGTGCTGGCGCAGTTCGTAGGCCGGCCCGTAGATGCCGTAGTTGGCCGACAGCGTGGCGGCAAGCACCAGCCGCGCCATGTACACCGAGGCTTCGCCGCCCTGCAACTGCTCGTGCAGGATGTCGGGCGTGTTGGGCCACACGTTGGGCCTGAAGTAGTCCACGCCCGGCGGCGTGGAAAGCTCGGTGAAGTACTCGATGAGCTCCTGCTTGGTGTTGCGCCAGGTGAAGTAGGTGTAGGACTGCGAGAAGCCCAGCTTTGCCAGCCGGTGCATCACCTTGGGCCGCGTGAAGGCCTCGGCAAGGAAGATCACCTCCGGGTGCTCGCGCCGGATCTCGCCGATGGTCCATTCCCAGAACGCGAAGGCCTTGGTGTGCGGGTTGTCGACGCGGAAGATGCGCACGCCCTCGCCGATCCAGTGCTCGATCACGCTGCGCAGCTCGGCCCACAGGCCGCGCCAGTCCTCGCTCTCGAAGTTGAAGGGATAGATGTCCTGGTACTTCTTGGGCGGGTTCTCCGCGTACTGCACGCTGCCGTCGGGGCGCCAGCGGAACCAGTCGGGGTGCGCCTTCACATAGGGATGGTCGGGCGCGCATTGGAAGGCGATGTCCAGCGCAACCTCCAGGCCGTGCGAGGCGGCCTGCGCGCAGAGGCGGCGAAAGTCTTCCGCCGTGCCCAGCGCCGGAAGAATGGCCTTGTGGCCGCCCTCGGCCGCGCCGATGGCCCAGGGGCTGCCGACGTCGTCGGCGCCGCCGGCCAATGCGTTGTTGGGGCCCTTGCGCTGCAGGCGGCCGATGGGATGGATCGGCGGAAAGTAGAGCACGTCGAAGCCCATGGCCGCGATTGCCGGCAGCCGGGCCTCCACGTCCTTGAAGGTGCCGTGCACGCCGGGTGTGGCACTGGCCGAGCGCGGGAACAGTTCGTACCAGGTGCTGAAGCGCGCGCGCTCGCGTTCGGCCTCCAGCGGCAGCTCGAGAGAAAAGCGCACCTCGTGCCGCCGGTCGGGATGCCGGCGCGCCAGCATCGCAAGCTCTTCGTCCAGCGCCAGCGCCTTGAGCGCCGACACATCCGCCCCGGGGTCGGCGGCCACGGCATCGAGCTCGGTAGCCCAGTTGGCGAGCGCCTGCCGGTCCGCACCCTCGGCCCGCTCGGCCGCGCCGGCCACCTCCAGCGCGCCCACCTGCGATGCGATGCGCACATCGTCGGGGTCCACGCGGCGCGTCATTTCATGGCGCCACGACTCGAAGGGATCGACCCAGGCCACCACGGTGTAGAGGTAGCGCCCGAGCGCCGGCGGCGCGAACGATGCCTCCCACACGTCGTTGACGAGCGGCTTCATCGGCACTTCGCGGAACTCGTTCTTGCCGTGCGGACGCCAGCACAGCTGCACGCGCAGCACGTCGTGGCCGTCGGTGAAGCAGTGCGCCTTCACCTGCACCCTTTCGCCGACGATGCACTTGACTGCGAAGCGGCCGTTGTCCACCGACGGCAGCACGGCATCGATGACCGCGCGCCGGTTGCCATCGCGCACGTCGGGCACCACGGAAGACGCGGACGCCTGGGAGGTTGCGAACAGTTTCTTCATGATGGCCGGTGCTCGAGAATCAGCGTGGACAGCGGCGGCAGGGTCATGCATACCGAGTGCATGCGGCCATGCGAACGCACGGGCGCGGCCTCGACGCCGCCAAGGTTGCCCCAGCCCGCGCCGCCGAACTCGACGGCATCGGTGTTGACGAGCTCGCTCCAGAAGCCTGGCAGCGGCACGCCCAAGAGGTAGTTGGTGCGCGGCACCGGCGTCATGTTGCTAACCACCAGCAGCGGCGGATGGCCGTCGCGAGGCTTGCGCAGGAAGGCGAACACACTGGCCTCGGCGTCGTCGGCCGCGATCCATTCGAAACCCGATGCGGAAAAATCCTGCTGGTAGAGCGCGGGCGCGCCGCGGTACACGCGGTTGAGCTGCGCCACCAGCCGCTGCAGGCCGCCGTGCCCTTCGAGATCGCAGACCCACCATTCGAGCTCGCCGTCGTGCGTCCACTCGCGCCGCTGGCCGAACTCGCCCCCCATGAACAGCAGTTTCTTGCCCGGGTGCGCCCACATGAAGCCGAACAGTGCGCGCAGGTTGGCGAACTGCTGCCATTGGTCGCCCGGCATCTTGCCGAGCAGCGAGCCCTTGCCGTGCACCACTTCGTCATGCGACAGCGGCAGCACGAAGTTCTCGTGGAACGCATACACCAGCGAGAAGGTCATCTTGTGGTGGTGGTACTTGCGGTGGATGGGCTCTTCCTTCATGTAGGCAAGCACGTCGTGCATCCAGCCCATGTTCCATTTCTCGCCGAAGCCCAGCCCGTCCATGTCGGTCGGCCGCGAGACGCGCGGCCAGGCGGTCGATTCCTCGGCTACCGTGATCGTGTCGGGGTGCTCGCGGTAGACGGCGCGGTTCAGCGTACGCAGAAAGTCGATCGCTTCGAGGTTCTCGCGGCCGCCGTGGCGGTTGGGAATCCATTCGCCGTGCTGCCGCGCATAGTCGAGGTAGAGCATGGACGCGACCGCGTCGACGCGCAGCCCGTCGAGGTGGTACCTGTCGAGCCAGAACAGGCCCGACGACACCAGGAAGCTGCGCACCTCCGCGCGGCCGTAGTTGAAGATGCTGGAGTTCCACTCCGGGTGAAAGCCCTGGCGCGGATCAGCATGCTCGTAGAGGTGCGTGCCGTCGAAGTACGCGAGCCCGTGCTCGTCGGTCGGAAAGTGCGAAGGCACCCAGTCCAGCAGCACGCCGATGCCGTTCTGGTGCAGATGATCGACCAGGTACATGAAGTCCTGCGGAGAGCCAAAGCGCGACGTGGGCGCAAAGTAGCCGGTGGTCTGGTAGCCCCAGGAGCCGTAGAAGGGATGCTCCGTCACGGGCATGAGCTCCACGTGCGTGAAGCCCATGTCCTTCATGTAGGCCGCGAGTTCATGCGCGATCTCGCGGTAGCCCATGAACCGGCCATCGCGGCGCCGCCATGAGCCCAGGTGCACCTCGTAGACCGACATCGGCGCATCGAGCGCATTGCGCGCGGCCCGCGTGGCCATCCATTCGGCGTCGCTCCAGTCGTAGGAAAGTTCGCAGACGCGCGAAGCCGTGGCGGGCGGCAGCTCGGCGCAGAACGCGAACGGATCGGCCTTGTCGACCACGTAGCCACCAAAGCGCGAGCGAATGCGGTATTTGTAGGCCTGGCCCGGCGCCGCATGGGGTGCGCGGCCCAGCCAGATGCCCGTGCCGTCCGCGGACGGGGCCAGCGGATCGGCATCGCCGGACCAATGGTTCCAGTCGCCGACCACCGCCACCGATTCCGCGTTGGGCGCCCACACCGCGAAGCGCGCGCCGCCCTCCTTCAGAAGATGGCAACCCAGGAGGTCGTACAGGCGGGAATGCGTTCCTTCGCGGAACAGGTAGGCGTCTTGCGCCTCAGGCTCTGAAAGCAGTTGGGTCACTGGCACCGGTGTTCCTTGCTTGCATGAAGGCCAGCGACCGGGTGTCCAACGGAACACGCTTTCGGCATCTACAAGGCCTGAGCACACAATTTGCAAAGAATCCGCGCGCAGCGGGTAAGGCTTAAACCCCCTTGCCGTGTCGGAGAGTTGCCCATAACGCGATCAGGGACGAAAAATGGCCGCGCACCGCGCGCGGCTCATTTCAGGCTGCAAGCGGCGTCGGCCGCAACGCGGCTTGCGCGCCCCCGGATCTTGGAGGGATGCGCCGAGAAAAGTCGTCCACGGTCAGGACGATGGGCTGGTTCGGGTTCGCGCGGTACCGCTTGAGCGCGGCGGCGCCAATGACATCGAAGTGCGCCCTGCAGGTTTCCAGCAGGCGGTCGCCCAGGTTCCGGGTACCGAACACGTCGTGCAGGGTTTCCTCTGAAATCTGCCCGATGATCCGTGCACCATCGTGGCCGTCCGGGTAGATCGCGAAGCGGACGGCCGCCGTGTCAAAGCAGTAGATGCCTTCGAAGTCCATGTCTGTCTCCTGATGAATTCTTTCGATTGCATGAGCGAATCGGATTCAGCGCGGACCCATGCATCCGGCGGCATGGATTTGCGCGCATGTTCAGGAAGGATGCAGCCTACAAGCCTCGGGTGGAATGGGAGTCGTGGCCGCGCGCAGGTAAGACTTGCTGCAATGCATGTCCGAAGCGCTTGCCGCCAAGCCAGTTCTTCAGGCCTGGGTGGCGGCGTTTTGTCTGCGGCAACTCGCCCGGATAGCGGATCCGCGCGAGTTCCTCGCGTCCTTTTTCGGTGATGGCCAGCACCTGCGCCGCGGGCTCGCTGCCCGCCAGCTTCAGGGGATCGGCCGGCGCCGGAATCAATGCAATCACGAGCCCCGCCTGGCGAAGGATCCTGACCTCGTCGATCTCCTTGGGCGTGCGGAAAGACATGGGCAGGCGGGATGCGGCAATCTGCTTGAGCAGGTCCATCGGCATGACAAATCTCCTTCAGGTCTGGAATGGCGATTGACGATTTCGACGAGGATCGATCTAGGTCCGCCCAGCGCACGTTCAAGAGACCCGGAGCCGAGTTTTTTCAATCGCAACGCCTGCTCTCATAGTGCTCGAGCGATCGGTTTTCCGCTGCGGGCATCCCCCTCTTGAAACCCCGCCGCCAGCACCTATTTCGCTGATCGGAAGCGCTGGAGATGCACGCCTGCGGCGCACCGTTCAACTTGTTCTTCAATGGAGGTTTCGCCATGTACCGATCCTTGTTTCCGCGCGACATGTTTGCAGAGATGGATCGCCTGCAGCGCGAGATGCAGCAGGCCTTCGATCTGTCTCCGACCATCCGGGGCTTCGGCCGCAACGGCTTTCCGGCCCTGAACATCGGCGGCACGCCCAAGACCGTGGAGGTCTACGCGTTCGCGCCCGGCGTCGACCCGTCCAGCCTCGAAGTCAACCTGGAGCGCGGCCTGCTCACCATTGCCGGCCAGCGCATCAACAACCTGCCCGGGTCCAACGCCAAGGCAGCCGTGCACATCAACGAGCGCTTCGAGGGCTCGTTCCGCCGCGTGCTCACGCTGCCCGACGATGCCGACCCCGACGCCGTGACCGCCAAGTACCGCGACGGCGTGCTGCACATCACCGTGCAGCGCCGCGCTTCTTCGCAGCCCCGGCGCATTTCCGTTCAGTGATGACGGCGAAACGATGAAGAAAGGAGAGACGATCATGGAAAAAAGCACCACCACTTCGCCTCGCGTGGCCGAATCGAAGGAGCTCGCGCGCAAGGACGACAGCTCGCGCTACAGCGACGCCGCGCTCACTCCGCCGGTGGACGTGGTCGAGGACAGCGGCGGCATCACGCTCTTTGCCGACCTGCCGGGCGTCTCGCGCGACAAGCTCAGCCTGCAAGTCGCCTCCGACACGCTGACCATCGACGCCGAGTCCGGGCTCTCGGTGCCCGAGGGACTGGAATCGAGCCACACGGAGGTGGGCCTGGCACGCTTTCGCCGCGTCTTCACGCTCAGCAAGGAGCTCGACACCAACGCCATCTCGGCCGAGCTTTCGCAGGGCGTGCTGAAGCTGCGCATTCCCAAGGCCGAACACGCCCAGCCGCGGCGCATCGAGATCCAGGCCGCCTGAGCGAGGCGCGCAGCATGTGCTCCGGAGGTGAAAGATGAGCGGCACCGAGTGCCTCGCGCGCCTGCGCGCCGACGCCGCAGCCCTGAGCCCGCGCGCCGCGCACATCGCGCTGGCGCTCCTGCCCGCCGTCGATCACCTGCCGGATGCATGGAAGGCGGGCCTGCGCAAGACCCTGACCCACCGCGCCGGCGCGGCCGCGCCGCTCTCCCCCATCGAGTTCGACGCGATCCGCGTGACCGCGGCCAGCCTTCCGCATGCATACCCCGAATGGGTGGTTACCGACCCCGAGCATCCGAAGGCGCGGGAACTGATCGTGAATGCATGGCGGGAGGCGGAGCGGCGCGGGCGGGGTGGGTTGGGGGCTGGAACCTGACGGGTACTCGTATTGCGCGTTTGGAGGCGAACACCACCTGTTTACAGCGCGACCCGTTGCCAACCGCCTCGCTTCCAGACGACTGTTGGCAGTTCACGCCTACGCCGATGTGAGCATCCCCCTACAGCCACCGTGCGCCAGCAAGAAATAAGGTGGCCGCAAGGACATTCGAGAAAATGGCGTTCGAGTCTTTCAGAAACCGGCAGCAGGCAGGCCGCGCGCTCGCCCGGAGGTTGGCAAGCTATGCCAAAAGGCCGGATGTGATCGTGCTGGCCCTGCCGCGCGGCGGCACGCCGGTGGCGTACGAAGTGGCCAAGGCGCTGCACGCCCCGCTCGACGTGCTGGTGGTGCGCAAGCTGGGCGTGCCGGGGCACGAGGAGTTCGCCATGGGTGCCATTGCGGGCGGCGGCGAGCGGGTGCTGGACAATGACCTCGTGCGCGAACTCGGCATCGGCGCGAAGGAAGTCGACGAAGTCGTACGCAACGAGCAATACGAGCTCGAACGGCGCGAGCACACCTACCGCGGCAATCGGCCTGCGCCCGACCTGCATGGCCGCATCGCCATCCTGGTGGACGACGGCCTTGCCACCGGTTCGACGATGCGCGTGGCCGTTCGCGCAGTGCGCCGGCAGTCACCGGCACGTGTCGTGGTTGCCACCCCCGTCGCATCGACCGAAGCCTGCGCGCTGCTGCGCGAGGAAGCGGACGACGTGGTCTGCGCCGAAACACCGGAGCCCTTCCTCGGCGTGGGCCGCTGGTACCTGGATTTTTCGCAGACGAGCGACGAGGAAGTCTGCAGCCTGATCGAAGACGCCAATCATCATGGCGCGCTTCCAGCGTGAGGACATTGACGATGAAACCACCCCATACTTCGAAGGAGGCAGAGGCGCTGGGCATTGCGGCGCATCCGATGGACGGATCTTCCACCGACCATGACGCCCTGCTCGAGCTGATCGGCGATGCGCACTACGTGCTGCTCGGCGAAGCCTCGCACGGCACGCACGATTTCTACGCCGCGCGCGCGGACATCACGCGGCGCCTGCTGGCCGAGAAAGGCTTCAACGCGGTGGCCATCGAAGGCGACTGGCCCGATGCCTATCGCGTGAACCGTTATGTGCGGGGCGCCGGCGACGATGCCAATGCGCGCGACGCGCTCGCGGGCTTCCGGCGCTTCCCGACCTGGATGTGGCGCAACGAGGACGTCGCAAGCTTCGTCGAATGGCAGCGCGCCTTCAACGACGCGGGTCCGCCGCAGGGAAAGACCGGCTTCTACGGGCTGGACCTCTACAGCCTGCACGCCTCCATAGAAGCGGTGCTCGCCTACTTCGACCGCACCGACCCCGAGGCGGCGCGCAGCGCCCGCGAGCACTACGGATGCTTCGACCGCTTCGGCGATGGCGGGCAGGTCTACGGTCTGATGGCCGGCGTCGGCAACACGCCTTCATGCCAGCGGGAGGTGGTCGACATGCTGGTCGAGATGCGCCGCGCCGCCGCCGACGCATGGCGCAGCGGCAACGCGAGCAACGAGGAAGATGCCTTCAATGCCGAGCAGAACGCGCGCCTGATCAAGAACGCCGAGGCCTACTACCGCTCGATGTACCTGAGCGACGTGTCCTCCTGGAACCAGCGCGACCGCCACATGGTGGAAACGCTGGGCGAGATCGAGCGCCACCTATGGCGCGCGAGCGAACGTCCGAAGATCGTGGTGTGGGCGCACAACTCGCACCTGGGCGATGCGCGCGCCACCGAGATGGGCGAGCAGCGCGGGGAACTCAACGTCGGCCAGCTGGTGCGCGAACGCCAGGGCCGCGATGCGGTGCTGGTGGGCTGCACCACGCATACCGGCACCGTGATGGCGGCCTCCGACTGGGGCGCAGCCGCCGAACGCAAGCAGGTGGTTCCAGCGCGCGCCGACAGCTACGAGGGCCTCATGCACGAGACCGGCCTCGAGCGCTTCATGCTGCCCCTGCGCGGCGAGGGAAGCCACTTCTTCGCGTTGCGGGAGCCGCGGCTCGAGCGCGCCATCGGCGTCATCTACCGGCCCGAGACCGAACGGCAGAGCCACTATTTCTTCGCGCGGCTGCCGGTGCAGTTCGATGCACTGCTGCACTTCGACCGCAGCCGCGCGGTCGAACCGCTGGAGCGCGATGCGGCAGCAATGGACGCGGAGGTTCCTGAAACCTATCCATCGGGCCAGTAACCGCGCCCTTCACGCACTGCTCAGGCTGCTCAGTGCGTGACGATCACGCCTTCGAGCGGCTGCAGCACCAGCTCGCCAGCCACCGTTCCGGTCCGCTCCGTGTGGGTCGAGGCCAGCACCACCACTTCCGCTGGCAGCAGTTCGGGGTCCACCCTGGTCTCGGCGGTGGCGAAGTTCAGCAGCACGATCAGCCGCCTTGTTCCAGACGTTCTTGCATAGGCCAGCACGTCGGCGCCCGCATCGAGTTGCTCATGGCTTCCTTCGTGCAGCGCGGACTCGTGGCGACGCAGCGCGATGAGCCGCTTGTAGAGCTGCAGCATCGAGGCCGGATCGGCCAGCTGCGACTCCACGTTGCGCATGCCCCAGTCGCCGCCAAGGCGCAGCCATGGCGTGCCGTCGGTAAAGCCCGCGGCATGCGCGCGGCTCCACTGCATGGGCGTGCGCTGCGGATCGCGCCCGAGGCCCTTGCCTGGTTCGTTCTTCTCGAACGGGTCCTGCACTTCGCCGGGCGGAATGGGAACGTCGGTCAGGCCGATCTCGTCGCCGTAATAGAGCGTGGGTGTGCCGCGCAGCGTCAGGAGCAGCATCGCCGCGAGCCGCGCGCGCTCCTGGCCCACGCGGCTCGCGATGCGCGGCTTGTCGTGGTTGCCGAGCACCCAGTTGGGCGCCGCGCCATGTGGCAATGCGGCTTCGTAGGTGCGCACGATGCGGTCGATCTCGACGGCATGCCACGGCGCCGCGATGAGCTGGAAGTTGAACGGCAGTTGCACGCCCTGCAGCAGGCCTTCGGACGTGAGTCCGTAGTAGGCCATGAGCCGCTCGAGCGGAAGATAGAGTTCGCCGATCAGTACCCTGGCCGACGCCTCGTCGCTGAACGCATCGACCACGCGGCGCAACTCGGCGACGATCTCCTGCATCTCGGGGCGGTCCGTCGTGTAGAGCGCAAGCAGCTGGTGCGAGGGGTCCTGCCCCGGCTGGAAGGACGGGTTCGGCGGGTTGTCGCGGAACTGGTCGTCCTTGACGAGGTGGTACAGCACGTCGATGCGAAAGCCATCCACCCCGCGCCGCAGCCAGAAGCGCAGCACCTCGTACATCGCCTCGCGCACCTCGCGATTGCGCCAGTTGAGGTCGGGCTGTTCCTTCAGGAAGGAGTGGCAGTAGTACTGGCCGCTCGCTTCGTCGAAGGTCCATGCCGGACCGCCGAAATTGCTGAGCCAGTTGTTCGGCGGGCCGCCATCCGGCGCCGGGTCGCGCCAGAGATACCAGTCGCGCTTGGGGCTGGTACGCGAGGCGCGGCTCTGCACGAACCACGGGTGCTGGTCGGAGGTGTGGTTGGGCACGAAGTCCAGCACCAGCTTCAAGCCCGCGCGCCCCGCATTCCGCCGCGAGCGCATCGAAGTCTTCGAGCGTGCCGAAGCGCGGATCGATGTTGCAGTAGTCGGATATGTCGTACCCGAAGTCGGCCATTGGTGAGGGGTAGATCGGCGATATCCAGACGGCATCCACGCCAAGCTCGACCAGATAATCGAGCCGCTTGCGGATGCCGCGCAGGTCGCCGATGCCGTCTCCATCGCTGTCCTGGAACGAACGCGGATAGATCTGATAGACGATTCCGTTCTTCCACCAAGCATCGGCCGACATCGAGTTTCCTTTCGTGTGTTCCGTGTTTGCGAGGTTCCGATCTTCAGGAGGTTCCCCGGCATGATCAACGACCTTTGGTACAAAAACGCCGTGGTGTATTGCCTCTCCGTAGGAACCTTCATGGACTCCAACGGCGACGGCTGCGGCGACTTCGAGGGGCTGACACGGCGGCTGGAGTATCTTCACGGCCTGGGTGTCACCACCTTGTGGCTGATGCCCTTCCATCCTTCGCCGGGGCGGGACGACGGCTACGATGTTTCGGACTTTTACAACGTCGATCCCCGCTTCGGCACGCTCGGCGACTTCGTCGAATTCACGCATTCGGCTTCGCGCCTGGGCATGCGCGTGCTGATGGACTTGGTGGTGAACCACACCTCGGACCAGCACCCGTGGTTCCAGCAGGCGCACAAGGACCGGAACTCAAAATATCACAACTGGTACGTATGGTCCGACAGGAAGCCGCCCCGCTACACCGATGGCGTGGTTTTCCCGGGCGTGCAGAAATCGACCTGGACCTTCGACAAGACCGCCAGGCGCTGGTACTTCCACCGCTTCTATGAATTCCAGCCCGACCTGAATACGGCCAACCCCGAAGTGCAGGCGGAGATCCTGAAGATCATGGGCTTCTGGACCCAGATGGGCGTGTCCGGTTTTCGCATGGACGCCGTGCCTTTCGTGATCGGCGCGAAGGGCGCGAGGGTCGTGCGCCCGACGGAGAAGTTCGACATGCTGCGGCAGTTCCGCGAGCTGCTCCAATGGCGCCGCGGCGATGCCATCATTCTTGCCGAGGCCAACGTGCTGCCCAGGACCAACATGGCCTACTTCGGCGACGAAGGCGAGCGGCTTCACATGATGTTCAACTTTCCGGTCAACCAGAACCTGTTCTACGCGATGGCTGTCGGCGACTCGCGGCCGCTGGCCAAGGCGCTCGAGGCCACCAGGGCGCGTCCTGCTACATCGCAATGGGGCATATTCCTGCGCAACCACGACGAGCTCGACCTGGGGCGCCTGCGGGCATCGCAGCGCCAGCGCGTGTTCGCCGCCTTCGGCCCCGAAAAGGACATGCAGCTGTACGACCGCGGCATACGCCGCAGGCTGGCACCGATGCTCGGCGGCAACCGGCGGCGCCTCGAACTGGCCTACAGCCTGATGCTCACATTGCCCGGCACGCCGGTGATCCGCTACGGCGACGAGATCGGCATGGGCGACGACCTGAGCCTGCCGGAGCGCAACTGCGCGCGCACGCCCATGCAGTGGTCCAACGAGCGCCAGGGCGGATTCACCACCTCATCGAAGCCGGTGCTTCCGGTGATCACGGGCGGCGCGTATGGTTTCGAGCACGTGAACGTGGCGGCGCAGCGGCGCGATCCCGATTCGATGCTCAACTGGATGGAGCGCGTCTTTCGCATGCGAAAGGAAGTGCCCGAGATCGGATGGGGCGACTTCGAGGTGATTCCGAACGAGGAGCGCGCGGTGCTCGTCATGCGCTACGAATGGCGAGGCAACGCGGCGGTCTTCGTCCACAACCTGGGCGACAGTCCGCTGGAGATAAAGCTCGGGGCCAGGACACTCGGCAGGCATGGCGGGCAGCTGATCAACCTGCTCTCGAACGCGCACAGCCGCGCCAACTCGAAGGGGAAGCACTGCATGCTTCTGGAGCCCTACGGCTACCGATGGTTCCGTGTCGGCCCGCTCGACTACCTGCTCAAGCGCGAGGAGATGTGAGGCGCGCCGTTGCCGCGCGGGCCATGGGGGATTGCGCGAAGCGGGGCGAGCTCCGCATCTGACACACTACATGCGCAGCGCGGACCCCTCGCGATGCACGTCCATGCCAATGAACTTACCTGGTCTTCGGAACATCCGCATCAGCCTGAACACTCGCTTGAGCCTCGGCGTTGCCGCGGTGGTGTTGGCGGCCACCTTCGCCATTGCGACGGTTGCCCTGCAGCTGGTCAAGACCAGCATGAAGGCCTCGATCGAAAGCGAAACGTTCGCGCGCCTGTCGGCCATTGCAAACACGGTAGGCCAGAAGTTCGTCAGCCGCCGCACCCTGCTGGAGACCTTCGCCGACAGCGTGGCATCGAACGAATTCCCGGATGCGGCGGCGTTGCAGGCCTTCCTCGAGCGGCATCCATCGCTTCGCAAAGCCTTCAGCAACGTTGCGTTCTTCACGGCCGACGGCGACCTGATCGCCAGCTTGAACGGAGCGCAGCAGCCCGGCAGGGTGAACATCAAGGACCGCCCGTACTTCCAGCAAACGATCGCCTCGCGGGCCGGCGTAATCTCCGAACCCTATCTCAACCGTCTGAGCGGCCTGGCGCAGATTGCCATGACCGAACCGGTGCAGGATGCCGCCGGCCATGTGAGGTACGTGATCTCGGGCGCCCTCAACCTGAACGACCGCAACATCCTGGGCGAGCTCGCCGACGTGAAGTTCGGCGAAACGGGTTATCTGTTCATCACCAGCACGGAAGGTGTCGTGATCGATCATCCGCGTACCGAGCGCATCATCAACCAGACGGGCTTGAAGGGGGTGGGCAATCCCGAGATCGAACGTCCGATCGAAGGCTACGAAGGCGCGGCCGAAGGCGTCAACCATGCCGGCGTGCACGGCCTGTATGCCTTCAAGCGCGTCCAGCAGACGAACTGGGTGCTGGGGTCCATGTATCCGAGCGCGGAGGCATTCGCACGGGTCGGCGCCATCGAGCGTTCGGCCTGGATCGGCACCGTGGTGCTCGCGATGTTCGCGGGGGCCATTGCAATGGGCCTGGTGCGCCGGCAGCTCAGGCCGCTCACGCATCTGCACCGGCATATGCTCGACGTGGACAACCCGGCCCTGGAAACGGCCGTGCCGCGCACCTATCCGCACGACGAGATCGGCGACATCGCGCGCACCTTCGACACGCTGATGCGGCAGCGCAAATCGAGCGAGAAGTTCCTGCGCGACATCACCGACAACCTCCCCGCGATGGTGTCGCATGTGGATGCGCAGGGCCGCTACACCTTCGTGAACGCCTCGCTGTGCAGGAAGTTCGACCGCGGCGCGGCCCAGCTGATCGGCCGCACGGCGCAGAACATCGGCGACGATGAAGCGGTGGATGCCGCCGTCCGGCGCGTGCTGGCCGGCGAGGCCGTCAGCTTCGAAAGCCGGGGCAAGGCCGAGCACGGCGATGAAGACCGCTACTTCCAGACCGAACTCATTCCCGACCGCGACCAGGCCGGCCAGATTCGCGGCTACTACGCCATGGCCTCCGACGTGACCGAGCGCAAGCGAATCGAATTCAGCCTGGCCCACAGCGAAGCCCAGGTTCGTGTCATTGCGGACAACATCCCTGCCCTGGTCTCGCACGTCGATTCGTCTCTCAGGTACACCTTCGTCAACGCACAGATCAGGGCGCTGCACACGGACAAGGCGCTGATTGGCCAATCGATGCCGGAGGTTCGCGGCCCCTCGGATTTCGCGGTGGTGGCGTCCGCGTACGAGCACGCGCTGGCCGGCGAAACGGTGGTCATCGAGAAAGCCGGCGATCCCGCGCTGGGCATCGGCAACCGGACCTTCAAGGCCCACTACATCCCCGACCGGGACGCGGACGGCGTGGTGCAGGGGGTGTTCGCCATGACCTTCGACATCACCGACGAGGTGAACATACGCAAGGCCCTGACCGAACAGGAGAAGCGCCTGCGCGACGTGACCGACAGCATCCCGGCGCTGGTGGGCTACTTCGACAGCAAGGAGAACTGCCTCTTCGTCAACAGCCGGGCCAGGCGAATGGCCGGCCTGGGCGACGGCCCGCTCGACGGCGTCACCCTGCGCTCGGCCCTGGGCAAGGCGGTGCACGGGCAGATCCGGCCCTATCTTCCGCTGGTGCGCGAGGGCAAGTCGGTGCGCTTTCCGATCCAGGCGCCGTTCGATGGAAAGGATGGCTATTTCCAGGTCAATCTGGTGGCCGACGTGGACCTGCAGGCCAACAAGCTCGTCGGCTTCTATCTCATGACCTTCAACATCACGGCGCTGAAGCGGGCGGAGCTGCGGCAGGCCGAGAGCGAAAGGCGCCTGCGCACCATCACCGACAACCTGCCGGCACTCATCACCTACATCGACCGCGACGAGAAGATCACCTTTGCCAATGCCACCTACCGCGAATGGCTCGGCGTGGAACCCGCCGGCATCCTGGGCCGCCACTTGAGCGAGGTCGCGGGCCCCGAACTCTATCTCTCGCGCAAGCCCATGATCGCGCATGCGCTGGCGGGCGAGCGCGTGGAGTTCGAGGCGCAGACCCGGACCCAGGGTGTCGACCGAACCACCCGCGTGAGCTACGTGCCCGACATCGGCCCCGACGGCAGCACGCGCGGCATCTTTTCGCTGAGCCTGGACATCAGCGCGTTGAAGGCGGTGGAGCGCAAGCTGAGCGACCTGGCACGGGTGGATACGCTCACCGGGCTCGCGAACCGGCTCGCCTTCAACGAGTTCCTGCCCGGCGCCATCGCCCGCGCGCAGCGTTCGGGCCATGCGCTGGCGGTGCTGTTTCTCGATGTGGATCACTTCAAGACCATCAACGACACGCTCGGCCATGCCACCGGGGACGGCGTGCTGGGGGAATATGCGCGGCGCCTGCTGGCCAGCGTGCGAACCACCGACACCGTGGCGCGCCTGGCCGGCGACGAGTTCGTGGTCGTGCTGGAGAGCGTGCACACGCGGGAAGCCGCCGTGGCCGTCGCGCGCAAGATCGTCCAGCAGGTCGGCACCGCCGCCTTCGAGGTGGACGGCCGCAGCCTGAAGGTCACGACCAGCATCGGCATCGCCTTCCACCAGGCGGCCGACGCCCCGGTCGGCGCCGCCGATCTGCTGGCGCGCGCCGACGCCGCGCTCTATCGCGCAAAGGCCGCGGGGCGCAACACCTTCGGCTTCTCCGATTGAGAACTTTGGTAGCCGTTGCGCATGCGTTCGTGCGCGGCAGCGGGCGCATCCCTGCTGACAAGCCCGCCCGGGCGGCCTCAGAATCCTCCTCACAGGAGAAATCACTTCATGTCCCCCACCGAAATCGTCACGCCCGAGCAATTGCTGCACGCACTGGAGGTTCAGAGCCACATGCCGATCCTGCGCATCGGCCAGGCCCTCATGGCCCTGGGCCTGCTCAACGAAGAGCAGCTGCGCGCCGGCCTGGCACAGCAGCAGCTCGACCGCAGCGTGCCGCTGGGCGAAACCCTGGTGCGCATGGCGCGTGGTGACGCGGGCCCAGCTGCAGACCGCGCTGGTGCGCAAGATGGGTTATCCGCTCGTGAACCTGCACGAGTTTCCGGTTGCCGTGGACGCCTTGCGCACCATCAGCCATGGCGTCGCGCGGCGCCTGCAGGTGATGCCGCTCATGGTCCATGAGGGACGCCTCATCCTCGCGATGGACGATCCGGCCAGCCGCCACGCGGCCGTCGACGAAGTGGAGTTCATCAGCCAGAAGAAGGTGGTGCCGGTGATCGGCGAATGCCTGGTGCTGGACACCGTGCTCTACAAGGCCTACGGCAAGATCGGCACCGAGTCGGCCGACCCGACCATCGTCCACGATCCCTCGCGGCCGCTCGACTTCGACATGGGCAGCGCCGGCACCGGAGCCGGCACCGGCACCAGCGACCTGCTGGTCACCCTCGAGAAGGAGCGTCCCGCGCCGGCCGTCGAGGAAGAAGGCATCGAGCAATCGGACAACTCGCTGGTGCGCATGATCAACAGCATGATCGTGGACGCGCACCGCGAAGGCGTGTCGGACATCCACATCGAAAGCTATCCGGGCAAGGAAAAGACCCGCATCCGGTTTCGCCGCGATGGGCGGCTGCACACCCACCTGGAGCTGCCGGCCAGCTACCGCAACGCGGTGGTAGCGCGCGTGAAGATCATGTGCGACCTGGACATCAGCGAAAAGCGCAAGCCCCAGGACGGCAAGATCAATTTCGCCAAATATTCGCCGCAGCACCGCATCGAGTTGCGCGTGGCCACCATTCCCACTGCCAACGGGCTGGAAGACGTGGTGATGCGCATCCTGGCTTCGGCCAAGCCTGTTGCGCTCGACAAGCTCGGGCTTTCGCCGCGCAATCTCTCGGAGCTCACCAAGGCCGTGGAGCGCCCCTACGGCATGGTGCTGTGCGTCGGGCCCACGGGTTCGGGCAAGACCACCACGCTGCATTCGGCACTGATGCACATCAACACGCCGGAGCGAAAGATCTGGACCGCCGAAGATCCGATCGAAATCACCCAGCCCGGCCTGCGCCAGGTGCAGGTGAACCCGCGCATCGACTGGACCTTTGCCAAGGCGCTGCGGGCCTTCGTGCGCGCCGATCCGGACGTGATCATGGTCGGCGAGATCCGCGATGAGGAAACGGCCCGTACGGCCATCGAGGCCTCGCTCACGGGCCACCTGGTGCTTTCCACGCTGCACACCAACAGCGCACCCGAAACCGTGACGCGGCTGCTGGACATGGGAATGGATCCCTTCAACTTCGCGGACTCGCTGCTCGCGGTGCTCGCGCAGCGGCTGGTGCGCCGCCTGTGCAGCCGTTGCGTCCAGAGCCGCCCCATGCGCCCCGAGGAGATCGAGGAGCTGCTGGCCGACTACATGCACGCGTTCGCGGGGCAGGAGGCGCCGACCGAACGCGAGGCCGTGCGCAGCACCTGGCACGGCCACCACAGCCGCGACGGCCAGCTGCTGGCCTTTGCGAGCCCCGGATGCACCCACTGCGACAACACCGGCTTCAGCGGCCGCGTGGGCATTCACGAACTGATGGTGATCTCCAGGACGCTGCGCCGCCTGGTGCAGAGCGGCGCCCGCGCCGAGGAACTGCAGGAAGCCGCAATGCGCGAAGGCATGCGCACCCTGCGCCAGGACGGCATCGACAAGGTCCTGTCGGGGCAGACCACCATCGAGGAGGTCCGTGCAACCAGCAATGCGTGAGGCGGCGCCTCAGGCAGCGTCCCACGCCACGGCTGGCAGCATCGCGATGCCGGGCCTCGCGAACAGGTAGCCCTGGAACAGGTCCACGCCCAGCGCCCGGAGCGCGTGAACCTCTTGCGAAGCCTCGACGCCTTCGGCCACCACCCGGATGCCGAGCTCGTCGCAGGTGCCCACGAAGCCTTTCACGATGCTGAGCCGGACCGGGTCGTTGTGGATGTTGCGCACCAGGCCCATGTCGATCTTCACCACGTCGGGCTGGAAGCCGGCCAGCAGCTCGAAGCCCGCATAGGCGGCGCCGAAGTCGTCGATGGCGGAGGTGAAGCCGTAGTCCTTGTAAGCGCGGAACACCGCCGCCAGCGCGGGCAGGTCGGCCACGCGTTCGCCTTCGGTGATCTCGAACATCAGGTGGTTCACCGGAAAATTGCAGCGCTGCGCGGCCACCATGGCGGTATGAAAGCACTCGTCCTGCCGCCCGGCCACGTCGTTGGGCAGAATGTTGAGGCTCAGCCGCGTCTCCATGCCCAGTGCGGAGGCGGTCTCGATGGCTTTCACCCGGCACGCCTCGTGAAATGCAAAACGGTGCCGCGGATTCACGCGCGAAAGAACCTCGAAGGCGCCCTCTCCCGACGTGCCGCGCACCAAGGCTTCGTGCGCGAAGACTTCGCGCCGCTCGAAATCCACGATCGGCTGGAAGGCCATGACGAACCCGTCATCGAAGCCGGGAAAGCAGGCATCTGCCGTTGTTCCGATGGTCACTGGAGTGGATCTCGCGGGAAAGGGGGCACGTTGTTCAGGCTGCTCGATGAGTGCGTAAATGTAACTCTTTCGTCCACAATCCTCCCTGATCAGCCTGCCGGCATGTCGAGCTCGACCCAGACCGGCGCGTGGTCGCTCGCCCCGGGCCGCCCGCGCACCTCGCGGTCCACGTTCGCATCGGCCAAGAGGGGCGCGAGTTCGCGGTTGAGCAGCAGGTGGTCGATGCGCAGGCCGGCATTGCGCGGCCAGCGGTTGCGCCAGTAGTCCCAATAGGTGTAGATCGCCTCGTCGGGATGGCGCGCACGGATCGCGTCGGTCCATCCCTGCTTCAGCAGGCGGGCGAAGGCCGCGCGGCTTTCCGGCTGCAGCAAGGCGTCGTCGCGCCATGAAGCCGGGTTGTAGATGTCCGCATCGGTGGGCACCACGTTGAAGTCGCCGGCCAGCACCGCCGGCATGCCGCAGCCGAAGAGAAGGCGCGCATGGGCATTCAGCCGCTCGAACCATTCGAGCTTGTAGTCGAACTTGGGGCCGGGCTGCGGATTGCCGTTGGGCAGGTACAGGCAGCCGACGATCACGCCGCCCACCACCGCTTCGAGATAGCGGCTCTGGCTGTCGTCGGAGTTTCCGTCTAGCCCGCGGCCGGTTTCGATCGGCTCCCTTCCGCGCGCCAGAATGGCCACGCCGTTCCATGCGCGCTGGCCGTGGTACACCACGCCGTAGCCCGCCTCGCGGATTGCCGCGGCGGGAAAATTCTGGTCCGGCGATTTCAGCTCCTGCAGGCAGGCCACGTCCGGACGGGACTCGGCCAGCCACTCCAGCAGGAGCGGAAGCCGGCCGTTGACGCCGTTGACGTTGAAGGTCGCGATCTTCATGGGCGCTGCTGCATGGAACGAGCGGGTTGGCCGGATCATGGCCCCAAAGCCGCCCCGGCCATGTCGGAGAACACGCCCTGCAGGGGCAGCGCCAGCGCCTCTTCAACCCATGGCCGTCAAGCGGTCCGCGCGCCTCTTTCGTACCAACCCTGCGACCGGTTGACCACCGCCACCACCAGCAGCATCACCGGCACTTCGATCAGCACGCCCACCACCGTGGCCAGCGCGGCGCCCGACTGGAAGCCGAACAGGCTGATGGCCGTGGCCACCGCGAGCTCGAAGAAATTGCTCGCGCCGATCAGCGCCGACGGGCCGGCCACGCAGTGCGCCACGCCCAGCCTGCGGTTGAGCACATAGGCCAGCCCCGAGTTCAGGAACACCTGGATGAGGATCGGCACCGCGAGCAGCGCGATCACCAGCGGCTGCCGGATGATGGCTTCGCCCTGGAAGGCGAACAGCAGCACCAGCGTGAGCAGCAGCGCCGAGATCGACCATGGCCCGAGCCGCGCCGCAACCGCCTGGAAGTGCGCCGTGCCCTGCTTGAGCAGATGCCTGCGCAGCAGCTGCGCAATGATCACGGGCACCACGATGTACAGGCCCACCGAGGTCAAGAGCGTGTCCCACGGCACCGTGATCGAAGAGAGCCCGAGCAGCAGCGCGACCACGGGCGCGAAGGCCACCACCATGATCGCGTCGTTGAGCGCCACCTGCGACAGCGTGAAGTACGGGTCGCCCCTGCACAGCTGGCTCCACACGAACACCATCGCCGTGCACGGTGCCGCCGCCAGCAGGATCAGACCCGCGATGTAGCTGTCGAGCTGCGCCGGCGGAAGCAGCGGCGCGAACACATGGCGGATGAAGATCCAGCCCAGCAGCGCCATCGAAAACGGCTTCACGGCCCAGTTGATGAAGAGCGTCACGCCGATGCCGCGCCAATGCGCCCTCACCTGCCCGAGCGCCGCGAAATCGATCTTCAGCAGCATCGGGATGATCATCACCCAGATCAGCACGCCGACCGGCACGTTGACCTTGGCCACCTCCAGCGCGGCAATGCCGCGGAACACGCCCGGCAGCCACTGGCCCAGCGCAATGCCCACCACGATGCACAGCGCGACCCAGACCGTGAGGTAGCGCTCGAAGAAGCCGATGGCGGGCGGCCGCGCGGACGATGCCGCGGCGGCGGCGGTGGAGCTGGAGCTGGAGCTGGAGCTCACGGATTTTTTCTCAGCACGGACAAGCCTGCGGCGCACCGGCCAGGCAAGCCTCGCCCTGGCAGCAGTTCTCGGTGAGGTAGCCGATGAGCGCGTTCATCTGCTCGAACGCCGCGCGGTAGATCAGGTTGCGGCCGCTGCGCTCCTGCGTCACCAGCCCCGAATGGGTCAGCTCCTTCAGGTGAAACGAGAGGCTGGTGGCCTGCACGCCGAGCGCCTCGACCAGCGCGCCGGGCGTGAGCCCTGCCGGGCCCGCAACCACCAGCGCGCGGAACACCTGAAGGCGCACCGGCTGGGCCAGCGCGGCGAGGGATCTGACGATGTCTTGTTCTTCCATAATTCAATAATAGTTGCATAATTTCAAGAATGCAATCGACAAGCTCCTCCATCACCATCTTTCACAACCCCGCGTGCGGCACCTCGCGCAACACACTCGCGCTGATCCGCAACAGCGGCGAAGAGCCCCGGGTCATCGAATACCTCAAGACCCCGCCCGACAAGGAAACGCTGCGCGAGCTGCTCGCCGCCATGGCCATGTCGCCGCGCGCGCTGCTGCGCCGCAAGGGCACGCCCTACGACGAACTCGGGCTCGACGACCCGAAGTGGTCCGACGAGCAGCTGCTCGACTTCATGGTCGCGCATCCGATCCTCATCAACCGACCCATCGTCGCCACGCCGATCGGCACGCGGCTGTGCCGCCCTTCGGAAGAGGTGCTCGACATCCTGCCCTCGCCGCAAAAAGGGCCGTTCACCAAGGAAGATGGCGAGATGGTCATCGACGCGGAGGGCCGCCGTGTCGACCGCGCTGCCTGAGCTTCCGAACATCGACGCCGGGCTGTTCGACCGGCCCTCGCCCGAGCGCCTTTTTCCCAGCGCCGCGCCGGCGCACCATGCGCCGCGCTTCCTGCTGCTGTACGGCTCGCTGCGCGAGCGCTCCTACAGCCGCCTGCTGACCGAAGAGGCCGCGCGGCTGCTGCAGGCCATGGGCGGCGAAACGCGCATCTTCGATCCGGCCGGACTGCCGCTGCCCGACAGCGCGCCCGACGATCATCCGAAGGTGCGGCAGCTGCGCGAACTGGCGCAGTGGGCCGAAGGCATGGTGTGGTGCTCGCCCGAACGCCACGGCGCCATGACCGGCCTCATGAAGGCGCAGATCGACTGGATTCCGCTGAGCGTGGGCGCCGTGCGGCCCACGCAGGGCAAGACGCTGGCCGTCATGCAGGTGTCGGGCGGCTCGCAGTCGTTCAACGCGGTGAACCAGCTGCGCGTGCTCGGGCGCTGGATGCGCATGCTGACCATCCCCAACCAGTCGTCCGTCGCCAAGGCCTTCCTGGAGTTCGACGAAGCCGGGCGGATGAAGCCCTCCGCCTGCTACGAGCGCGTGGTCGACGTGATGGAGGAACTGATGAAGTTCACCCTGCTCACGCGCGAAGCGGCCGCCTACCTGGTCGACCGCTACAGCGAGCGCAGGGAAAGCGCCGAGCAGCTCTCGAAGCGGGTGAACCAGCGCGCGATCTAGGGCGTTCTCACGCCGTGTTCTCACGCCGCGTCCTACGCCGGCATGCAGGCTGTCCGACACCGGCGCGCCGTGCCTGCGATAACGTGGGCTCAGGCGCCGGGCGCAACCGGCGCAAGATGCCAGGAGGTATGCATGAGCCCATCGAAGTCGAAGCAGGACCGCACCCCGCGGCTGGTCCGGCCCGCATCGAGCCAGCGGGCACCGGTGACGAAAAAATCCGAAGGCCCCGTGGCCACGCCCAAGGTCAACGAAGGCGCCTCGCTCGGCAAGTCGGCCAACTCCAGCGCCGGCGGCGCGGCGGGGCAGCTGACACCCAAGGACTAAAGTCGCGGCCGGGCCCCGTGTTGGCCCGACAATCGGCGCCCATGAGCGCCAAGCCTTCGACCACGATCCCGCCGGGTCCGGCGCCGTCCATGCCGCGCCCCATCCGGGTTGCAGCCTCCCTGATCCTCTTGCGCGACGGCGCCCACGGCATGGAAGTGCTGCTGCTGCGCCGCGCCGAGAAGGCCGATGACCAGAACAGCGGTGCCAGCGTGTTTCCGGGTGGCGTGGTCGATACGCACGACCGCCGCCTGCACCTGATGTGCAAGGGCCTGGACGATGCCGCGGCCAGCGCGCGCCTGGGCGTGGCCGATGGCGGCCTCGACTACTACGCCGCCGCGGTGCGCGAATGCTTCGAGGAAGCGGGCGTCCTGTTCGCAAGCGATGCCGAAGACCGCCTGGTCGAACTCGACCGGCTGCCGCCGAGCCGGCTCGAAGCCATGCGCCACGCCGCCGAGCAAGGCACCGATGCGCTGCTGGCCATGTGCGAGGCGCAAGGCTGGCGCCTCGCGATGGACCGGCTGGCCTATTTCAGCCACTGGCTCACGCCGCCCGGCATGCCGCGCCGCTTCGATACCCGCTTTTTCATTGCACAGATGCCGGCGGGCCAGGACGTGAAACCCGACGGCCGCGAGACGGTGGAGCACATGTGGCTGAAGCCCGCGGAAGCAGCGGATCCGCGCCGCGGCCTCAAGCTGATGAACGTGACGCGGCGCACGCTCGAACAGCTGGCACGCTTCGGCAGCGCCGCCGCCTGCATGGCCCATGCGCGAAGCCAGACACGGATCGTGCTGAACATGCCGCGCCTGGCCGACGGGCCTTCGGGCCGCCGCGCAGTGAACATCGAAGAAGCCGCCTACGAGGAAATCGGCCGCATCGACCCCGACGGCCAGGGCCATGCGCACTACGCGCTCGAGCCCGGCCTCGCCACGCGGCTGTCGGCACGCGTCGTGCGCGTGGCTGGCGCGCCGGATTCGCATCACAGCTATTTCGTCGGCGGCGAAGGCGGCCAGTGGGCATTGATCGACCCCGCGCCGCATGGCGTTGCGCGAAGCGAGGCGCCGGGCCAGGTGAAGTGGCTGCTCTGGACCGCGGCGCGCCCGCAGCCATCGGCCGAGTCGCTCGATGCGCTTCGATCCGCATGGCCCGATGCCACCGTGCTGTCGCCGGAGCCCGGAGACACCCTGCGCCTTGCGGGTGCGACGCTGCACGTCCGGCAGGCCGGGTCCGCCGATCAGGGCGCGCCCGCGCGCCAGTTCCTGCTGGCCGAGGAGCGCACGCTGTTCACCGGCTGCGGCGCCGCGGCGCCCGCGGTGCACGCCACCGGCGAGGCCGCGTGGATCGCGCCGGCCAGCGGCTTCATCTTCCGCACGCCGCGCTAGCGCAAGCTCTCACAGCCGGCCGATGGCGGCCTTGAGTTCCTCGATCGACGCGGGCTTGGGCAGGTGCGCGTTGAAGCCGGCCTCGAGCGCCCGGCGCGCATCGGCGCGGCGGCCGAAGCCGGACATCGCGATGGAAGGCAGCTCGCGCGTGGCCGGCCGCCGCCGCACCTCGGCAATGAACTGGTAGCCGTCCATCTCGGGCATGCCAAGGTCGGATACCAGCAGGTCGTAGGTGTTCGACTCCAGCAGCTCCAGGCCCTTCTTCGCGCTCTGCGCAATGTCGACCATGGCGCCCTCGAGCCGCAGCACCTCGGCGAACGGAGCCAGCGCATCGGCATGGTCGTCCACCGCGAGCACGCGCCAGCCGACGAGGCTGACTTCGGCCGGCACCCGGTCCGCCGGCGGCTCCACGGCCGCGCCCACGCGCGGCAGCCACACGCTGAATTCGGCGCCCTGCCCCAGCCCCGCCGAATGCACCTCCACCCGGCCGCCGTGGGCCCGCGTCAGTTCATGGACCAGCGCCAGGCCGATGCCCAGGCCGCCATTGGGCGGCGTCACATCGCTGCTCGCCTGGTTGAACATGCCGAACACATGCGCAAGAAATTCCGGTGCGATGCCGCAGCCCGTATCGCTCACCGTGAGCTTGGCAAAACTCTCGTCGGCCGCGGCAACGCGGACCCGGATGCGCCCGCCATCGGGCGTGAACTTGACCGCATTGCTCAGCAGGTTCCAGGCGATCTGCTCGATGCGCACGCGATCGCCGTCGCAGGCTACGCCGGCATCGCAGTCCAGCTCCAGTGCGAGTTGCTTACCGGCCGCGCCGCTCACGGCGGCATGCGCCACGGCCTGCACCAGCTCGCCCAGGTCGACCGCCACCCGGTTCAACCGCAGCTTGCCGGTGCGGATGCGCGAGAGATCGAGCAGGTCGTTGATGATGCGCGTCTGGCTCGCCACGGCGCGCTTAATGGTCTCGCCCACCCGCCGCACGGCCGGGTTTTCGGAGGTGCCCGGCATGTGCATGAGCAGCTCGGCATTCATCTGGATCAGGTTGAGCGGCTGCTTCAGCTCGTGCGACATCACGGCCAGGAACCTGTCCTTGAGCTCGTTGGCCATCTGCGCGCTGAGGCTGGCCTTCTTTTCCTTG
This sequence comes from Variovorax paradoxus, assembly GCF_030815975.1. NCBI lineage: Bacteria > Pseudomonadati > Pseudomonadota > Betaproteobacteria > Burkholderiales > Comamonadaceae > Variovorax > Variovorax paradoxus. The sequence goes on from NZ_JAUSXL010000002.1 coordinate 5,313,558, forward strand.
AAGAGGCGATGCTCCTGCGCGAGCTCGTGCTGCTTGGTACCCGTCATGTCGCGCGCGATCTTGGCAAAGCCGCCGCCCGCCGCGGGCTCCAGCGGCGTGGTGACGCCGCTGCAGAAGAGGCGGCTGCCGTCCTTGCGCTGGTGCCAGCGCTCGTCCTCGGCGCGGCCCAGCTCGAGCGCGCGGCGCATCTGCGCCTCAGGCACGCCGCTCGCCTGGTCTTCGGCGGTGAAGATCATCGCGAGCGGCTGGTGCAGCATCTCTTCTTCCGAGTAGCCGAAGATGCGCTGCGCGCCCGCGTTCCACGTGGTGATCAGGCCCCGCTCGTCGGTCGTGATGATGGCGAAGTCGCGCGTCGTGGCCGCCACCTGCCGCAGCCGCTCCTCGCCCGCGCGCACCCGCTCTTCGGCGGCGCGCAGCTCGGTGATGTCGAAGAAGTTGAGGATCGCGCCTTCGATCCTGTCTTCCGCCGTGCGGTACGGGAGAATGCGGGCCAGGAATTGCCGCCCGTCCGCGCTGGCCACGTGCCGCTCGCTGGCGCGCAGCTCCTTGAAGGCCGCCGCGGTGTCGTGCGCCAGTTCCGGATAGTCGAGCCGGCTGGTGATGTCGAACAGCGAACGCCCGAGGTCCGACGAAATCAGGTTGAACAGCTTGCTCGCGTGCGGCGTGTAGCGCTTGATGTGCATGCCGCGGTCCACGAAAACGGTGGCAATCTCGGACGAGGCAATCAGGTTCTGCAGGTCGTCGTTGATGTGGCCGCGCTCTTCCACCTTCATCTTGAGCTCGAAATTGACGGTCACGAGCTCCTCGTTCATCGACTGCAGTTCTTCCTTGCTGGTTTCGAGTTCCTCGGTGGCCGAACGCAGCTCCTCGTTGATGGCCTGCAGTTCCTCGTTGGAGGCCTTCAGCTCCTCGGTCGCGGTTTCGGAGCTCTCGATGGTGTCCTGCAGATGCAGCTTGAGCTGGCGGATCTCGTCTTCCATCTTGCCGATGAGCTGCTCGCGCGCCGCATCGGCCGGCTCGCCGCCTTCGGGTTGCATGCTTTCCTCGATTTCGTCGAACACCACGAGCGTCAGCTGCGCAGCGCCGCCCTTCTCGTCTTCCTTCTGCTGCAGCGGACGCACGGTGATGTTGAGAAACATCTGCCGGCCGTCGTCCCGCTTCTGCACGAGCCGCGTCTCCACGCTGCGGTTCGTCTGCGCGGCCTTGAAGAGCGCGGTTCGCAATTCCAGCCGCAGGTCGGGCCGCACGTTGTTCAGGAGGTTGTTCGAAGGTTCGCCGCCGGGCCGCTCCAGGAAGCGGCCCGCGCCATGGGACAGGTGCAGCACGTCATGGTCGGCGTTGACGAGCACGCTGGGCGGCGAGAACTGCTCCAGCGCACGCTGGTGCAGTTGCGCGAAGCTCAGGCGCTCGCTGCGCTTGTGCGAGCGCAGCGCCTGCATGGAACCGGTCGCGCCGTGCCCGGGCGGCGCATCGCTGATGAGGGGCACGTGGCGTCCGGGCGAGAGCTGAGGATCGGCGCGGTAGATGCGGTTCTTCTTGTCGACGGAAGCGAACAGGCTGCCCGCCACGTCGATCGATTCCGAAGTGCCGAGAAACAGGTAGCCGCCGGGCTTGAGCGCAACGCGGAACATCTCCAGCACATGCGCCTGGGCTGCGCGGTCGAGATAGATCAGGAGATTGCGGCAGCATATGAGGTCCAGCCGCGAGAACGGCGGATCGCGCAGCAGGTTGTGCAATGCAAAGAGCACCGGCTCGCGCACCGAGGTGGCGACGCGGTACTGGTCCTGCTCGGCCACGAAGAACTGCCGCAGCCGCGAAGGCGAGATGTCTTCCGCAATGCCCTGGGCATAGAGGCCTTTGCGCGCCACGGCAATGGCTCGCTCGTCGATGTCGGTGGCAAAGATCTGGATATCGAGCGGCTTGGACTGCCGGTCGACCTGCTCGCGCAGCAGCAGGCTCAGCGAATAGGCTTCCTCGCCGGTGGCGCAGCCCGCCACCCAGGCGCGCACCTGCTCGCCTGGCTGCTTGCTCTCGATCAGCGCGGGAATGGCCTCGCGCTCGAGGGCCTCGAAGGCATCGGGATCGCGGAAGAAGTTGGTCACGCTGATGAGCATGTCCTGCAGCAGCGGCGCCGCTTCCTCGGGGTGGTCGCGCAGGAAGTCGCGGTAGGCCGGCAGGTCGGCCAGGCGGTTCACCTGCAGCCGGCGCTCCAGGCGGCGCAGCACCGTGGCCCGCTTGTAGTGGTGGAAGTCGTGCCGCGTGGAGGTGCGCAGGAGCTCCATGATCTCCTGCAATGCCTGCTCGGCCAGGCTGGCCTCCGCGCCGCTGTCGGGCCCCTGGGCCACCGGGCCCGCCGGCTCCTCGTGCGGCAGGCGGATGTGCTGCGCATTGCGCCAGAGCTCGACCAGGCGCTGGCCCATGTCGGCCACCGGCATCACGATGTCGACCATGCCGGTGGTGATGGCCGCGCGCGGCATGGCGTCGTGCGCCGCGTCGCCGGGCGACTGCGCCATGGTGATGCCGCCGTTCTCCTTCACGCGGGTGAGGCCGACCGCGCCATCGCTGCCCATGCCCGACATCACGATGCAGATGGCCCGCTCCTTGTGCACCTCGGCCAGGGTGCGAAAGAACACATCGACCTCCGCATGAAGTCCCGTGGCGCGCTCGCTGGCGGCCACCTGCAGGTGGCCGTCGCTCATCGTGAGCTCCATGCCCGGTGGAATCACGTAGACGTGGTCGGCTTCGACCGGCGTCGGCCGCGTGACCTGCGCGACGGGCATCCGGGTGGCGCGCTGCAGGATGTCGGCGGCGTTGCTCTCGTGCTCGGGCGAGAGATGCAGGATGACGACAAAGGCCATGCCCTCATCGGGCGGCATGTTCCCGAAAAAGCGGATCAGTGCTTCCAGCCCGCCCGCGGAGGCGCCGATGCCGATGACCGGGAAGCCCAGTGCGGTGGGCGCGCGCTCGGACTCGCCGTCACTGGCATCCGAAGAGGACGGTGGCGGGTTCGATGGGGACAAGGGAGTCATTGCGGGACCGGAGCCTCCTGGCCTGTGATGCGCGGCGTTCGATCCTCAAATTTTGCCACTGCGCCTACAAATGGCAGCGGCGGCATCTTGCCGGGGCCAGCGGACTGCCCGACGGCACGTCGTCCGACGCCTCGCATCGCGCCCGCCGCCTAGCTTTGGTGCGATTCAACTCGAGCACTCGACGCCTTCACGCTCAAGGAGGATTCGCAATGATCACGCAGGACGCAGCCGCCGGGAGCGGCGCCGGGGAACCGGGCATCGACTTCATCTACAGGGGTTGGCACTTCAAGTACGGTGCGCAGCGCACGGGCCCCGGCGTGTACCGCCCCGTGGTCGTGTGCCTCGGCCGCGGGCACGGCGCGGAGGAAAAGGAGACGCTGCCCAACGACACCGACGAGATCGCCTATGCCACCGAGGCGGAGGCGCTGCGGCACGCGGAGCAGCAGGCGATGCGCTGGGTGCACGACCGCACCGGCGATGGCCAGGGTCAGCTCTGACGCAGGCCTGCCGGCGTTGCGGCGCGGCGCCAGCGACAGGCAGGCAGCCATGTAGTCTGTGCTGTCGCAGCACACGAGAAAGCTTCCTACGCGGCGCGCCCGGCCTCCGTCCGAATCTTCTTCGACACCGCATTGGGCCGAGGTCGTTCCGCGAAAAGTGAAGGAACATCCATGACCGCATTGGACCTGTTGAACCTGGATGTACTGCTCGCGCGCAGCGTGCTGCTGCGCGCCCACTACATGCAGGTGCAGAGCCGCATCTGCGTTGCGATGTCGCGCCACCGGCTCGATGCCGGCAGCGGCCCCGGGGATGAGGACTTCGGCGAACTCATCCACGCCATGAGCCGCTCGCTCTCGGCCGACGCGCGCTACCTCTGCACGCTGTCGGCCCTGGTGCGCGGCATCATCGCGCAGGCGAAGGCGTAAGCACGCGTCGCCATGCGGCCGTCTCCAATGTCCGACATCGCAGGCCTGCGCACCGGCGCAGCGTTGGGCGCATGAAGCCCTCTCGACAACTCAAGTCCGACGAACGCGACAACGCGCGGGTGTTCCGGTGGGGTATCGGCGCGGCCATCGTGGTATTCATCCTGGCGCTGGCCTACAACTTCCTGACGCAGACGCGCGAGGAAGGGCCGGTCAAGCCGTCGACGCCGACGCAGAGCGCGCCGCAGACGGCACCTGCCAATCCGCCGCCGGGCAAATAGCGCGCGACGGCAACCGGCCGGTGCCTACCCCAGGCCGAGTTGCCCACGCAGCGCCCTCGTGCGCTCGATGGCAATGCCGAGCAGCTTCACGGCCACCTGCGGGTGCTTTTCGCAGAGCCCGCGCATGGCCGCCACGGGAATCAGGTACACCGATGAAGCCTGCGCCGCCACCAGCGTGTGCTTCGCCTGGTAGCGGTCTTCGCTGAGCGACGGGCCAAGAAAGAAGTCGTGCTGGCCAATCAGGTCGGTCACGACATCGGCGCCGCTCGCGCGCCCATGGCTCACCACGTGCAGCAGCCCGCTCGCCACGCAATAGACCCGGTCCGTCCACTCGCCCGAGGCAAGAACGGGTTCATCGCACTGGTAGGCGCGCAGTTCGCTGGCCTCGTCCAATGCCGTGCGGTCCGCATGCGGCAGACCGGCGACCAGGGTATGCAAGTACATGCCCGAATGGTCTTCGAAGGCACTGCAGGGTGCATACCCATGAATTGGGGATGCCGTGCCGGAAAGCCACGGCGCCGCCTCAAGCCGGGGATTTGGCCCTGGCCGCGCGCCGCAGGCATTCGAGCAGCTGCTGCGTGCTGGGCGTGCGCCTGCGCCCGCGCATGGTGATGAGGCCCACCGGCGGCAACTCGATCGGCACCTTGAGCGTCAGCACCTTCAGCATGCCCTGCTGCTGAAAATGCCGCGCCACGGAGCGCGCCATGAAGGCCACCGCATCGCGCTGCTGCAAAAAGCTGATCTGCGCCAGGAAGGAGGCCGACTCGATGATGTCGGCCGGTGGATGCACACCGTCGCGAAAGAACATCTGGTCGAGCTTCACGCGCAGCGAGGCCCAGGGCGGCGGCATCACGCAGCACTCCTTCGCCAGGTCGGCCCAGCCCAGCCGGCGCTTCGCGGCCAGCGGATGCCCCGGGCGCACCACCACCTGCATGGGCTCGGGGTGCAACGCCTCGGTGTCGAGGTCGGGCGCCGCGTAGCCGGGCTCCAGCCGTCCCACGAACAGGTCGAGCTCGCCCAGGCGCAGCTTGGGCAGCAGGCGCGTGAGGTCGCCCTCCTCCACCAGCACCGTGGTCTGCGAGGAGTTGGCCTTGAGCATTTCGACCGCGCGCGCCAGCAGCACCGGCATGGCCACCACCATGGCGCCCACGCTGGTGCGGCCCGCGGCGCCGCTGGCCACGGCCGCGATCTCGTCGCGCGTGCGGTCGTAGTCGGCCAGCACCGAGCGCGCGAAACGCACCACGCTGTCGCCGTAGGGCGTGGGCTCGGTGCCGCGCGTGGAGCGCTCGAACAGCGCCAGGCCGAACATGCGTTCGATCTCCACCAGCGACTTGGACACCGCCGGCTGCGTGACCGACAGGAACTCGGCCGCGCGGCCCAGGTGGCGGAACTGGTCGAGCGCCACCAGCATCTGCAGGTGGCGCAACTTGAGGTTGGAACGCAGGACGCGGTCGATCTGGCTCATCGTGGGGCTTGCGGGCTTTTTCCTCTTCATAACCTCCAGGCTATGAAGAGAGTCCGCTATTTCATTGGATTGCAATGATTGTCTGCTGAAGAATGCGCCCAGCTTTCATCGAACTACAAATTGTCGGAGACACACATGGACTTCCATCGCACCCTGCAGCGGCGCCAACTGGTGCTGGGCGGCCTCGGCGCCGCCGCGCTCGCCACTGCCACCGGCCGCGCCTTTGCCGCGGACTATCCGGACCGCCCCATCAGCTTCATCTGCCCGTGGCCCGCGGGCGGCACTGCGGACCGCTCGATGCGCGCCGTCTGCCAGATCGCCGCGCGCGAGCTCGGCCAGCCCATTGCGCTGGAAAACCGGGCCGGCGCCTCGGGAATGATCGGCACCAAGGCGCTGGCCTCGGCGCGGCCCGACGGCTACACGATCGGGCAGATCCCCATCTCGGTGACGCGCTTCGCGCAGATCGGCACCGTGCAGATCGATCCGCTCAAGGACCTGAGCTACCTGGCCCGCACCTCGGGCCAGACCTTCGGCATCGCGGTGCCGGCCAGTTCGCCCTTCAAGTCGCTGCGCGACATGGTGGCGCAGGCCAAGGCCAAGCCCGGCGTGATCAGCTACGCCCACGCCGGCGTG